>JBOGIW010000115.1:0-11797 GCA_050748045.1 Vicinamibacterales bacterium | reverse complement strand
CGACGCGATCGTCAGAATCTTCGTGTCGTCGCGGCGGCCCTGCGATTCAGAGGCCTTTGCCACCTGGTCGTACGAGACGAACTTCGCCCACCCCTTGTCGGCCGCCACTTTGGTGAGCGCCGAGGTCAGCGTCGTCTTGCCGTGGTCGATGTGACCGATGGTCCCCACGTTCACGTGAGGCTTCGAACGATCGAATTTCTCTTTCGCCATCGAACTGTCGCTCCGCTCGTTTTTGACTCCCAGCACCCGGCTCCCAGCGTCCACATCGCTCCTCCCGACCCGGGGCCTGGGAGCTGGCAGGTGGGCGTTGATTACTTCGTCCCCTGTATCCGTGCCACGACCTCTTCACTCACGTGCTGCGGCGCCTGCTCGTAACGGTCGAAGTGCATCGAATAGGTCGCGCGGCCCTGGGTGCGCGATCGCAGATCCGTGGCATAGCCGAACATCTCCGAGAGGGGCACCCGCGCGTTGACGATCTGCGTGCCGCCCCGGTCTTCCTGCGACTGGATGCGGCCGCGCCGGCTCGACAGGTCGCCCATCACGTCGCCCAGGTAATCCTTCGGGACGACGACCTCGACCCGCATCACGGGCTCGAGGAGCACCGGCTTCGCCTTCTTCGCGGCGTCCTGGAACGCCATCGAGCCGGCGATCTTGAATGCCATCTCCGACGAGTCCACGTCGTGGAACGAGCCGTCGTACAGCTCGATCCGCACGTCGTCGATCGGATAGCCGGCGAGGACGCCGCGCGTGAGCGCTTCCTTGATGCCCTCGTTGATCGGCTTGATGAACTCCTTCGGAATCGCGCCGCCGGCGATCTCGTTCTCGAAGACGTAGCCGGTGCCCGGCTCGCCCGGATAGAGATGGATCCTGGCGTGGCCGTACTGGCCGCGGCCGCCCGTCTGGCGCACGTAGCGTCCCTCGCCGTCGGCCGGACGCGTGAGCGTTTCCTTGTAGGCCACCTGCGGCTTCCCGACGCTCGCCTCCACGTTGAACTCGCGCTTGAGGCGGTCGACGATGATCTCGAGGTGCAGCTCGCCCATGCCCGCGATGACGACTTGGCCCGTCTGCTCGTCGGTGCGAACGCGGAAGGTCGGATCCTCGGCCATCAGCTTCGCCAGGCCCTGCCCGAGCTTCTCCTGGTCCCCCTTCGTCTTGGGCTCGATGGCCAGCGAGATGACCGGCTCCGGGAAGTCCATCGACTCGAGGACCACCGGTTTCTTCTCGTCGCAGAGCGTATCGCCCGTCGAGACCTGCCTCAAGCCGACGGCCGCGGCGATGTCGCCCGCGTAGACCTCCTTGATCTCCTCACGCTTGTTGGCGTGCATCTTCAGGAGGCGGCCGACGCGCTCGGTCTTGCCTTTCGTCGCGTTGTAGACCGACGAGCCCGAGGTGAGCACGCCCGAGTACACGCGGATGAACGTGAGCTGGCCGACGAACGGGTCGGTCATGATCTTGAACGCGAGCGCGGCGAACGGCGCATCGTCGGCGGCGGGGCGCTCGACGAGCGTCGCCGCCCTGGCGCTCGGATCGATGCCCAGGATCGGCGGGATGTCCACCGGCGACGGGAGGTAGTCCACCACCGCGTCGAGCAGCGGCTGCACGCCCTTGTTCTTGAATGCCGCGCCGCAGATGACGACCACGAAGGCCGTCGCCTCGTTGCGCACCGACTCGATCACGCGCCGGCGGAGCACCGCCTTGATCTCCGCCTCGCTGATCTCCTCCCCGCCGAGGTACTTCTCGAGCAGCTTGTCGTCGTGCTCGCTGACTTTCTCGATCAGCTTCTCGCGGAGCTCCTGCGCCTCGGCCAGCAGGCCGGCCGGGATCTCCGAGACGATGGCGTCGGCGCCCATCGTCTCGTCCTTGTACGTGATCGCCTTCATCGTCACGAGGTCGACGACGCCGATGAATTTGTGCTCCGAGCCGATCGGGAGCTGGATCGCCACGGGGTTGCCGCCGAGCTTCGTCCGGATCTGCTCCAGCGTGCGCGCGAAGTCGGCGCCGACGCGGTCCATCTTGTTGACGAAGCAGATGCGTGGCACGCGGTACTTGTCGGCCTGCCGCCACACCGTCTCGGACTGGGGCTCGACGCCGGAGACCGCGTCGAACACGGCGCACGCGCCGTCGAGCACGCGCAGCGACCGCTCGACTTCAGCCGTGAAGTCGACGTGGCCCGGTGTGTCGATGATGTTGATGCGCGTGTCCTTCCAGAAGCACGTCGTCGCGGCCGACGTGATGGTGATGCCGCGCTCCTGTTCCTGCTCCATCCAGTCCATGACGGCCGTGCCCTCATGGACCTCGCCGATCTTGTACGTAATCCCGGTATAGAAGAGGATTCTCTCCGTCGTGGTCGTCTTCCCGGCATCGATGTGGGCCATGATGCCGATGTTCCGGGTCCGATGGAGCGGTGTCTGCCGGGGCATTGCGTATCTCGGGTCTCTCGTCTCGGGTCCTGGGTCTCTGGTCTCTCGTCCCTGGTCTCTCGTCGTTACCACCGATAGTGCGCGAAGGCCTTGTTGGCTTCCGCCATGCGGTGCGTGTCCTCGCGCTTCTTCACGGCGCCGCCGCGCAGGTTCGACGCGTCGAGCAGCTCGTTGGCGAGCCGTTCCTGCATCGTCTTGCCGTCGCCGCGCTGCCGCGCGTAGCCGACGAGCCAGCGGATGCTGAGGGACAGGCGGCGGTTCGGGTTGACTTCAACCGGCACCTGGTAATTCGAGCCGCCGACACGGCGCGACTTCACCTCGAGGCTCGGCTTGACGTTGTCGAGCGCCTTCTTGAAGACCTTCAGCGGGTCGTCGCCGGTGCGATCCTTAATGATGTCGAAGCTCTGGTACAGGATGCGCTCCGCGGTGCTGCGCTTGCCGTCGTGCATCACCGTGTTGATGAACTTGCTGACGAGCGTGCTGCTGTACAGCGGGTCCGCGGCCAGCTCGCGCTTGGGTATCTCTCGTCTACGAGGCATCTCTCAGTTCCGAGTTCCGAGTTCCGGGTTCCGGGTTCGTGTTCGGGGTTCTGGTTCCGGGTTCTGGGTTCCGGGTTCCACTACGACTTGGGCCTCTTGGCTCCGTATTTCGACCGTCCCTGCTTCCGGCCCTGGACGCCCACCGCGTCGAGGGTGCCGCGCACGACGTGATAGCGGACGCCCGGGAGATCCTTCACGCGACCGCCGCGGATGAGCACGAGCGAGTGCTCCTGGAGGTTGTGGCCGACGCCCGGAATGTAGGTCGTCACTTCGATCCCGTTCGTCAGGCGGACGCGCGCCACTTTCCGCAGCGCCGAGTTCGGCTTCTTCGGCGTCTGCGTGAACACGCGCACGCAGACCCCGCGTTTCTGGGGGCTGACCTGGAGCGCCGGGCTCTTGGTCTTGGTGACGATCTTCTTCCGCCCCTGGCGGACCAGCTGACTGATAGTCGGCATGCGCCCTTCTCGACTGCGTGTCCTTCACGAGCAAACGTACGTGCGCGGCCGCCAGCCCTGCAGCCCCGACGCCGTTCCAAGCCTGAAGCCGCGGCGTCACGGAACGGCACGAAGCCCTTCCGGGGACAGCGCCACGGCTGGCGCTTGAAACACCTGACCCTATTTGTTGAGTGCACGAGAAGACCGCCGCGCTGCCGGCCGCGCCTTCTCAACGGAAAACAGCCACGGCGCGCGCCGTACGCGCCCTGCGCCTGGCCTCTTCCAATGCGGTTGGAGCTAGATAGGGTGTCCCAGCTCCGATAGAACCTGACGAATATAGCAGTACCGGCCCTCAGTTTGCAAGTCCCTCACGGCAACACCATGGTAGGCTCAGAGTCATGGCTGGGTTTACCGAAACCGATTTCATCTGGATGAACGGCCGGCTGGTCCCCTGGGCCGAGGCTCAGGTCCATGTAACGGCCCATGCTCTGCAGTACGGGACCGGGGTGTTCGAGGGCATGCGCTGCTACGGCACGCTGGAAGGACCCGCCATCTTCAAGCTCGAGCCGCACATGCGGCGGTTCATCGAGTCGGCCGGATTCTACGAGCTCGACATCCCCTACCCGTTCGAGGCGCTCTGCGCGGCCTCCCTCGAGGTCATCCGGGCGAACAGGCTCGAGAACGCTTACCTGCGACCGCTCGCCTTCTTCGACTCGCATACCTTCAGCGTGTGGCCGAAGGACTGCCCGGTGTCGGTGGCCATCATCGCGGTGCCGGGGCGGGCGTATATCCAGGGCGGCCCCGAGTCGGGCGTTCGCGTCACCGTGTCGACCGTGCGGCGGATCGATCCGTCCACGCTGCCGCCGTTCGTCAAGGCGTGCGGGCACTACACGAACTCGGTTCGAGCCGTCCAGGAAGCCATGCGGCGCGGCTATGACGAGGCGCTGCTGCTCAACACGAAAGGCGACGTGGCGGAAGGCTCGGGCGAAAACCTCTTCGTGGTGAAGCACGGCACGGTCATCACCAACGACGTGGACGCCTCGATTCTCCTGGGCATCACGCGCGACAGCGTGTTGCAGATCGCACGTGACCTCGGGCTGCCCGTCGTGGTGCGCCCGATCAGCCTCACCGACGTGCAGACGGCGGATGAGCTCTTCTTCTCGGGCACCGCCGTGGAGGTCACCCCCATCAAGGAAGTGGACGGCCGCGTCTACGCCGGCGGCAAGCCGGGCCCGATCACGCTGCGCCTTCAGAAGACGTTCTTCGCCGCGGTGCACGGGACGCTGCCCCAGTACCGCTCCTGGCTGTCATACGTCGGCCAGATGCAACAGACCTAAACCAACTCCCAACTCCCAAACTCCCAACTCCCAAACTCCCCAACTCCCCAACTCCCCAACTCCCGCCGCACTCCTGGACTATTGACGCCGTGCCAGGTATCCGACAATCGCGTCCATCTCCTCGGGGCTGAGGCGATCGCCGAAGGCGGGCATTTCGGCGAGCTCGTCGATCACGGCCGGATCGGTGATCCACTCGCGAAGCCATGTCGCGTCATGTTCCGTCCCGATGCGCGACAGGTCGCCGCCGGCGCCCGGGTCCCCTTCCCCGTCCAGAGCGTGACAGTTCGCGCATCGCGTCGCGAAGATGCGCGACGCGGTGCCGGTCACGACGTCGACCTCCGGGCCCCGCGAGCCGGCGCGCAGCTTTCGCATGTAGACGAGCACGGCGCGGCCCGCCAGCGTGTTCAGGCCGCCCGGCGGCGGCTCACGCAGGCCGGGTGCGATGATCTCCGGGTCCTTCACGTGGTGCACGAGCCACTCGGGGTCGCGGCGCAGCCTCGTGCGCTCCAGCTCGCCGGCCGCGCCGCCCGTCGTGTGACAGCGCAGGCACGCGTCGGCCGACGCCAGCTCGCGCCCGGCAATCGCAATCGGGCCCCAGTCGTCCGGATCGGCGTGCGCGGGCGAGTCCTGCAGCCCCAGCCAGGTCAGCACCACGACCGCCGTGCCCACGAATCCGAACGCCCCGGTGATGACCGGCCGCTTCAACGGATGCCGGTGCGGCGACCGATCCAGGAACGGCAACAGCACCAGCAGCCCGACGAGGAGTCCGGGGATCACCACCGTCGCGACGGGCTCCAGCGGGCCGTGGAAGTACTTCAGCAGCTCGAACAGCGACAGGAAATACCACTCGGGACGAGGAACGTATGTCGCGTCGGCCGGATCCGCGATGGCGTCGAGCGGCGCCGGAACCAGCACCGCGAAGGTCAGGAGCAGCGCGAACACGACCGCCATCGCGACCGTGTCCTTGAACGCCTGATACGGGTAGAACGGCCTCGGCGCGTCCGCGCTGGCCCGCACCGGACCCGAGATGCCGTGCCGGCGCATCAGGTACAGGTGGGCGGCGACGAAGCCGATGAGCGCCGCCGGCAGCATGAAGACGTGCGCCGCGTACCACCGGCCGAGCGTGAGCGCGCCGAGATCGACGCCGCCGCGCAGGAGCGCCGCCGCGGGCTCGCCGAGGAGCGGTGCGCTCCGCATAATGTTGATCGTGACGGTCGTGGCCCAGTACGCCTTCTGGTCCCAGGGCAGCAGGTACCCGCTCAACGAGAACGCCAGGATGATGAGCAGCAGCACCACGCCCGTGATCCACGTCACCTCGCGCGGCCGCTTGTACGACGCGAACAGCACGACTCGCAGCATGTGGATGACCGCCGCGATGACGATGAAGCTCGCACCGAAGAAGTGGAGGCCGCGCACGATCCCGCCGAAGGGCAGCCGATCCATGATGAAGCGCACGCTGTCATAGGCATGCTCGGGGCTCGGCACGTAGTACATCGCCAGCACGACACCCGTCAGGAGCTGCACGCCGAGGAGGAACAGCAGCACGCTGCCGGTGACGAACCACCACCCGACACCGCCCGGCAGCGGCTCGTCGGCCAGATGCCTCACGCCGGCGCGATATCCGGTACGCGAATCGAGCCAGTCGAGAAAGCCCGCTCCGGCCTGTCCTGCGCTGCGTCGAAGGGCGTGCCCTGAGCTGCGTCGAAAGGACATGTCAGATCCGCACCAGCACCTGGTCGCCGTCGATCCTGGCCGGGAGCTTCGCGAGCGGCGCGGGCGGCGGGCCGGCTGTCACGGCGCCGGTCCGATCGAACACGCCGCCATGACAGGGGCAGACGAGCGCCTGCCGGTCTCCATCCCAGCGCACGCGGCAGCCGAGGTGCGTGCACAGCGACGAGAGGGCGGTCACCTCGGTCTCGCCGGTCCTGACGAGGAACACGACCTGTCGATCGACGATCTGCGCGTGCCCATCGTCGCGCGCGATGCGGATGGTGACGGCGGTCGGTTCGCTGTCGAGGAGATCGCCGAGCGCGCCGGCAGCGAGCCAGGTCTCGCGGCGCCTCGCGAAGCTGGACGACAGCACGGAGCCGCCAAGCACGACGGCCAGCGTGGCGCCGATGGCCGCCTGCACGGCGGCGATGACGCCCGCGAGAAACCGGCGGCGGTCGCGCGGGCCAGGGGGCTGCACGTCTCCAGAAGCCATCTCGTCCCGTGTCATTAGCGAATCCTGGCACCGCTGGTTGTCACCAGCTATCTTCGAACCGCGATTTCGACGCGCGTAACGCGGTTTCGGGCTTCGGACCGCCGGAGCGATCGGGAACGACGATCCTCGGGTGCGGGCACGAGGGCCGCTGGCATCCGTAGCAAACGGCCGGCCGTCTCGTACCTCTGTGGTAAAACCATCCAGGGTGAGTCCGACCGCCGCCTCCTTCAGGCTGTTTACCGGAGACCACGCACACGCTCGCGCCGCGGCGGCGGACGAGGCGCTGCGCGCCGCGGGCGCGCGCGTCCATCGAGTGCGCAGTGCAGACTGGCCCTTCACGCGCCGCGTGGCCGAGGGGCTGCCAGTCGTGGGACCGCTGGCCGTCCACGCACCCGATCTGCAGGCGGCCTTTCCCGCCGGCCAGTCGGGCAGCACACGGCTCGTGCTCACGCAGTCCACGTATCAGCTCCAGCGATGGATCGACTGGCTCGATCGGCGCGGCGATGTCGTCCTCGTGGCGGAGGCGGATCGCGAGAGGCTTCTGCAGGCGGCGCCGGAAGCGTTTCGGCGGCGAGGACCCTGGTCGCGTGTCGACCTGGTAGAAATCGACGGCAGTCCGGAAAGCTCGGAAGGGCCGAGCGGCACGCGTTCGGAGCGCTCGCCTGCGGAGACCTCGGGCCGTTCGCTCTATCGCGCGTTCGTGATCGCCGATCCCGGCGAGCGTCTTGCGGTGTGCCGCCGCGAAGCCGCCGTGCGTGGCGGCGACCCGGTCGTGCAGCTCGCCCTTGGCAGCGCGTTCATGGAAGTGCAGGACCTCGACGCCTCGCAGGGGGCGATCGAGCGTGCGATCGTGCAGGCGCCCGACTGGGAGGCGGCCCACTACGAGCTCGGAAAGCTGCGCCTGCGACGGGACGATCTCGAGGGCGCCGGCGCCGCATTCGCCGAAGCCGGGCGCCTGATGCCGGCCTTTGCCGCTGCGTTCAGCAACCTCGGGGCGACGCTCGGCGAGCTGGATCGCGCCGACGACGCGCTGGCCGCGTTTCGGCAGGCCCTGACCTCCGATCCGACCGGCTACACGCTCCTCAACAATATCGGCGTGGTGTCGCGCGAGCTCGGGCGTCTGGACGAGTCGGAGGCGGCGTTGCGCCGGGTCGTCTCGCTGGCCCCGGAGTTTGTCTTCGGGCACTACAATCTCGGGCACACCCTGTTCCTTCAGGGACGGTATCAGGCGGCGCTGTCGGCGTATGTGGAGGGGCAGCGGCGCGACCCCGAGAAGAACGCGCGCCAGGCCTGCCGTCTGGCGGTGGTGCGTCTGGCGGCCGGCGACCCGGAGGGCTCGCTGCGCGATCTGGCGCGCAGCACCGACCCCCTCCCGCCCGACGAGCGGCGCGAGGTCCTCGCCGAGGCGCAGGAAATCCTCTGGGCCCTCCTGACCGGCCGGCCGGGGCCGGCCGGCTGGAAACAGGTGGCCGATGCGGTGAAATCGCGGCTGGAAGCATTACCCTAGAGGGCATCGAGGCTGAGCGATATGGCGAACGAGAAGGCGACCGGGCCGACCGCGCTCTCGCAGATCCTGCACGCCCGCAGCCTTCGCCTCGCCGCGGGGCTGGCGATCGCCGTCGCGATCCCGGTGGCCGTGCTCTTCTACTTCCAGTTCCGGTCGCTGAACGCCATCGAGGCGACCTCGTCGGTCGTCCTGCGGCAGCTCAGCGCCGACAGCGTCGACAGCCTCACCGAGAGCATCGACGACGAGCTGAAGGCGCCGTACATCGAGGTGCTGCTCCGCGTCTTCCAGCTCCGCGCCGAGCCGCTCGATCTCCCGTTCATCGACGAAGTCTTCGCCGAGGCGCTCCAGCGCATGACGTTCGTCGACGAGTTCTACGTCTGGACGTCGGTCGGCGGCGTGCGGCCGCACGAGCTCCTCGTGTACGACCGGCAGGCGGCGGCGCGCCCCGCCTCCGAGCGCTTCCGGCGCGACGCGGCGCTCGAGCAGCAGATCGTGCCGCGGCTGCGCGTGCTCTCCGAGCATCGCCGCGCGATCGTGACGATGCAGGAGACGATCGAGGGGCGGCCGCACTACGTGCAGGCGCAGATCCGCTTCGCCAACGCCGCGACGCGCGACCGCATGAGCAGCTTCCTCGGGTTCTCGGTGGACTCCGAGCGGATGCGAACGGAGTACTTTCCCTCGCTGCTCCGCCGAAGGCTCGCCGGCATCCACCAGCCCACCGGCTTTCCCCCGCTCGTCGCGACGCTCCTCGACGAGACCGGGCGCGTGATTCTCGACTCGGGCCCGGAGCCCACGCGGCAGTTCATCGACGAGCGGCGATTCCCGCTGGTGTTCTTCGACCGTGAGCTCCTGCAGTACGCGGCGCCGCTCGAGACGCACCGCGAGGTCTGGCGGGTCCGGGTCGGGTACGGCAACCAGCCGGTCGAGGCGATCGTCGCGGCGAACACGCGGCCGCAGAAGGCGCTGCTCGCGACGCTCGCGCTCACGCTCGGCTTCGGCGTCTTCTTCGTCGCGCGCGCGGCGGCGCGCGAGGTGCGGCTCGCCGAGCTCAAGTCGAACTTCGTGTCCAGCGTCTCGCACGACCTCAAGACGCCGCTCGCGCTGATCCAGCTCTTCGCCGAGACGCTCGAGCTCGGACGCCTGAAGAGCACCGAGCGCGCGATGGAGTACTACCGCATCATCAACGGCGAAGCGCGCAAGCTCACGCGGCTCATCGACAACATCCTCGACTTCTCGAAGATGGAAGCCGGGCTGCGCCCCTACAAGGTGGCGCGGCAGGACCTGGCGGAGATGACCGAGCGCGTGCTCGCCGCCTTGCGGAGCCAGTTCATGCAGAGCCAGTTCCAGGTCCGCTTCGAGCAGACGGGCCCCGTGCCGCCGGTGCTCGTCGACGCCGACGCGGTGAGGCAGGCCATCGAGAACCTCCTGACCAACGCGATGAAGTACTCGGGCAACAGCCGCATCATCCTGGTCCGCGTCTGGACCGAGGCCGGCGTCGCGTGCGTGTCGGTGACCGATCGCGGCATCGGCATCGCGCGCCGCCACCAGCGCCGGATCTTCCGCAAGTTCTACCGCATCGAAGCGGATGCCGCGACGGGGCCGCAGGGCTGCGGCCTGGGGCTCGCCATCGTGGACCACACCATGCGCGGCCACGGCGGCCACGTCCGCGTGGAGAGCGAGCCGGACCACGGCAGCACCTTCACGCTCTGCTTCCCGATTTCTCCTGGAGCCACGACCGATGAAGCGCATTCTGGTGATCGAGGACGAGCCGCAGATGCTGCTCGGACTGCGTGACAACCTCGAGCTCGAAGGCTACGAGGTACAGACGGCCGCCGACGGCGACGAAGGGCTGCAGAAGGCGGCGAGCTTCCAGCCGGACCTCGTGATCCTCGACGTCATGCTGCCGCGGAAGAACGGCTTCGACGTGTGCCGCGAGCTCCGCGCGCGCTCGAACGCCACGCCGGTCGTGATGCTGACCGCCCGCAACCAGGAAACCGACAAGGTGCTCGGCCTCGAGCTCGGCGCCGACGACTACGTCACGAAGCCGTTCAGCATCACCGAGCTCCTCGCGCGCGTGCGCGCCGTCCTCCGCCGCTCCGGCAGCCGTCCGAGCGGCGCCGCCGATCCGTACCGCATCGGCGACCTCGAGATCGATTTCCGCATCCACCAGGCCCGGCGCGGCAAGCAGCGCGTGGAGTTCACCGCCCGGGAGTTCGAGCTTCTCCGCTACTTCGTGACCCACATCGGGCACGTCGTCACGCGCGAGCAGATCCTCAACGAGGTCTGGGGCTACGAGGAGTTCCCCACGACCCGCACCATCGACAACTTCGTCGCGAAGCTGCGCCAGAAGATCGAGAAGTCCCCCCACGCGCCGGAGCACATCCTGACGATTCACGGCTCCGGGTACAAGTTCGTCGGATAGAATGCGGCCCCTATGACCGGTAAAAGCCTCCTGCTCACGGCGCTCGCCCTCGTCACCCTTGCGTATCTCGCGTTCTGGGCCGTTCACGCGCTCAGGATGAGGCGCGACGGGGGCGTCATCCCCGGGCCCATCCATTTCGCCATCGGCTTCATCACCAACTTCTTCGACACGCTCGGCATCGGGTCGTTCGCGACGACGACCTCGATGTACAAACTGTGGAAGCTCGTGCCCGACCAGCAGATTCCTGGAACGCTCAACGTGGGGCACGCCGCCAACGCGATCGCGCAGACGTTCATCTACCTCCAGATCGTGGAGGTGGAGCTGCAGACGCTGCTGCTCATGATCACGGCCGCCGTGGGCGGCTCGTGGCTCGGCGCGGGGATCGTGGCAGGCCTGCCACGCCGGCAGATCCAGATCGGCATGGGGCTCGCGCTCCTGGGCGCCGCCACGTTGATGGCGCTCTCCGCGCTCAACCTCGCCCCGGGCGGCGGCGAGGCCCTCGGCCTGAGCGGACCGCGGCTCATCATGGGCGTCGCCGGCAATTTCACGCTCGGGGCCCTGATGACCCTCGGCATCGGCCTCTACGCGCCCTGCATGATTCTCGTCAGCCTGCTCGGCATGAATCCGATTGCGGCCTTCCCGATCATGATGGGGTCGTGCGCCTTCCTCATGCCCGTCGCCAGCATGCAGTTCATTCGCAAGGAGAAGTACCACCTGCCGGCCGCGATCGCCCTCACCGTGGGGGGGATCCCGGCCGTGCTCGTCGCCGCCTACCTCGTCCGGCAGCTCCCGCTCGCCTACATTCGCTGGCTCGTCGTCGTCGTCGTCATTTACACGGCGTCGGCGATGCTCCGATCGGCGCGGGCGGAAGCGGCGGAACGCCGGGCGGCTGTCGCTTGAGGCCCAGCCCGCCCGGTGTCGAGACTGCCCGACTC
>JBOGIW010000114.1:0-8200 GCA_050748045.1 Vicinamibacterales bacterium | reverse complement strand
ATGCACACGAAGATGGTGTTCCAGGGCGCGAAGGGGCTCGCGCGCGCGGGGTGCGCCGTGCTGCGCTTCAACTTTCGAGGCGTGGGCCTGAGCCCGGGGGACTTCGATCGCGGCCACGGAGAGCAGGACGACTTCCGCGCCGCGGTCGATTTCATGACTACGCGGTATCCCGGCCTCGAGATCTGGGCCGCCGGCGCGTCCTTCGGCGCCTACGTCGCGATGACCGCGGGGGTGGCCGACGATCGGGTCTGCGCGCTCATCGCCGTCGCGCCTCCGGTCAACCGGTACGACTTTACGGCGGTCACGCAGTCCGTGAAACCGAAGTTCATCGTCGCCGCCGAGGAAGATGAGCTGATCCCGCTCGAGGCGGTGCGCAAGCTCTACGCGCAGCTTCAGGAACCGAAAGAGCTCGTGGTGATCGACCGCGCCAGCCATACCTTCGAGGGGCAGGCGGCGGAGGTCGGCGACGCGCTCGAAGCACTGTTGGGAGATTTCTCATGCAGGACGCAGTAATCGTGTCAGCGGCGCGGACGGCCGTCGGCAAGGCGCCGAGCGGCGCGCTCCGCACGGTCCGCCCGGACGAGATGGCGGCCACGGCCATCGCCGAGGTGCTCCGTCGCGCGCCCGGCGTCGAAGGGAGCGAGATCGACGACGTGATCCTGGGGTGCGCGATGCCGGAGGGCGAGCAGGGGTTGAACGTGGCACGCATTGCCAGTCTCCGCGCGGGCGTGCCGGTCGAAGCCTCGGCCGTCACGGTGAATCGCTTCTGCTCCTCGGGCCTGCAGTCGATCGCCTACGCGGCCGAGCGCGTGATGTGCGGGTTCTCGCGCGCCATCGTCGCGGGCGGCACCGAGTCGATGAGCATGGTCCCGATGGGGGGCAACAAGCGATCGCCGAATCCCGCGCTCGTCGACAGCTATCCGGACGTCTACCTGAGCACCGGGCTGGTCGCGGAGAACCACGCACGCGAGAGCGGGATTTCACGCGAGGAGCAGGACGCGTTCGCGTTTCGCAGCCACCAGCGCGCGCTGGCCGCGCTCGACGCCGGGAGGTTCGCGGACGAAGTGGTGCCGCTCACGTTCAAGGCGCTCGTGCCGGCCAACGGCGGCGGACAGGCCCGGGCGCAGGACGTCACGTTCGCGCGGGACGAGGGGCCGCGCCGCGACACCTCACTCGACGCGCTCGGCAGGCTCCGCCCCGCGTTCCACGCGACCGGGACGGTGACGGCGGGCAACTCCTCGCAGACGAGCGACGGCGCCGCGGCGGTGCTCGTCACCTCGGCGGACTTCGCGCGGGATCGCGGGCTGGCGCCGCTCGGGCGCTTCGTCGCGTTCGCTACGGCGGGCGTCGAGCCGGAGCGCTTCGGCATCGGCCCGGTGCCGGCGATCAAGAAGGTCCTGAAGCTCGCGGGCCTCTCGCTCGACCGGATGGATCTCGTCGAGCTGAACGAGGCGTTCGCGGCCCAGGTGCTGGCCTGCCTGCGGGAGCTGCCCATCGACCCGGACAGGCTGAACGTCAACGGCGGCGCCATCGCGCTCGGACATCCCCTCGGCTGCACGGGCGCCAAGCTGACGACGACGCTCCTCCACGAATTGCGGCGGCGGCACGCCCGCTACGGCCTCGTGACCATGTGTGTCGGCGGTGGCATGGGCGCCGCGGGAATCTTCGAAAGGATCTGACGATGACGACCACCACGACTCCGACTCTCGCTCGCGGCGGCGCCTGGCTCGTCGAGGACACCGACGCGCCGACCGTGTTCACGCCCGAGAAGATGACGGAGGAACACCGGTTGATGGCGCAGATGACCGACGAGTTCGTGACCAACGAGATCCTCACGCAGCTCGATGCGCTGGAGCAGAAGGACTGGCCGCTCGCGCGACGGCTCGTGAAGCGATGCGGCGAGCTGGGTCTGCTGGGCGTCAACGTCCCCGAGCAGTACGGCGGCGTGAACCTCGACAAGGTGTCGTCCCTCATCGTCTCGGAGCACGTCGCGCGGGCCGCGTCGTTCGGCGCCACGTTCGGCGGCTGCGCCAACCTCTGCATCCTGCCGATCTTTCTGTTCGGCACCGCGGAGCAGAAGCAGAAGTACCTGCCCCGGCTGGTCAGCGGCGAGATCGTCGGGGCCTATGCGCTCAGCGAGTCGGGCTCCGGCTCCGACGCGCTCGGCGCGAAGGCGCGCGCCACGAAGCAGCCGGAGGGGAGCTGGGTGCTCAGCGGCGAGAAGATGTGGATCACCAACGGCGGCTTCGCCGACGTAATCATCGTCTTTGCGAAGGTGGACGGCGAGCACTTCACCGCGTTCATCGTCGAGAAGACGTTCCCGGGCGTGAGCGCCGGCAAGGAAGAGCACAAGATGGGGCTCCACGGCTCCTCCACGACGCCGATCCTGCTGCAGGACGCCAGGGTCCCGGCGGAGAACCTGCTCGGCGAGATCGGCAAGGGCCACAAGGTGGCGCTGAACACGCTGAATTTCGGCCGCTTCAAGCTGGGCGCGATGTGCGCCGGCGGCTGCAAGTCCGCGATCGGCGAGTCGACGAAGTACGCGTCCGAGCGGAAGCAGTTCGGGCAGGCGATCGCCACGTTCGGCGCCATCAAGCACAAGCTCGGCGAGATGACCGCGCGTACCTACGCCGTCGAGAGCCTGCTCTATCGCACCGGGGGCCTCATCGACGCGGCGCTGGCCGCGACGCCACACGACCCGAACGACGGCGCGACGGTCGCGAAGGCGGTCGAGGAGTTCGTCGTCGAGGCGTCGATCGCCAAGGTGGCGGGCAGCGAGGTGCTCGACTACGTGCTCGACGAGAACGTGCAGATCCACGGCGGCAACGGCTTCGTGAAGGATTACAACGCCGAGCGGTACTACCGCGACGCGCGCGTGAACCGGATCTTCGAAGGGACCAACGAGATCAACCGCCTGCTGATCCCGGGCATGCTGATCCGCCGCGCCCTCAAGGGCGAGCTGCCCCTCATCGCGGCGGCGAAGAAGCTCCAGGACGAGCTGCTGTCGCCGCCGGCGCCGCCGGCCGGCTTCGGTGAAGCGGGCGTCCTCGAGGAGGAGGCGAAGGCGGTGGCCATCTTCAAGAAGGTGGCGCTGATGGTGCTCGGCACCGCGATGCAGACCTATGGGCAGAAGCTCACCGACGAGCAGGAGGTCCTCAGCTACCTCGCCGACATCATCATCGAGACGTATGCCGCGGAGAGCGCCGTGCTGCGCGCGAAGGACGCCGCCGCCGCACGCCATCCGCAGGCCGGGCTGCACGCGGACGCGGCGCGCGTGTTCGTGAACGACGCCGCGCAGCGCGTGGAGATGGCCGCAAAGAGCGCGCTCGCGGCGATGACCGAAGGCGACACGCTGCGCACGCTCCTGGCCGCGCTGCGCCGGCTGATGAAGGTGTCGCCGGTCAATACGGTCGCGCTGAGGCGACGCCTGGCGGACGCGACGACGGCCCGGGGGAGTTATATATTTGAGTCGTGAGATCGATCCGGCCGGCGCCTGGTAAGGGCGCGCCCTGCCTGCTCGTGGCGCTGCTCGCGTGCGCCGCCTGCTCGTCCGGTCCTTCCGCGCCGGACGAAGGCTCGTACGTCGAGCGGATCGCCGGCGAGCGCGACCGGAAGGAACGGATGTTCCGCGAGTCGTCCGACTCGCCGATTCCGCCCGGCAGGCACGACGAGCTGCTGCCGCTCAGCTACTTCGCCGTCGACTTGTCCTACTCGGCGCCGGCGGTGCTGAAGCTCGCCGAGGACCGGCCGGTGTTCGAGATGCCGACCTCCACCGGAAAGATGCGCCGGATGGAGCGCGTCGGCGTGCTCGAGTTCACGCTGGGAGGCGAGGCGCGCAGCCTGGGGGCCTTCGTCGAGGCCGGCACGCGGCGCATCACACGCCTGTTCGTGCCGTTCAGCGACGCGACCACCGGCACCGAGACCTACTTCGCCGGCCGCTATCTCGACCTCGATCCCACGAGCACCGGCATGTACGAGATCGACTTCAACCGCGCCTACAACCCGTACTGCGCGTACAACGAAGCCTACGACTGCCCGTTTCCACCGCCGTCGAACCGCCTGAAGGTCCCCGTCCGCGCCGGCGAGCGGATGCGCGCCCCCGCGCCCCGGACGGAGTCGTCGCGTTGAAGCACCTGCAGGCCATCGTCTTCGATTTCGACGGCGTCATCGTGGACAGTGAGCCGCTGCACCTGCGAGCGTTTCAGGCGGCGCTCGCCGATGTGGGCGTGGCGCTCGAGGCCGGCGAGTACTACGCGCGCTATCTGGGGTATGACGACGCGGGGATGTTTCGGCAGCTCGCCGCGGATCGCGACCTCGACTGGAGCCCGGGACACCTGGCCTCCCTCGCCGCGCGAAAGGGCGTGAGGCTGCAGGAGTTGCTGGATGGCGGTGGCGTGCTGTTTCCCGGCGCCGCCGACTTCCTGCGCCGCGCCGCCGCCGCCGTGCCCATCGCGATCGCCTCGGGCGCGCTCAGGCACGAGATTCTCGAGATCGTGGGCGCCGCCGGCCTCGCGGAGCTCTTCTCCACCATCGTGGCCGCCGACGATACGCCCGAGAGCAAGCCGTCGCCGGCGCCCTATCGGCTCGCGGTCGCACATCTTCGCGAGCACACCGGCCTGGACATCGAGCCCGCGCGGACGGTGGCGATCGAAGATTCGCGCTGGGGGCTCGCATCGGCCCGTGGCGCCGGGTTACGCTGTGTAGGAGTGACGAGCAGCTACCCGGCGAGCGAGCTGCCGGGCGCCGAGCTGACCGTCGGTGGGCTCGCCGACCTCGGGCTCGAGATGCTCGATGAGCTGTGCCGCATTGGACTGGGCGGCAGGCCGTAGGCGGTCACGCCCTGGGCAGTGCGCCTGGGGCGGTTGGCTCACACGGGACGACGGAATCGCATGATGAGCCTTCACCGGCGGCCTGCTGCCAGCCGCCTCGTGTCTGGCCGCTTGGTATGCGTAGAGACCTCGCTGACCCGCTGGCCGTCGCCTCCAATCGTCCTGGCACGAGCCTGGCGCCGGCGGCGCTCGTCATCGCCCGGATCGAATACCCCCGCCTGAATCCAGGACCGTACCTCTCCCGACTCGACGCGATGGGCGACGCGGCCCGGCAGCGCATCGAGCGGCACGTCGTTGAGTCGGGCGAGCAGAGCGCCCTGGCGTGCGTCACGGCGCTCAATGCGTATCTCTTCGACGAGGAGCGATTCGTCGGCAACCGGGAGAAGTACGAGGACCCGCGCAACAGTTGCCTGAACGAAGTGCTCGAGCGCCGCACCGGCATCCCGATCACCTTGTCCCTGCTCTACATGGAAGTGGCCGAGCGGGCCGGCCTGCACGTCGAGGGCGTGAACTTCCCGGGGCACTTCCTGGTGCGCTGCCCCGACACCGGGCCGGCGGCCGCGGGCATCATCATCGATCCTTTCCATGGCGGCGCCCTGCTCTCCGAGCACGACTGCCGGCTGCTGCTGCAGCGACACGTCGGCTCGGAGGTCGCGTTCGATCCATCGCTCCTGGCTCCCGCCACGCGCCCGCAGATCATCGTGCGCATGCTGCTGAACCTGAAGCGGATCTACGTGCACATGCGCTCGTTCCCGCAGGCACGGGAGGTGACGGAGATGCTGCTCGCGCTCAGCCCGTCGGCGCTCAGCGAGCTGCGCGATCGCGGCCTGCTGGCCTATCACCTCAATGACCTCACGGGCGCACTCCGCGATCTCCAGACGTATTTGAGGCTCTCCAGCATGGGCGATCTGGACGACGAGGCCCGGCAGGAGCACGAGCAGATCTGGGAGCACGTGAAGAGGCTGCGGCGGCGAGTGGCGGCGCTGAACTGACCGTTTTACCTCTCGATTCCGCCGGTTATCGCCCCCTCATTTTTCGCCGCCGCAATCACACCGAGATGTGCTAGCATGTTTGGCCGTTCACACCTATTGGTTGTACCGGCACCTGTCACGACATGCACAAGACCTGGGCGGCCCCGGTTGCGCACGAGGACGTGTTCGTCGAACACTACGCCTGGCTGCGCGAGTGGGCGCGTACCTTGGCCAAAGGCGACCGCAGCCTCGCCGACGATCTGCTGCATACCGCCTACGTCCAGTTCACGACGCGCCGGCCCGACCTCGGGGCTGTTCGCGACCTCGAAGCCTACCTCTATACGCTGCTGCGGAACCTGCACCTCTCGCACGCACGCTGGGCGAGCCGCCATGAGGCGTCGCTGACGGTCGTCGATTACGATTCTGTGACGCTCGCCGTGCACAATGCCGGCGCGGGGATCGAGGTCTGGGACCAGTTGCGCGCCGTGTGCGCCTACGCGTGCCGCCGAAAGGAAACGTCCAAGGCCGGCAGCGTGCTCCTCTTGCGGTTCTTCCACGGCTACTTCCCGAGCGAGATCGGCAAGATCCTTCGCAGTCCGCCGAAGACCGTCAACGAGTGGCTTCGCCTCGCACGGTGTGAGGCGCGCACGTACCTGGAGAATCCGGGAGCGCTGGCTTTTGCCGGCGACCCACGCACGGCGATGCGGCGTGAGGCTCCGCATGCGGGCGGCGCGGACGGTTTCGCCGACCTCCGGCGCGAGATCTTCGCGGCGCGTGCGGGTGTGTGCCTCGATCCGGCGGATCTCCGACGCCTGTATCAGCCGGCCACCGACGGCAGCGTTCCCTGCAGCACCCTGGCGCACATCGTCAGTTGTGCGTCGTGTCTGGATGCGGTGACACGGCTGCTCGCGCTGCATGGCTACGACGAGCGCGATCCTACCGACACGCTCGGGAACAACAGCTCGTCGATCGGCGGCCGAAGCGTGCCGTCCCGCCCGTCCGGGCCAACGCCGCTCGAGTTGCGGGCGTGGGAGACCGGCCGCCTCACCGTGCTCGAGCACCAGCCGAAGGAGCTGCAGATCGGTGTCAACGGGTTCCGGCTGAGTGCCGTGCGCGTGCGTTCCGCGGTCACCGACCTCGGACTCACCGTGCCGTTGAGCGAACCGATCGACTTCATCGAGATCCGCAGCGAGCAATCGGTTCGCCTGCTGATCTTCGAAGTGGACCCTCCGCCCCGGGGAGCGGTGGAACAGACCGCAACGGTCACGCTCAGCAACGGACGGCGCCTCGACGCGACGCTCAGCTTCGCGGATTCCTGGCCGGCGCTTCACATCGCCTACCACGACCCCCAGTGGACCGCGCAACCCGCTCCGGAGCTCGATTCACCCACGCTGCACACGCTGACACCGGTCGCCGGGCAAGAGCAGGCGCGGCACGCATGGGTGGCTCCGCGCATCTGGGATCTGCACGTGCCGCGCCGCGCGCGATGGCGCGACCTGCGCACGTCGGTCGGGAGGGGGCTTGGCCGCGTGGCGGCGCTGTCAGGTCTCACGTGGATTGGACGCCTGGCGCTCGCGCACCGGCAAGCCGCCGTCAGCACGGCTCTCGCGCTGCTCGCGCTCGTGTGGTGGGCGCCGAGCCCGTGGCGCGAGGCGCCGCTGTCGGCTGCCGAGCTGCTCGATCGCACGCGAACGCTCGAGCGGCAGGTGCTCTCGCCAGCCGATCTCGTCGTCCGCCGCGTCATCGAGCTCGAGGAGCGTCGTCCGCCTGAAGCACGGGCCGTCGCGCGGCGGCGGATCGAGGTGTGGCGCAACGCGGGCAAGCGGCTCGCCATCAAACGCGCCTATGACGAGGCCGGCCGCCTGATCGCCGGCGAATGGACGCGCGCCGACGGGTCACGGACGCTCTATCGGACCGGGGCGGCCCCCGAGATGCGCGCGGACGGCGACGCGCCGCGCCTCACGCCCGAGGACGTGTGGCGGCTGGAGCCGCTGGCCGCGGACTTCGAGCGGCTCGTCGGTACAGCAGCGCAGGCGGGCGTCGAAGAGCGCGGCAACTCCTACGTCGTCCATTATCGGAGCCGCGAGCAGGGCCGCGAGCTCCTCGAGGCCACGCTCACCATCGACAAGGACTCCCAGCACGCCGTCGCCCAGACCCTGCTCGTGCGGCACGACGGAGCGCTCCGGGAATATCGCTTCTCTGAAGCGGATGTCGATCGGCTGCCGGAAGGGGACGTGCGACCCGAGGCGTTCGAGCCCGAGCCGGTCCTGCTCGGACCCGCGCCGCCTCCGCTCGCCGGGCTGATCACTGTTCCGAGGCGGCCGGCGCGGGCGCGCGTCCGCGCGCCGGCTCCAACGGGGGCACTGTTGGATCCGCTCGAGATGGCCGTGTGGCACGTGC
>JBOGIW010000113.1:0-2983 GCA_050748045.1 Vicinamibacterales bacterium | reverse complement strand
TGTTGGTGAGGTGAGCGATCGTGGATCGCCCATGGTACGCGTCGGCGATCAGGCGGAGGCTCGTGATGTCGTCGGGACGGGACAGGAGCCGGCGTTCCGCCGCCTGGATCGCCGCGTCGAACTCGGGCACGCCCTGAATCGGGTCGGCCGCGAGACGGGCGATGTTGATGTGCGCCTCGATGCGGAGACGCTCGAGTTCGAGCCGCACGAGAGGATGTCCTGGCCGGCGCGAAGGCGAGTACCGCTGCGTCACCATGAGATCAGTCTCCAGTGGCCGACCATGTCGACGACGAACAGGAAGTGAAGCTGCCTCGAGCGATCCGGACGTGACCGGACCGGCACAGATCGCATGAAGGTCGGAGGTGTCGCCTGGCGTGCACCCCTGCAGCGCGGTTACGACCGCCTGCAGCACGTCGGGTGACAGCCCGTCGAGGATGCGCTCGTCGTTGAACTGGCGTCCCAACCGGCTGTACGCCGTGTCGAGCTGCCCGGCGCTCAACGCCGCCGCCAGGCTGGCTCTCACGTCGTTCACCGATTCGGAGATGGCGACCGGAAGAAGGAACGGGTCGGAGAGGCTCCGCGACTCCTGGCCTTCGAAGTCGATCGAGGCGTGCAGCCTCAGCACCTGCGGACCGCTTTCGAGGAGGCTCACCTGAAGCGTGTACGTACCGTCGCCTGCTTCTTCGTCGCCTGACATCCCATCGTCGCGCATGGGCCCGTAGGTGGCGACGAGACCGCCGCGCTCGTGGCGGCGCTCGAGATCGACCGCGTGCACGAGGGCCAAAGCTGGCGCCCGCGAGCCGGAGGGTGAACGTCACCACGGTCGGCACCTGGTGGGAAAATCGCGGGAGGCGCCGCGGCGAGCCCCTCGACCGTGCTCTCCTGACGCTCGATCGTGACGGCCGGCACCGCGGCCGAGTTGCCGGCAAAGTCGACGACACGCGCGTCGATCGTGTTCGGCCCGGGGACGAGCGCGACGCTGCAGGCGAAGGAATCCCCGGAGAGCGTAGCCGGACTGCCATTGCACGTCACGCTCTCGACACCGGATGCCGCATCGGTCGCCACACCCGAGAGCGTCGCCGTCGCCGTGAACACGGAAGCCGGAGGTGACAACGTGATGAGCGGCGGGGACTGGTCGATGTTCAGCGTGACGCTTGCCGTGGCCGTGTTGCCCGCCTGATCCACGGCCGTGCCTGACACGACCTGGCTCGCGCCGTCGCTCCAGACCATCGCCTGCGGCGGGCACGACGCAATGCCGGAGCCTTCATCGGTACAGGTGAAGGTCACCGTGACCGCGGATGACATGGGCGGCAATCCCAATGAACCTGCCCCGATCCGCCCAGGTGGCCTCCCCTTGAGGAATCAGCCGGAGGTACACCTCGTGGACCAACGCCGTCGCCTGGAGGGTGTGACCGGGTCGCTCGTGGGAAAGGTAATAGTGCGCGAGCCGGCGCAGCTCCGCGTAGACGGCCGGGATGAGCGTCTCGGCTCCCGAAGGACCCTCCTGCCGCAGGGCCGCGAGCAGGTTTCCTTCGGGACCGTCCGGCATACCGCGATTATGCTACCAAGCCTATTGCGGCGGCGGAATCGGCTTTCCGTTGACGTCGACGACCGTGATCTCGCCGAACCCACCGAGCTGGTCCTTCACCTGCGCGTAGTCGCCGACGATGACAATGACCGAGTGTTCCGAGCCGAGCAGCATCTGCGCGCCGGTCTTGACGGCTTCGGCCGAGAGGGCCGTGACGGTCTTCTGGAACGTCTCCAGGTAGTCCTTCGGGAGACCGAAGGAGTAGATCGTGTTGAGCGTGTTGGTCAGGCCCCCCTGCGTGGCGTTCTGGATCACGAACAGGCCGCGCATGTAGGTCTTCGCGTTCGCCAGCTCCGAGGTCTCCGGCCCGCCCGCGCGGAACTCGTCGATCTCGCTGTAGATCTCTTTCAGCGTAGCGCCCGTGACCTCGTTGCGGACGGCGGCCACCGCGCGATAGAGCCCCGCCTGCTTCATCGCCTGGAACTGCGACTGCGGTGAATAGGTGTACCCCTTTTCTTCGCGGATGTTGCGCACGAGCCGTGAATCGAACGCGGCACCGTAAATCTGGTTGGCCATCTGCAGCACGAGCCAGCGCGGATCGTCGCGGCGGATGGTGAAGTTCCCGACCGAGATCGACGACTGCACGCTGTTGGGCCGCTGCACGAAGACGATCCGGCGCCCCTTCAGCTCCGGCAGGGGAGGTGCCGGCGCCGGCGGCACCGTGCCGCGCGTCCAGCCGCCGAAGGCCGTCTGCACGGCCGCAAGCACCGCCTCCGGCGCCACGTCTCCTGTCACGATCACGAACGCGTTGTTCGGCCGGTAGTGCGCCTGGTGAAACGCGGCCACGGCGGCGCGATCGATGGCGTCGAGGCTCTCGAGCGTCGGTCCCACCCGGGCATACGGATGCGGGCCGAAGAGCGTCTGCCGATACACGCGGTTGCCGACAAACTGCGGCGACGCGAGCTGCGCCTGGAGGCCCTGCCTCGTGTTCGCCTTGATCAGATCGACCTCGTCCTGCGGGAACGTCGGGTTCCGCGCAATGTCGGCGAGGATCGCCAGCATCTGCGGCAGCGTGTCGGCCAGGCCGCGCATCATGAGCGTGGACGTGTCCTGGCCCGCAAACCCGGACAGGGTGGCGCCCATCGCGAACACCTCGCGTCTGATCTGCGGGCTCGTGCGCGTCGTCGTTCCCTCCTGCACGGCGTCCACGACGAACTGCGCGAGCCCGGCCTGCCTAGCGGGATCCGCGGCGAGGCCCGACCTCACCGTCAGCCCCACCGACACCTTCGGCACGGTCGCGTACCGCAGCGTCACGACCTGGAGGCCGTTCGGCAGCGTCCGCTCGACCCGCGGCGGGGGCGTGAAGGGTCTCTCTGGACCGACCTCCGGTCGGGCGGTCGCCTGCGCGGTCACGAGCGCTGGCATCGCCATCGCCGCGGCGGCGACGGTCAGCGC
>JBOGIW010000112.1:0-6949 GCA_050748045.1 Vicinamibacterales bacterium | reverse complement strand
GATCTCACCTCTGGGTTGGTCGCCGGTGCCTGTTTCTCGTGAGCCCTGACGCTCGTGCCACTCGCCTTTCGAGATGGGACAAGTGTGAGCACCCTATACGTCCGACGACAAGCGCAATCCATTGGCGTCGCTTTTGGAATGTTGGTTGCTGCGGAGTGCTGACGAGCCTCCCTGCGAATTCAGTACGGCGAAATAGTCACGAAGAGACCTCCTGACCCGCCGTTCCGGCTCAAGATGGTTCAGACTACCTCGAATGTCGAATCAAAGGCCGACAGCTTCTCTCACCTGACCGGACGGCCAGCAGGATCATGCCGACGTACCAAACGGTTCCACCGTCGCGGACATCACACGCTGACCATAGCAGCCGAACAAGGTCAGGCCGATGCCTGCCTCCACCCGGCTTTACAGAGCGTTGCGTTCCAGGTGGAAGGTCCGAGCGCTATCGCCGAGGTCGCATGCGCCCCGACGGCCCTGGGGTAAGCGCCCGCGCCTGGCGAGCCGAGCCTTCCGTGGACGGCTCCGAGTTGTCGCGTGCCTCGACCAGGCTCGGCGGAGTGCGGAGTTTGGAACGGCCGGCTCCAGGAGGGCGTCGATGAACGCACGCTGGTCGTTGCGGCTGACCTCGATGACATGCCGCGCTTCGAGCGTGCGCACCGCCGCCTCGTGCACGCTGCTCACGACGAAGTCCGTCAGCGTCACGCCGCGGAGAGCGGCGGCTTCCTTGAACAGCTGCTTCTGCTCGGTGCTGATGCGCGCTTCGAGTCGCTCGTCGGCGTTGCCGGCCGTCGTAGACATGCTCTCTGGTAGCAGAGATGCTCAGTGTACGGCAATGTGCCGTATGATGACAAATTCCGCCCTCAAGGCGCTCCCGAATGGAGCCGCTTCGGACGCGGTCGGTCGGTCCTCCAGCGTCCGAGCGTTGCTCACGGGCGCGCGTGAACGCCCGAGCCCGGTGCCGCTATAATCGCGGCACCCATGGCGCTCGCTCCCGGCTGGTGGCGCGCGGCGGATGCCGACGCTCGCCGCGCCCTCCTCGCCGCCAGCCTCGGATGGATGCTCGACAGCTTCGACGTGATGCTGTACGCGCTCCTCGTCGCCACCCTCATCGTCGAGCTCGAGATGACGCGCGTCACCGCCGGCCTCCTCGCGTCCCTCACGCTCGTCGCGTCGGCGGCCGGCGGCCTGCTCTTCGGCATCCTCGCCGATCGCTACGGCCGCACGCGCGCCCTCATCTGGAGCATCCTCATCTACTCCGTCTTCACCGCCGCCTGCGGCCTCGCGCAGTCGGTCCTCCAGCTCGCCGTCTTCCGCCTCTTTCTCGGCCTCGGCATGGGCGGCGAGTGGGCCAGCGGCGCGGCCCTCGTCTCCGAGACCTGGCCCGCCGAGCACCGCGGCAAAGCCCTCGGCCTGATGCAGAGCGCCTGGGCGATCGGCTACGCGCTGGCCGTCATCGTCACCGCCCTCGTGCTGCCGCGATGGGGCTGGCGCGCCGTCTTCTTCGCCGGCATCGTGCCCGCCCTCTTCACGCTCTGGATCCGGCGACACGTCCGCGAGCCGCACATCTGGCAGCGCGCCCGCACGGCGCCGGTCGCCGCCCGCGACGCGCTGGCCGAGATCTTCCGCCCGCCCCTCCTGCGCCTGACCACGTGGGTCACCCTGATGAACGCCTGCACGATGTTCGCGTGGTGGGGCTTCAACTCGTGGGTGCCTGCGTACCTCGAGCTCCCGGTCGACGAGGGCGGCGTCGGCCTCGGCGTCGAGAACCGCACGGGGATCCTCGTGATCATGCAGGCCGGCATGTGGCTCGGCTACGTCTCGTTCGGCTTCATCAGCGATCGCGTCGGCCGGAAGCGCGCGTACGTGACGTACCTCACCGCGGCCGCGGCGCTCCTCGTCGCCTACGCGTCCACCAGCCGGCCGGGCGTGCTCCTGGCGCTCGGCCCCTTCCTGGCGTTCTTCGCCACGGGATACTTCAGCGGTTTCGGCGCGGTGACCGCGGAGATCTACCGCACGCAGATCCGCGCCACGGCCCAGGGCTTCACCTACAATATCGGACGCGTCGCCAGCGCGGCGGCGCCGTTTGCGGTCGGATCGCTCGCCGAAAGACACGGCTTCAGCGCCGCGTTCATGCTCGCCGCCGTCGCGTTCGTGCTCGCGGCGGGCGCGTGGACGTTCATCCCGGAGACGAAGGGGAGGGTGCTGCAGTAAGTCAGAGGTCGTCAGGCACAATTCAAAGGCAAAGGTCAAAGTCAAGGTCGAAGACCTGCAACGCGAGGTCGAACCTCATGGGCCAGAAGCTACTGACGGTCCGGTACGTGGGCGTCGCAGTCGTCGCGGCGCTCGCCCAGCTCGCCGCGGCGCCGCCCGCAAACCTGCGGGCGACGATTGACGCCTGGGTCGAGAAGAATCAGAAGACGCTCGTCGCCTCCCTCGCCGAGCTCCTGTCGATCCCGAATGTGGCCGCCGATCGCGACAACATCCGGCGCAACGCCGTCTGGCTCCGCGACCAGCTTGCGACGCGCGGCTTCTCGGCCGAGATCCTCGAGACGGCCGGCAATCCGCTCGTCTTCGGCGAGCTGACGGTGCCGGGCGCCACACGCACGATCCTCTTCTACGAGCACTACGACGGCCAGCCGGTGAACCCGAAGGACTGGAAGCAGCCGTCGCCCTTTGCGCCGATCCTCCGCGACGGCCGCATGGAAGACGGTGCGAAAGAGATTCCGAACGGCCTTGCGACGCTCGCCACCTTCACGCCCGACATGCGCATTTACGCGCGGTCGGCGTCGGACGACAAGTCTCCCTTCATCGCGCTCTGCGCTGCGCTCGACGCGATGAAGGCGAGCGGCATCCCACCGACCTCGAACCTCAAAATCGTTCTCGACGGCGAAGAAGAGGCCGGCTCGCCGAGCCTCGTCCCGGCCATCTCGAAGTACCGTGATCGCCTCGCCGCCGACGTCATGTACATCCTCGACGGCCCGGTCCATCCAAGCGAGCGCCCAACGGTCGTCTACGGCGCGCGCGGAATCGTGACGATCGAGCTGACGGTCTACGGTCCGAAGTTCGCCCTGCACAGCGGCCACTACGGCAACTGGGCGCCGAACCCGGCCATGCGCCTGGCCCAGCTCCTCGCCACCATGAAATCCGACGATGGGCGCGTGCTCATCGAAGGCTTTTACGACGGCATCACGCCGGTGACGGCCGAGGAGCAGGCGATGCTCGCGGCCGTGCCCGACGACCCGGCGTCGCTGATGACGCTCTTCGGCATCGCCGCGCCGGAACGCGCGGGGCTCTCGCTCCAGGAGGCGCTGCAGCGTCCATCGCTCAACGTCCGCGGGCTTTCGAGCGCGTTTGTCGGCGCGGACGCACGCACGATCGTTCCCGACCGCGCCGTCGCCGCCATCGACGTCCGGCTCGTGAAGGAAACGCCGGCGGACCGCATGGCGAAGCTCGTCCGCGACCACATCGCACGGCAGGGGTGGCACGTGGTCGATGCGGATCCGGATGATGCCGT
This sequence comes from Vicinamibacterales bacterium, assembly GCA_050748045.1. Classification (GTDB taxonomy): domain Bacteria; phylum Acidobacteriota; class Vicinamibacteria; order Vicinamibacterales; family UBA2999; genus CAVYVZ01. The sequence continues at coordinate 3,438 of JBOGIW010000112.1, read as the reverse complement.
CCGCGCCAGGCATGCGAAGATCGTGCGGATGGACGCGCGGGACGGGACAAACGCCTATCGCACCTCGCCGCTGCTGCCCATCGCGAAGCAGACTGTCAGCGCACTCTCGGCTGTGTTCGGCACCCCGCCCGTGCAAATCCGGACAAGCGGCGGGACCGTGCCGATCACGCCATTCATCGAGGCGCTGGGCTTTCCGGCGATGTCGCTTCCGACGGTCAACTTCGATAACAATCAGCACGGGGAGAACGAGAACCTCAGGCTGGACCATTTCTTCCGGGGGGTCACCACCATTGCCGCGGTGTTGACGATGGAACCATGAAACGAATGACGCTCGCCGTCCTCGCCACGCTCGTCGCTGCTGCTGCACTAGCCGCTGCCCAGACTCCGGCGGATCAACAGGAACCGAAGCCCGCGCCGAAGCCGGAACAGGGCCCGACCTTCCGGACCGGCATCGAGCTGGTCATGGTCGACGTGGGGGTGAGCGACGAGCGGGGGCGTCCGGTCTCGGATCTTCTCGCACCGGACTTCGTGGTGAAGATCGACGGCGACGTCCGCCGCGTCGTGTCGGCCGAGCACGTGCGGATCGACGTCGAGGCCGCCAAGAAGCAAGCTAAGGAGGACGCGGAGACCGAGAGCTTCTTCACGTCGAACCTGACGCCGCCGAACGGCCGCATGATCGTGATCGCGGTCGACCAGTCGAACATCCGCCCGGGGGCCGCGCGGCCGCTGCTGGCGTCGGCGGCCAAGTTCCTGGCCCTTCTCAGCCCGGCCGACAAGGTCGCGTTCATCGCGTATCCGCAGCCGGGCGTGGCGGTGGACTTCACGACGGACCACGCGAAGATCCGGAACGCCATGGGGCGCGTCACCGGGGTGCAGTCGCGCCACCGGGGCCGCTTCAACATCGGCGTCTGGGAGGCGAAGGCGATCGTCGACAATCATGATGAGATTACGCGTCGCACGGTCGTGATGCGCGAGTGCGCGATGATGCAGGGCGCCGATCTCGAGCGCTGCGAGCGCGACGTCGAGCTCGAGGCCGGTGACATGATCACGGCGCAGCGGCTCGACACCTCCATGGCGCTGCGCGGGCTGCAGGATCTGCTCACGGACCTGGCGCTCGTCGAGGGGCCGAAGAACATGATCCTGCTCTCGGAGGGGCTGATCCTCGACGGCGTCGGGGGCGAGCTGGACGAGATCGTGCGCCTCGCGGCCATGGGACGCGTCAGCATCAACGTGCTGCTCATGGACGTGCCGCGCTTCGAGGTGACGCAGTCGCAGCTTCCCCCGTCGGCCGGCGAGGATCGCGAGCTGCAGGTGCAGGGCCTCGAGAACCTCGCGGGCCTCTCGCGCGGGGCGCTCTTCCGCGTGATCGGAACCGGCGACGCCATCTTCGAGCGCCTCGCGTCGGAGATGTCCGCGTACTATCTCCTCGGCGTCGAGCAGACGGCGCGCGATCGCGACGGCAAGCGCCATCGCATCGACGTGGAGGTCCGTCGCCGGAACGTCACCGTACGGTCGCGCCGCGCGTTTGTGCTGTCGGCCGCCACGGGAGGGCGCGCCACGCCGCAGGATCGTCTCGTGTCGGCCCTCAAGACGCCGTTCGCCGTCGCCGAGGTGCCGCTGCGCCTGACGAGCTACTCGTACCAGGACAGCGACAGCGAGAAAGTGCGCGTCGTGCTCGCGGCCGACGTCGGGCAGCCGGGAGCGTCGGCCGCGGAGTACACGATCGGCTACGTGCTCATCGACGACCAGGGCAACGTCGCGTCGAGCGGGCAGGAGAAACGGAAGCTGGAGCCGCTCGACACGGGCGGAAACGCTCCGCTCGGCTTCATCGCCGGCATGGTGGTCGATCCGGGCAACTACCACGTGCGCTTCGGCGTGGTGGACGGCGAGGGACGGCGCGGCAGCATCATCCGCGACGTGCGGGCGTGGAAGACCGCAGGCGAGGAGCTCGCCGTCGGCGACCTGATGGTCGGCGGCCTCGCCGGGAACCAGCCGCTCCGCCCCCAGGTCGAGCCACGCGTGTCCGACGGCCGCGTCGCGGCCTACGTCGAGCTGTACGCGGCACAACCCGCCACCTTCGACGACACGGCGGTGACGATCGAAATCGCCGACCACGAGGGAAGCGAGCCGCTGACGGCCGCGCCCGCGCAGATCGTGCCGGCCAAGGCGGAGGAGTCGCGGATTGCCCACGCCGTCGTCACGACCCGCATGCTGCCGCCGGGCCGCTACGTGGCGCGCGCGAGCATCACGCGCGGCGGGAAGCCCGTGGGCCTGCTCGTGCGCCCGTTCATTCTCGACGCCGTCCCGGCCGGGACCGCGGAGGAGGGCTTCACCGTCGCGGTGCCCTCGTCGATGCTGGCGTCGATCGGGCGCTTCGATCGCGAGATGATGCTGAAGCCGGACGTCGTCTCCGCCGTGCTCGACGTGGTGCAGCAGGCGTCCCCCGCGTTGAAGGACGCCATGGCGGAGGCGCGCGCCGGCCGCTACGGCCCGGCCGCGCTCGACGCGCTGTCAGACGGGGACCAGCCGGCCGCGATGTTCTTTCGCGGGCTCGACCTCCTGACGAAAGGGCAGCACGAGCAGGCGGCCACGCAGTTCCAGAACGCGGCGGGGCCGAGGCGCGAATACTTCCCGGGCGCCTTCTATCTCGGCGCGCTCCTCGCCGGGGCCGGCCGCGACCAGGACGCCGCGGGCGTCTGGCAGCTCGGCATCGGCAAGGTCCGACGGCCCTCGTTCGCCTACGCCGCGTTCGCCGACGCGCGGCTTCGGACGGGGCAGCCAGGCTCGGTCATCGACGTGCTCGAGCCCGCGTTCGCCGAGCGTCCCGCCGACGATCAGATCGCCAAGCGGCTGGCGATGGCGTACGTGATGACGGGCCGCTACCACGACGCGGTGCCGGTGCTCGAATCGTACCTGGCGAAGCACCCGGCCGATCCCGATGCGCTCTTCTCGATGATCATGGCGCAGTACGAGGTCGCCTCGCGCGCGAAGGTCGGGCTCTCGGACGACCAGCGCGCCCGGCTCACGCGGTATGCGAGGGCCTATAAGGGGCCGCAGGAGGCACTGATTTCGAAGTATCTCGACGCGCTCCAGGCGCGGTAGCGAACCGGCGCCGGTAGTATCCGATCCACGCGCTCGTGACGGGAACGAGCACGGCCGCCGGCCCGAACCACACGACGGGCGAGTCCACGGGGAGGCCGAGCCTCGGCGCGTTGACAACGGCGACCGCGGTCAGCGCGGCGATGGCGGAGCCGAGCATTCCGTCCACGTGGACGTACCACCAGTGCATCTGATCGCGCGGCGCGCGAAGCTGGTACCGCAGGTGTACCGGACCATGACTTCCGGCACTCCGGGCCGTCGCCGCCGGGCCGTACAATGGACGTGGATGACGGCAGAGCACTGGATGCGGATCGCGGGCGTGACCACGTGGCTCGTCTC
>JBOGIW010000111.1:0-2301 GCA_050748045.1 Vicinamibacterales bacterium | reverse complement strand
GTGCAGGCTCCGGCGCGCGAGCCGGAGCGCGCCCGCACCGCCGGGGGCGTGAGACAGGACGGCGTAGAGTGCCGTGTCCGCGCGAGGCGGGCTCGCCGCGAGCCGGCGCCGCCGGCGAAGTGCCTCGCGCGCAAGGTCCGGGCGTTCCTCGAGGAGCGCATGCTTCGCCATCTGGGTCAGGAGCTCGCTCTTGAGCGCGCGTAGCTCCCCACCGTGCGCGGCCATGAACGCGGGGTCCTTCTCCCACACGCCCTCGAGCATCGCAACGTGTGCGCTGTGCTTGACGAGGGCGCTGCAGAGCGTCAAGCGGCCCGGCGTGCGGTGGCCACGGTTGACGGCCGTTTCAACGTCGGCGAAGGCGCCGTCCTGCGTGCGCGCGAGCCGCGCGAAGAATTCCCAGTCTTCGTACACGATCGGCCCTTCCGCAAAGCGCACGTCGTGCCCGACCGCCGCGCGGCGGACGACGGCGGTCGTCGGCAGCACGTAGTAGTGGTGGAGCAGCGGCCGATAGAGATTGCCGCTGTAGATCGTGAAGTCCTTTTCGCCTGGCGGTGGGCCGATGCCGAGCGCGGAGAACGGCTGCGCCCGCTCGTACACGGCGGCCCAGTCGGCCTGGGCGTTCAGCCAGAGGCTGGCGCCGCGGCGGAGGACCTGGTTGTCCTCCTCCTTCCGGACCACGAACTCCGTGAAGAGGAAGCCGACGTCCGGGCGCGCCCGCAGGATGGCGACCTGGAGGGCCAGCTTGAAGTCGAACCACTCGTCATCGTCGTCGAGGAAGGCGATGAGGTCGCCCCGGGCCGAGTCGATGGCCCGGTTGCGCGCGACGCCGGCGCCGGCGTTCGGCTGCCGCAGGACGCGGATCGCGGAACCGTACCGGGCCAGAACGGCCGGCGTCTCGTCGGTGGAGCCGTCGTCCATGACGATGATCTCGCGCTTCGAGTAGGTCTGTCGCAGAGCGCTGTCGATGGCGTCGCCGATCATCGAGGCGCGGTTGCAGGTGGGGATGACGACGCTGACGAGCATGCGGCCGACCTTCCTCGACGAGCCGAGGGGCGCGAGCGACGGGCGTCGGTTGGAGTACCCAAGAATTGCACCACGGACGTGATGGCGCCGTGTGCCGGTCGGGAGAGCCGCCCGCGCCCGTATCGCCCCACGCGCCGACTAAAGTCGCGCCTGAGGTAGCGGGAGGCGCCTTTCCAGACGTGACGGGTGAAGAAACGTGCATACGGATGGGGTGTCGGTTTGGCATGAACCTCGCCAGCGGCGCGGCGATCCTCTTTCTCGCCGAAAGAGCTTCCCCAAGGAGGGGTTCGATGTCCAGAGTCCTTGCGCTTGTTGGAGCGGCCTGCCTGTTCCTGGCCGCCAGCGCCACCCCGAGTTACGCCTGGCACCTGAAAGGAAACGTGTTCTGCGACGGCAACCAGAATGGCCTCGTCGACGCGACGGACGCGCCGATGGCCGGCGTGCGGATCCTGGTCACGTCGACCGACGGCACGTTCAGCGGCGAGGCCATCACCGATGCGACCGGATTTTACGTGATGGACCTGCCGGATTTCGGCAACAGCTACACCGTTACGCTTGACGGGACGAGCCTGCCAGCCGGGTCGATCGTCCTCAGTCCGTCGGGAGGGTCGCAACTGGTCTCGAACTTCGATTTCTCGGTGCCGAACGTGGTCTTCCTGGTCCAGAGCCCGGTGTGCGTCGAGGCCAGGTGCTGGCTCACCGGCGGAGGGGCGAAGTTCAATCCGACGACCGGGACGATGATGGCGGAGCACGGGCCGAAGCACAGCTTCGGCGGGAACGTGAATCCCGGGTGCAACACCGATTCAGGCGAAGGCGGGCAGTGGAACCACATCGCGCACGCGCTGAAGCTGCACTTCCAGGGGTGGCAGATCCAGGTGGTGCGCTGCGGGAACATCGAGGACCCGAACGTGCCTCCCGGGTCCGAGTCGCCGGTGACGCCGTTCAACTTCATCGAGTTCCGTGGCACGGGGACGTTGAAGGGAATTCAGGGCAACAAAGTCGATCACGGGACCGTGGAGTTCTTCGCGCGGGCGGAGGACCGGAACGAGCCGGGCAGCAGCGGCGCGAAGGACGGCGCGGACATCGACCGGTACTTCCTGCACGTGTGGAACGCCGCCGCCGCGAATCTCCTGCTCATCGACATCGACGGCGACCCCACCACCATCGACCCCGTGACGATCACCCACGGGAACCTGCAGATCCACATCAGCAGTTGCGAGACGACCGCGCCGTAGCGCATCGAGAGCCGCCGGCCGGGACGCGTGAGCGCGTCCCGGC
>JBOGIW010000110.1:0-11907 GCA_050748045.1 Vicinamibacterales bacterium | reverse complement strand
GCTCCGCGGCGGCGCAGCAACTGCCACTTTCCGAGGTCCTTCCGCAGCTTCTCGGCAACACGATCGGGCTCCAGCCGACGAACCTCCCCGACCAGCCGAATCATCAGGCGCATTTCAAGCCGGGGGCCGATCTGCTCGAGGTGCCGGGACAGTTCAACCAGGCGCTGCTCACCTTGCTGTCGACCTATCCAGTCGGCTCGCCGTCCGGCGGCTTCACCTACACCTACGACCCGGCGCTCGGCACCTTCACGCGGGCGAGCCAGAGCTTCGGGCCGTCCTTCGCCGAACGGGCGCTCACGATCGGGCGGACGAAGCTCAGCGTGGGCCTGGGGTATCAGCGCGCGACCTACGACACCTTCGAAGGACGCAACCTCCGCCAGCGCGAGCTGACGTTCTTGGTGCGGCATATCGACTGCTGCAGCCGTGGTGGCGGGGCCGTTTCGCAGCCTGACGAGTCGCTGCTGACGCCGGCCTTCGAGGGAGACCTCGTCAACGCCGCCCTCGCGCTCGATCTGGTCACCGATACGACGGTGCTCTCCGTGAACTACGGCGCGCACGACCGGCTCGACATCGGCGTCGCGATCCCGTTCGTCCGGGTGCGCATGGACGCCAGTGTCATCGCGAGCATCGAACGTCTCGCCACGGCAGCCGAGCCGACGATTCATGCCTTCGAGGAACCGAATCCTGATGAGCAGACGTTTCGTGCGTCAGGCCAGGCAAGCGGCCTGGGCGACGTGGTGCTTCGCGCGAAGTACCTGTTCCTGCCGGTGACCGGCGGTGGGTTGGCCGGCGCACTCGACCTCCGTGTCCCAACCGGCGACGAGACGAACCTGCTCGGAACCGGCGGAGTCCAGGGGCGCCTCTACGCCATCGCCTCGTTCACGCGCGGTCGCATCTCTCCACATCTGAACCTCGGATACACGGTCTCCAGCCGCGGCGCCCTTCCGCGCACTCGACTGCGCGACGAGATCAACGGCGCGGCCGGATTCGACTTGGTGATGTCGCCTCGCACCACGTTGGCGGTCGATATCCTGAGCCGCACGCTCCTCGACGCCGGGAGGCTGCGCGAGGCCGACAAGGTCTTCGAGTTCGTCCCCGGGGCCACCGGCATGGGCGGCGGCGGTGGAGGCGGGGGCGGCGGGGGCGGCGGACGCCCGGTGCAGGACGAGATTCAGAGCGTGACCCGCCGGGAGCTCCAGTTCGAGCCCGGGAATCTGCGGCTGTTCCTGGGATCGGCCGGCGTTCGGTTCAGTCCGTGGCGCAGCATTCTCGTCACGGCCGGGTTGCTCTTTCCTCTCACCGAGGCCGGCTTGCGCGATCGGATCACCCCGGTCATCGGGATCGACTACGGGTTCTGAGTGAAACGTCCGCGCTGAACGCCGTCGTGGTTGGTCTCCCGGACCTCGAGATCACGGCGCCGAGCCGCGCTCGATGCGCTCGATCACCCACCCGGCCGATGTCTGGCGCAGGTGAAACCGTGTTTCCAGTGGAGCGTTGCGCGAGGCGCTGCCGATCTTCGGGACCAGGGCATGCGCCACCAGGCAGGTGGCCGTGGCCGTAGAGCCGGTGACGTTTATGGCGAGAAGCGTGAGGTCCACGTCGTAGCTGACGGCGTCGGCAAACGTCCGGGTGACCGCCTCCCACTGCTCCGATGACAGGCCAGGGACAATTCGGCGCAGAGCGGCCGCGTCGCGCCCGTCGTACGCCGCCTCGTAGGCTTTCAATACCGCGCGGATGGATTCCTCGGGTGCCGGAGCGACGGGCGCCGAGCCACCCGCGGCATGCTCCGCGCGATCCGGCGGATCCTCCGCCGTCTCGACCGGACGCGCGGGACCGACTGGCGCGCCATCGGTGTTTGGAGCGGAGGCCGGCGGCGCGCTCATCGAAGTTGATGCCAACGGTCCTGCCAGCGGTGACGACTGACCTTCGATTCGCGATGGGGATGGGCCCGGTTCCGCCCGCGACGATGGGCCCGGCGGCTCCGCTGCGCCTGCGTTGCCGCCATCGGCGCCGGCGCGCACGAACAGGTCGGCCGCCTGCCACAGGGCGGCGATCGCGTCGATGCTCTCGCCTCCGGCCAGGAGAGCCGTCGCGTGATCGAGCTCGTCGACGCCCGATCGATAGGGCCGGGACGATGCGACGTTGCGATCTCGTCGATCGGCAGCCTGTTGCGCGGCGGTGGCCGACGTTCGCGCGGCCGCGACCAGCTCGTTCATGAGCCGATCGCTCAGCCGCCCGCGTTGCGCCCGCAGCAGCGTGAGTGCGCCTGACCGATCGCGCTGAGCGAGGAGGCGCCACACCTGCTTCTCGACGCCGGCGGCGTCGCCGCGACCCGATACGGCCGCTCGATCGAGATTCGCGGCCTCGGAGCCTGCTTCTCCGGTCGCTGGCGTTGGCGGAGGCGCCACGGGGAGTCTGGCGGGTTCGACCTCTTCGGCGGCGGCCCGAGAAGCCAGAGGACTGGTCTCGTCGAGGCGTGACAGCCAGAGGGCGCCCGCCCCCGCCGCAAACAGACCGACTGCGGCGACCGCCCACGCCAGTCGGCGCCGGCGGCGCGCGTTCACCGCCTTGGGCGCCGGAACGACCGCGGAATCGGTCCGGTCGTCGAGGGCTTCGGCCGCGCGGTTCAATCCGGTCGTCTCGGGCGCGCTCCTGCCGGCGCCTTCGACGGTCTTCGATCGGACGGCCCTCTGCGTCGTGTCCTCCGGCGCGTGATCCAGTTGCCTCCGCAGCGCTTCCAGCTCGCGCCTCAAGACCTCGAGATCGTCGTACCGGTCGTCAGGGCTGGCGGCGACCGCACGCGCCGTCATCCGCACGAGCTCGGGAGGCACGCCCGGCACGACGTCGGCGAGGGACGGCACCGGCATCGGGTTCATGACGCGTGAGAGAAGGTCGTGCACCGTCCCCTTGAAGACCGGTTCCCCCGCGATCGCCTCGTACAGCACGCATCCCAGCGCAAACACGTCGCTGCGCCGATCGAGCGCCTGCCCGCGCACCTGCTCCGGCGCCATGTAGCGCAGCGTTCCCAGGATCGATTGGGTGTGCGCGGTGTCAGTCGTGAGCACGCGCGCGATGCCGAAGTCGAGGACCTTCAGCACGCCGCTGTCGTGCCGGATGAGATTTTCCGGCTTGATGTCGAGATGAACGATGCCGGCACGATGCGCGTACGCGAGTCCCGCGCAGGCGTCCGCCACGAGCCGGAGCGTCTCGACCAGGCTGAGCCGTTTTTGCTGAATCAGCGCCGCGAGCGTGTGACCAGGCACGAACTCCATGGCGATGAATGGGCGGCCCTGGTGTTCGCCGACGTCGAAGATGGTGACGATGTTCGGGTGGTGCAGCCGGCCGGCGGCCCGCGCCTCGCGGGTGAAGCGCTCGCGGGCGGCCGAATCGAACGCGGAATCGAGGACCTTGACGGCGACGTATCGGTCGATGAGCGGGTCGCGCGCCAGATAGACCGAGCCCATGCCTCCTCGGCCGAGGAGGTCGATCGTCTCGTAGCGATCGATGTTGTTGAGCTCGTTCACGGTCGTCCGGCTCGGCGGAGGGGCGAACCAGTCATTATAACGGGGCCACACGACGGCAGGCCACGTGGCCCCCGTGCCTGGGAGATTGGATTCTCCGGCGAGGACGCGCGAACGGACGAACGACGCGCCTTGCAGCGTCGTTGCCGCGGCGACGCCGGCGGTCTGAAAATCGGCCAGCGGGCGGCTAATCTTTAGATCAGATGCGCTACTCGTTCCAGAAGAACAGGACCCAGACGATCGCCGTCCCGATGAAGACGCCCGAGGCCAGGCGTGTGGCCGGCGTCCACGACGACGGCTGTCCTTGACGGGCGCCGAGGCCGGCGGCGCGGATAGGTGGCCGTTGCCACGCGCCGAGGAGGCATGCGGCCAGGAGCAGCGCGAGCACGAGTCGAAACCAGACCGGCGGGCGGGAGGGATCCGGAGCGCCGGCTCCCGGCGATCGTGGCGGTGGCGCCTGCGGCCATCCGTGCCGCGCCGCCATCAATGCCGGCCTTCGCCGTCGGCTGCCGGCGGGCTGCCGGCAAGCCGCCATTCCGTGAACACGCGTTCGGCGGCGGGGGCTGACAGGGATTCGATACGGACGCCGCGGCTCCGCGCATACGCGCGGCAGCCCGCGGCCTCATCGGGCGTCAGGACCTCGAGGAGCTCAGCCCAGCGGCGCGGGTAATCGCCGTTGAAGCGCATCGCACCGGCCCCTACAGCACGCGCACCGTCCGGAACACCCGCAGGGTCCAGCCATTCGCGCCACGCGTCTCAACCACGACAGCAGGACTCCACGCGGGCGCGAACCCGCCGGCCACCCCCTGGTCGACCGCTGAAACGAAACACCCGCGCGACGGGCAAACGGGCGGAACTGCCGGCTTTTCTTCCGGCCTGGCGGTCCAGTGCCGCCTCGCCGAGAGCCGGCACACGGTAGAGCTGTTCACGCCTCCGCTCGCGGCGAGATCGGCGCCCGCCCGAACCGTCGCCGCCGGATCTCGCTGCATCGCGGCGGCGCCGTTGCCGGAAACTCGGTGCATTGCACCATCAACTCTGCCGTATACTCGTTATCGTGTCAAGAGCATTCTGGCGCCGGACGTTGCAGTGCGACATGCCAGGGCTACGATCGGCTCTGGGATGCCTGGTCGCCCGGTGTTTCTCCAGAAGTTCGGGTCGTTCCTCGTGGACATGCGCGAAGCCAGAGGGTGGAAGCAGTCGCAGGCCGCCGACATCGCCACGCGACGCGGCATCGGCCTGAGCTACCAGGCGCTCCGATGGCTGGAAGAAGGAAAGACGAAGAGCCCCGACCCGGACACGCTGCGCGCCGTGGGCAGGCTGTACGACCTGCCATACGAGATGCTCGCGGCGATGGTGATCAGCGAACGATACGGGATCGCGGTCTCGGAAAGTGACCTCACACGTCACACCGGCGAGAAACGATCGGCGCTCCACCATGAGGGAGGAGGCGCCGATGTCCCAGCTTCGGCTCGCATTCTCGAGCTCGAACGTCGTGTCCAGGAATACGAGGCTGCGCTCCGTGAAGTGCAGGATGTTGCCGGCAGACTCGTCGAGATTGCCGTCCGTGGTGCGGAAGGCGGCACGGCTACAGGCCGTCAGGCCGCACGCCGCCGCCGTCGTCGAAGAACTGGTTGATCGCCTCCTGGCGTCATCCGCTTTCGAGGAGCTACGCGCACCACGACCTGACCCGCGAATTCGGCCGCGCCCGGTCAATCCTGGAACATCGCCAGCTCCCACCGGTCGCCGATCGGGTCGTGCCGGATGATGTAGACGTGGCCGTCGGCGCCCTTGACCTTGAAGTAGCGGTGATCGGGAGCCAGCCAGCGATCGATGACCTCGTCCACGAGGATGCGACGGCCGCCAAGGATGAAGGCGCGCGGCGTCTCTTCACCCTGGTGGCCGGCATAGCACTCAACCGTGACGTGCAGCGATTCGTCAGACATCTTGACCGTGTCTTGGCATCGGTGGCCAAGCGGAGCGCGCGAATCGGGATTGCGGCACTGGCGGCTGCGGTTATAGCATCTCGAACCACCCTCGCGCGCTGTGTGACCTGTACCGATGCAGTCCTCCTGACCGATGCCACCCATCGCTTCGTCACCGGCCTTCGCAACGCTGACGACGGTGCTCGCCGTGATCGCCGGCGTCCTGGGATCCGTCTATCAGTCAGACATTGCAGGCTCGTTTCCGCTGACGTGGTCTTCCTCGACCGGCCTCATGTCGCCACGAGCGGTGATGTTTTGGAGTTGTGTTGTGGCGTTTGGTTTGATGTTCTTCCGCCGCCAACTCTGGGACGATCGAAACCGGGCGCAGCTTGAAACGCTTGTCCGAACAATGCCTCCACGAGCCTTTCAGGGGCAACTTGCCCAAGTGGTGACCAGCGCTCACAGAGGACTGGCCCTTATTCTTCCACGCTCAACGGAATCATCCATCACGCCTGTGGAGTTGGCCGCATTCGCCCGTACTTTGCTGAACTCGATTGCCCGCCTGGCGCTGATCTTTGACGACCAGCCGCTCACCGGTAAGGGGTCAGCCGTGTACTCGGCCAACGTGATGATCTACCGCGAACCGGCGACCACCGTTCTATCTGACGGGGTAACACTGCTTTTTTCCGCGCCGGAGAGCGATCTGTCGAAGTTTGCCGGCCTCCTGCTACTACGAAAGGAGCTTTCAGCTACATCCGAACTGGCCGAGAAACCGGAACCCGATCCTGGCGCGCCCAAGATTGCCCTGCCGGTTCCCACGACGCTGAAGCGGAACGGAAGGTGGACCGTGCTCCCTGGCGCACCAAAGGCCTTCCTGACAGGTGATGTGGATGGTTACAGCGATGCTTCGACCCTGGCGGCCTGGTGTCGCGATAAAGGCGACTTCCAACCAGCCGTCATCGATGCCGTCAGAACTTACTTTGCCGAGGGGCCGGGCTCGGCAGTCAAGAGTTTTATCAGCCGTCCGCTGATCGGTGCGGCGAACGAGAGGATCGGGGTTCTGAACGTTCAGTCGACGAGGACCGGGATCATCGGCGACCTGGACGAACGGCTCCCCGTCTTCCAGGCGATGGTGACACCTCTTCTCCTTGAATTGACCGGGGTCGTGTCTGCCCTGCTGAAGATCGAGGCCACGAACCAGCCAGTTGGAGAGGGGCAGGTCGGCCGTCAGTGAAAGGCGTCCCGCGGGAATCTCAACTCCGTTCCAGGGGATTTGAACCACGGGCGGCCTCGCTGTATCCTGATGACATGACCGACATCGCGACGGCGGCCATTCTCGAAGTCACCAGGACGACACGCCAGATCAGCGAACGGGCATCGCATTCGTCTACCCGCGTTCATCGCGACGGCGATCACTTTTCATTTGCCCTTCCCGAAAGCTCGGGCAGCACCGATCACATTGAGCGCGGAGTTCCCGCCAGGCTGGCCCGGCATTTGGGCAGAATGTTGAAACGCAGCGATTCGGGCGCCGAACCGGCGAAGTAATCTGCACAACGGTTTCTCTCTCGCGTGAACTCGGCCGGCGGCGGATCGAATGCCCCATTCGGGTTCCATGGCGAGGTCCACGCGCTTCCAGGAGTAAGATTGCTCGCCTGCTTCACCCTGGAGGCTCCGATGCGCCGACTGACCGCTGAACCCTGCCGCACCGTTCTCGCCGCCGGCCTGGCGCTCGTCGCCGCAACCGCGTTCCTGGCCTCCTCATCAGGGGCGGCCGGTCAGGCTCGGGCTCCCGCCGCCACGGCCTTCCAGGGAGCCAGGCTCATTCCAGGTGACGGCCGGCCGGCCATCGAGAACGCCACCTTCCTCGTCCAGGGCACGCGTTTCGCCGCCGTCGGCAGGACGGGTGACGTGCAGATCCCGAACGGGGCGACCCGCGTCGATCTCGCGGGCAAGACGGTCATGCCGGCGATCATCGATACGCACACGCATCTCAGCCGAACGCGAGAGGCGCTCGTCGAGGACTTGCGGCGCAGGGCCTACTACGGCGTCGGGCTGGCGATGAGCCTGGGGCACGACACGGGCGATGCTCCGTTCCAGGTGCGGCACGAGACGATTCCCGATGCGGCTCGTTATCGTACGGCTGGACGCGGCATCACCACGCCGGAGCCAGGACGCACCGATATCCCGTACTGGATCACCAGCCCGGCCGACGCTCGCAAGGCCGTGCAGGAGCTGGCCGCGATGAAGGTCGACCTGGTGAAGATCTGGGTCGACGACCGCGGCGGCAAGTACAAGAAGCTCACTCCCGATCTGTACGTCGCGGTCATCGACGAAGCCCACCGTCACGAGCTCCGCGTGACGGCCCACATCTTCTCGCTCGACGATGCGAAGGGGCTCCTGCGTGCGGGGATCGATGCTTTCGCCCACGGCGTGCGTGACCGGGACATTGACGAGGAGATGGTCGCGCTCGTCAAAGAGCGCCCGAACGTCGTCCTCGTGCCGAACCTTCCGGATCGAGGCGTGGCCACGGATCCGGGCTGGCTGCGCGACGGCATCCCGGCGGCCGAGCTGCAGAAGCTGCAGGCGGCGGCGACGGACCGCCCTGAGGCGCAGAAGGGATTTGCAATCCAGGCCCGCAACCTGGTGGCGCTAAGCAAGGCGGGCATGCGGATTGCGCTCGGCACCGACGGCAATACCCCCTGGGCGCCCCACGTCGAGATGGCGGACATGGTGGCCGCGGGCATGACGCCGGCGCAGGTGATCGTCGCCGCCACGCGCAACTCGGCCGACCTGCTGGAACTCCGGGACGCGGGGACCATGGAAGCCGGCAAGAGCGCCGACTTCCTCGTGCTCGACGCGAACCCGCTCGACGACATCACCCACACGCGGCGCATCGCGAACGTGTATCTGCGCGGCGCCGCGGTGGACCGCGCGGCACTGCGGGCGCGCTGGACGGGCCAGCCATCGCAGTGACATAGCAGCCAGATCCCGCCGAAGACACTCCGTTCGGAGACAACTGTCGCCTCCGAAGACGACTTCCACGCTCCAAGTCTGAGACGCGCGTTTCACGAGTGTGAAGCGCCAATCTTTCTGCGTGCAAGCGAGCTCAGCCGTGGTATGGTGCTTGCTCTTCCATAATCGCTCGGCTTTTGCAAAGGTTCAGTTGCCAAACGTGGCGCGTGCTGCGGCGCCTGCCACAGGGAGAGCACTTGTGTCGGTCGCTTGGATACGGCGGCTGGTCATGTTCGCCGTCGCGCTCGCGTCGCTCGCGAGTCCGCCGCCGGCTTCCGCGGTCCCGATAGGGATCGTCTCCTTCGACACGTTCATTCCCGGTCCCGACGGCCTCAACGCCTTCAGCGTCGCGAACTTCACCGGCGATTTCAGCCTGCCCCCCGATTTCCCGGTGTTCGGGCCGTTGGCGTTCCTGAACGGCACGCTCAGCCTGACGCGCCAGGACGGAGCGACTGAGATCTTCACCGCCGGCGACGTCGGCCCGGGCGTGTTCGGAGACGCCCTGTTCCCTGATTTCGATCTGTTCGTCTCGGCGACCTTCTCGGCCACCTTGAGCGCGCAGGATTTTCTGCTGGCCGACGGGACAACGCTCGTCGCTCCCTCGAATGCGATTCTCGTCACGCTTCTGCCTTCAGCGGGCGAGTTCCTCCTCCCGGGCGACTTCGCCATCATCGACATCGATGCGGCTCCTCCGACTCAATCGGTTCCTGAGCCTGGAAGCCTTGCACTGCTTGGAACCGGACTGGCTGGTCTCTGGATCGCCTCTCGGCGCAGGACGTAGCACGCGCGGAGTCGGGCTCGGTCTTCACTGCAGTTGCATTCGTCTTCCATCGGGACGGAACCCTGCTCTGGTAGTCGGGCGGTTGCTGCGTTTCTGGAGCTCTCAGAGACATGACGGTGTCGGCACGCTGGCGTCTGTTCTGGATTCTGTGCTGGGTCGTGGCCGCGGCAGGCACATGGCCCCGGGCGCAGTCCAGCATCACGCTGCAGCCATCCACCAGCCCCACGTCAGGCCAGCCGGGCATTCATAACATCACCGTCACCGGATCGAATTACCCTGCGGGCACGATTCCCCCGGCGAACGTGACCGTGTCCTTCGCCCCCGCCACGGCCGGCGCGGGCCCGTCAGGCTCGACCGCCGCCCTGGCGGTGCAGACGATCGTCGGCAGCACGCGGCGCGTCACGTTCCGGATTCCTTCGTCCATCCTGGTCGCGGCGCCGACGGCATACAGGGTCTCGCTTTCAGGCACGACGAGCACGGGCGTTGCCTTCGCGAGCAGCAACACGGCCGCGCTCACGATCAACCCGCCTCCATCGATCACGTCGATCGTGCCGGACAGCGCGAACCAGGGTCAGGCGCTGCCGGTCGCGTTGAACACGACCTTCACCAACTTCGTCCAGGGCTCCACGCAGGCGAGCTTCGGCCCGGGCATCTCCGTCGGCGGCGCCGCTGCCGGCGGCTTCGGGCCGGTGACGGTCACGAGCGCCACCAGCGCCACGGCGCAGATCGCCATCGACTCGATGGCGGCCCCTGGACCGCGCACGGTCACGGTCCGCACCGGCGTGCAGCAGGCGACGCGCGACGCCGGCTTCACCGTGGTGCAACCGAATCAGCCGCCCGTCGCCCACGCCGGAGGCCCGTACGCGGGCCGTGCCGGCGACGCGATCGCGTTCGATGCGAGCGCGTCGAGCGATCCGGACGGCGACGCGCTGACGTTCACCTGGGACTTCGGCGACGGCACGGCGGGCTCCGGCCCCGCGCCGGCGCATGCCTACGCCGCGGCCGGCACGTTCACCGCCAGCGTCACGGCAAGCGATGGGCGGGGCGGCACGCACACGGCCACGGCGACGGTCACGATCTCGGCGGCGCTCCTGGCGATGGCGATCGCCGAGCCCGCCGAGGGCCAGACGCTCGGCGCGTCGCCGATCGTCGTGAGGGGCACGGTCAACGATTCAACCGCGCGCGTCGTCGTGCAGGACGTTGCCGCGATCGTCACGGGCGGCACGTTCGAGGCGCGGCGAGTCCCGCTCGTGGAGGGCCCGAACAATCTCCTCGTGCGCGCGCGGAACGATCGCGGCGAGCTTGTGTCGCTCGTCCGGCGCGTGACGCTCGATACGGTTCCTCCCGCGATCACGGTGACCTCCTCCGCAGACGGCGCGGTGCGGACGGAAGCGCTGCTGCCGGTGACGGGCCTCGTAGCGGACGCGACGGCCACCTCGTGCACGCTCGGCGGCGAGCCGCTCGTCGTGAACGGCGGCACGTTCAGCAGCGAGGCGACGCTCGTGCCCGGGCGGAACGAGCTGGCGATTGCCTGCGTCGATGCCGCCGGCAATCTCGCCCGGCGGACGCTGACCGCCTTCTTCGACGCGGAACTGCTGGCGGTCACGGGCGCCACGCCGGCCGATCAGGCGCTCGACGTCCCGACGGCGACGGCTATCACGGTGACGTTCTCGGAACCGGTCGATCCGCAGAGCGCCACGGGCACGACCATCTTCCTCGCCAGCCAGTCCACGGTATTGACCGCGGACCTCACGCTCGCCGGCGATGCGCGCAGCGTCACGCTCGTGCCGCGCGCGCCGCTCCAGCAAGGCAGCCGGATCGATCTCACCGTGACGACGGGCGTCACTGATGCGGCCGGGATCCCGCCACCGTATCCCTTCTCCTCCAGCTTCTTCACGGCAGGGACGGCCCCGGCGGCGGGGACGGTCGTGGGCGAGGTCTTCGACGATACGCGGAGTCTCCCGCTCGAGGGGGCGACGGTCGAGGCGCTCGACCCGGCCGGCGTCGTGCTGGCCAGCAGGAACGCCGACGCGCGCGGCCGGTATCTCCTCGTTCCCGGTCACCCAGAGCCCCGGCTTCGGATCTCGCGGCCGGGATTCACCATCGTCGAGCGCGATGCCACGGCGTCGAACGGACCGCTCACCGAGATCCTCGACGCCAGGCTCACGCCCCTGGCGCCTGCGCAGCGCATCACCGATCTGCTCGGCGGCGCGGTCACGAGCGCGGCGCAGGACACGTTGCAGCTTCTCCCCGGGTCGTTGGGCGGGGATGCCGACATCCAGCTCACGCGGGTCAGCGAACACGGGCCGCGCAGGACGTTCCCGGTCGGATGGCGGCCGCTCGGCATCGTCGACATCGCCGGTCCCCCGACGTTCGCGCCGCCCGCCACGCTGACGGTGGCCGATCGCACCGGCAGTGATGCGGGCACGGCGGCGATGTTCGCTCGCTACGACGAGGCATCCGCGAGATGGATCGCCGTCCAGGCGGCGGTCGTCGACGGTGCCGGCACGGCGCGCCTCGAGGCGGTGAACGGCGCCGGGCAGTTCGCGCTCGTCGCCGCGGATGCCGGGGCCGGCGCGCCACCGGATGCAGTCGCCGGCGACCCGCTTCCGGCGGGCCAGGCCGCCGGGCCGATTCCAGATTCCGCCGTCGGGTCTGGCACCGTCACGCC
>JBOGIW010000109.1:0-7224 GCA_050748045.1 Vicinamibacterales bacterium | reverse complement strand
CCTGCGGGAGGCGCACGACACGCGCGCGGCCGGGGCCGACCTCGTGTTTTCAGGAGAGGGTGAAGTGGCGCTCGCGTTCACCGAGGCGATCCTCAACCGCCTTGGCGCGACGCCGGAGCAGATCGAGCGTGAGCGCGCGCGCGTACACTCCGAATTGCAGTGAGCCGTCCGCCGCGGCCCTTCGCCGGCGCCGTGACGCCGATCGCCGCCGTGACGAGCGGATTGCATCGTGCCATTCGCCACTGCGATCCTCACTTCAAGTGGTTCTGTCGGCGTTGATTCACAGAGGCAGGAGGGAGCGGACTCACGCAGTAGTCCTTTGAATCGTCTCCTCGACGAGGTCTTCGATGTCACGGTACTCGCGCCAATGGCGCAGGGTGACCTGGAGCACGCCCACGACCGGCACGGCGAGACACACGCCGACGAGCCCTCCGAGCGCGGCGCCCGCCCAGAGCGCAAGCACGACGGCGAGCGGGTGCAGCTTCATCGCTTGGCTGATGAGCCGGGGGTAGATCACGTAATCCTGGACGACGCGCAGTGCCGCGAGGAACGCGAGCACCGCCAGCACGCCGTCGGATGCGACCGCGGTCGCGACGATGGCCACGATGAGCGGACCGGCCAGGGGGATCATCTCCAGCAGGCCGGCGGCCAGCCCCAGCGTGCCGGGGTACGGCAGGCCGAGCGCCCCGAACCCCGCCCAGCACAGCAGGCCGACGATCACGCCCGACATCGCCTGCGCGCGCGTGTACGCCGCGAGCAGGCTGTTGAGATTCCGCAGGAACTCGTTGCCGCGCCACTGCAGATGCGGCGTCGGGAGCACACGGGTCGTGGAGCGGCGGAACCGCGTCCACCGCGTCAGCAGCAGGAAGGCGACGACCGGCACGATCGAGAGCCACGGCACGAGACGACGAATGCCGGCCAGCTCGGCGCCCAGGGATCGGGCCTCGTCGGCGACGCTGCGCGAGACGGTGCGCGTGACGCTGCCGACGGCGCGCTGGATGGCGGGCGGCAAGCCGAGCGAGTCGGCCCAGATCTCGCTCGCGCGAAGATGGTCGATGAACCGTGCCGTGTGCAGCGGCACGATCGCGCTCATGCGCTCGAGCGCCGGCGCGACGCGGTGGGCCGCCAGCACCCACACCGGCAGCACGGCCGCGGCCACGGCCCCGTAGATGACGAGCACGGCGAAGCCGCGCGAGAGCGGCCGGCCCCGGCGCGTCGTGACCGACGCGTGTCGCACGCGCTCGATCCCCGGAGCAAGCAGGTACGTCGCGACGAACGAGAGCAACACGACGAGCAGGACGCCCGTCGCGGCGAACTGCTCGAAGACGACCGCCAGCACGACGAGCGTCGTCAGCGTGAGGGCGGAGAGGAGGTAAATGGCCGCCTGCCAGCGCTCGCGCGGGCTGGCCGGCTCGCCCGACGGGAGCTCGCTCAGCGGGTCCGAGCGCGGCCATTCTCGCACCTCGTGATTGTACTCACCGTGGGTGTCATAATCCCCGAATGGCGGCGGTGTACGGCCTCGCTCCGCCCGGGTACCGGCTGCCCGACGCGACGCGCGTCGGGCGCGTCCGCCTCCAGGTCTCACACCTCGATCGATCCCTCGACTACTACCAGGGGATTATCGGTTTGCGTCTGCTCGGGCGAGCCGGCGTCAGCGCGATCCTCGGCCCGCAGGGGGAGGAGACCCCGCTCGTGGAGCTGCACGAGCGGCCGGGCGCGCGGCGCGTGCCGCCGCACGGCCGCTTCGGCCTCTATCACTTCGCCCTCCTCGTGCCCGAACGCTCCGAGCTGGGGAGATTCGTGGCACATCTCCTGGACGCGGACGTGCGCGTCGCCTCCGCCGATCACCTCGTGAGCGAGGCCCTGTATCTCTGGGATCCGGACGGCCTGGGCATCGAGGTCTATGCCGATCGGCCGCGGAGCGAGTGGCGCGCGCGCGGACTCGAGCTCGCCATGGCGACCGAGTCCCTCGACCTGCGTGCGCTGCTGCGTGCCGCGCATGGAGGCCCGTGGAAAGGGCTCCCGCGCGGCACCGTCATCGGCCACATCCACCTGCACGTCGGGAGCCTGGCACGCGCCGAGGCGCTCTACCACGTGGGGCTCGGCTTCGACAAGACGGTGTGGAGCTTTCCGGGCGCGCTGTTTCTCGGCGCCGGCGGGTATCACCATCACCTCGGGACGAACACCTGGGTTGAAGGCGCGTCGCAGGCGACGGGCGAAGACGCGCGGCTCCTGGAATGGGAGCTGCTCGTGCCCGGCCCCGAGGACGTGCGCGCCGCCGCGCAGAGCCTCGTCGCGGCGGGCTACGACGTCGCGAGCAACGGACGCGACCTGGTCGTCAGCGACGACTGGGGCACGCGGCTTCGCCTCATGGCACGATGAGCCGGCCATGCGGTTGCTGTGGCTCTATCTCGGCGGCCTTCTGCTCGCGCTCGTCGCGATCAACCTGCTGCTCGTACGCACGATTCGCGCGGAGAAACGCCGGGAGGCGGAGGCGCGCCGTCACCAGTCACGGCGCTGACGGTCCCGACGCCTGGTCGATCCAAGGCCGAGGGAGAAGTGGCTGAGTTGTTCGCCGGGTTCCTGCGCGGCCATGATGGCGTGGATGGCACGCGGCTTGGACCTCCGCCAGCGCTGCCGTTCTCCAAGGAGATCCCCATGTCCGACCGCAAACGAAGCGAGAGCAAGGAAATCAAGAAAGACCAGATGGTACGCCGTGCAGTGCTCGACGAGATCGCTCAGGAAACCGCCCAGGACGTAGAACCGAAGTATCGCAATCCGAACCGCGACCAGGCCCGTGGGGACTGGGATCGCTCACGCCGGCACACGGACGAGGGGAGAAGTCGCGAAGGAGAGTAGGGAGCACTGGACGAAGCGCCGGCGGTAGACGAAGATGTGACGAGCGCACGCGATTATCGACGCCGCGTTGCGCGCTCTCGGGTGTCCCGACACGGAAATACGCGATCCCTGGCACGCCATCCCCCGGGCCCGACCGGGGTGCGGCGACAGGACCGCGCGAGGAGGTCACACCAATGCGCTTGACCCACGATCCAACCCGGCGTCTGCTCCTGACCCGAACGGTCTCGGGTCTCTTCGCGGCTCTGGCGGCGCCACCGGCTTTGAGCTTCGCCGAAGCCCAGGGGATGCCTGACCGGACCCCGACCTCGGCCTCGACCCAATCCAGCGTCCCGAAGCGACCCGACCCGCTGGCGCCGGCGCTCGTCAACGAGTTCGTCCGGAAAGCGCACAGCGATTTCCCCGCCACGAAGGCGCTGCTTGCCGAGACGCCCAGCCTCCTGAACGCGACATGGGACTGGGGCGGCGGCGACTTCGAAATGGGCATCGGCGGCGCGGGCCACATGGGGAACCGCGAGATTGCCGAGTTCCTCATCAGCCAGGGCGGCCGCATGGACATCTTCGTGGCCGCCATGCTGGGCGAGCTCGACATCGTCAAGGCGATGCTCGCCGCCTATCCTGGCCTGCTGCACTCGAAGGGCCCGCACGGCATTCCGCTGATGGCCCACGCGAAAAAGGGCGGCACGCCGGCCGAGCCGGTCGTGGCGTTCCTCGAATCGCAGGGGCTCAAGTCGTGACCCAGCGCTCCACGACGCAGCTTGCGAGGACCGGGCCGATCGCGATGACGTGAGCGTTCGTCGACGACACGGAAGGCAACACGCTCGCGATCATGGAGGAGGAGCGGAGTCAGGCGCGCGAGGCGCACCCGGCGCACCGAGCGCACCTATAATCCCCCCGTGGTGAAATTCGAGTCCCTGGATCCCGAGATTCGCGGGGTCCTGGACAAGAAGGTCAGCGAGCTGGGGCTTCGTGTCGAAGGATCCCAGGTCGAGAAGTACGTGCAGCAGCTCTATCGCGAGCTCGACCGGCGCGGGTTGAAGAGGTTCCGCCCGGTCTGCTATCTCACCGACGAGTGGGGATGCCCGGACCAGCAGCCGGTGCTCGGGATCCCCTTCTACCTGGCCGACTCGAAGCTCCGCAAGCTGGAGCACGCGGTCGACCAGCTCGAAGACGAGCGCCAGATCATGATGTACATGCGCCACGAGGCGGGGCACGTCTTCAACTACGCCTATCGTCTCTACACGACGCCGGCGTGGAGGCGGCTGTTCGGGCCGTTCTTCCGGCCGTACCGCGACGACTATCGTCCGGTGCCCTTCAGCAAGGACTTCGTCCGGCACATCGAGGGCTGGTATGCGCAGAAGCATCCCGACGAGGACTTCGCCGAGACGTTCGCCGTGTGGCTGACGCCTCGCAGCGCCTGGCGGCGGCAATACAAGGGGTGGCCGGCCATGCGGAAGCTGCGCTACGTGGACCGCGTGGCGCGAGCGGTCGCCGACCTCGATCCGATCGTCAACACGGGCAAGGTCGACATCACGCCCGAGGACATCAGCGACACGGTCGAGCAGTTCTACGAACGCGCGGCGGAGGAGCGGCAGGCGCGGATCGATATCGCGCTCGACGCGCATCTCGGGAAGATCTTTCTGGCCCGGAAACGAAAGGAATCGAAGCCTGCGGCCGATATCGTCAGCAGGCACAAGACCGAGCTCGTCGACAACATCACCTACTGGACCGGGGTCCAGCGTCCGATCATCCGCGGGCTCATCGAGTCGGTCTGCCGCACCTGCGAGCGCATGAAGCTGTGGGGTGAGCTTGGTGAGGAGCCGCGATATCTGGTGGAAGTCACGACGCTGGCCACGGTCCTGGCGATGAACTTCCTGGCGCGCGGCAGGTTCGAAAACTAGGCATGGGCAAACTCAAGATCGTCGTGCTCTACGATCGCGTGCTCGTCGACGACGACGAAGGGTCCGGCCCGGCCGCCGAGAAGTCGCCCGTCACCCGGACGCTCGACAAGAAGGAAGTCGAGGAGGAGGTGGCGGAGGCGCTCGTCAGGATCGGACACGAGCCGGTCATGCACGAGATCGACGGCACCACCCGGCGCCTGCTGGCGCTGGCGAAGATCGACTGCGACCTGGTGTTCAACCTGTGCGAGTCGTTCGCCGACGATGACACGGCGGATTTCAAGATCGCCGCCTTCCTGGAGCTGCTCAAGAAGAAGTACACCGGCGCGGGCACGCACGGCCTCATGCTCGCGCAGGACAAGGCGATCGCGAAGAAGATCTTCGCCTTTCACGGCGTGCACACACCGGTCTTCGCGAAGTCGTTCCGGGGCCGGCTGGATTTCTCGCACGACCTGCAGTTCCCGGTCATCGTCAAGCCGGCGCGCGAAGACGGCTCGATCGGCATCGAGTTCAGCGCCGTCGTCAGCTCGATCCGCGAGCTCATGGAGCGCATGGACTGGCTGCACCAGCACTTCGATTCGCCGGTGCTCATCGAGGAGTACATCGAGGGGCGGGAGATGTATGTCGGCGTGATCGGCAACGCCAAGCCCCAGGCGCTGCCGATCGTCGAGCTCGATCTCTCCAGGCTCCCGGAAGGGATGCCGCGGATCGCCGGGGCCGAAGTCAAATGGGGCAAGGGGACGAAGGCGTACCGCGATACCAAGTCCGCCATCGCGGAGGGGCTGCCCGACGGGACTGTGTTCGCCCTGCAGCAGGCCGCCCTCGCGGCCTACCAGGCGCTCGAGCTCCGGGACTACGGCCGCATCGACATGCGCCTGCAGGCCGATGGCCGGGTGCACGTCATCGAGGCGAACCCGAACCCATGGCTCAGCTCGCGCGCCGAATTCTCGATGGCGGCCCGCAAGTCGGGCCGCACCTACACCGAGCTCGTGGGGGAGATCGTCGCGCTCGCTATGGCGCGCCCGTGATGCGCCAGAGGTACAGCGTCTTCTTCCCGCCGTTCGAATCGATGAACGCGTCGATCGCATCCGGCTCCCAGTCGCCGATGCCGTAGGTGTGCGACACGATGCGCGCGCCGGGCCTGAGCTGCGTCTGCAGGATCGGCCGGAGCCGGATGTTGCCGTGTGCCAGCAGGTACAGCGTCACGACCGTCGCGTCCGAGACGTCGGTCTCCAGGGCGTCCTGGAGCCTGAACGTCACCAGCGTCTCGACGCCCGCCTTCCGCGCGTTGGCCATCGACTCGCTGATGCGCTGCGGGTCGATGTCAACGCCGACCCCTCGCGCGCCGTACTTCTTCGCCGCAGCGATGACGATCCGTCCGTCGCCGCACCCCAGGTCGTACACCACGTCCTTCGGTCCGACCTTTGCGAGCGCGAGCATCCGCTCGACCACCTCGGGCGAGGAAGGCACATACGGCGCCAGCTCGGTCGCCTCCGGTCGTGTCTGGCCGAGCGACAGGCCCACGAGCGACAGCGCTATGAACAGGTGGAGCATGCGACCTGTGCGGTACGGTCGTACGGTCGAGGCAAGGCTCGGGCGCCCCTGGGGCGTAATTTCCTGTCCAAATAGTAGGTAGATGGCGGGTTAGCGCAAAAAAGGGCAGTGTGCCGGCGCGCCACAGGCGTGCAGCGGAGGGGCTCAACAGGGCTCCGAAATGTCGAAAACGGCCGTTTTTCGGGCATTTCTCGTTGATTACCTTGGGGCAAGTGGTCTATACTGGTAATGCTATTCGCGGTGTGAAACCAGCCTACCACCAACCTTCCTGCTGCGGGGGAAACGTGACATTCGAGGTCGGCGACAAGGTCATCTACCCAAACCACGGTCTTGGTATCGTCGAGCGGATCGAAGAGAAGACGATTCTTGGTACGACGTGCGGTTTTTTTCATCTCCGAATTGTGTCGAATGACACCACGGTGCTCGTCCCGGTGAGCAACATCGATGGTGTCGGCCTTCGCAAGGCCATCATCGATGAGGAGGTCGAGCGCCTCTTCCTGCAGCTGAGTGACGGCAAGATCGACAATCATCAGAACTGGAAGGGCCGGTTCAAGGACAACTCCGACAAGATGCGCACCGGCTCGATCTACGACATGGCCGACGTGCTCAAGAGCCTCACGTTCCTGAGCAAGTCGAAGAGCCTGTCGTTCCGCGAGAAGCGGATGCTCGATCGCGCGAAGGACCTCATCATCTCCGAGATCTCCGACGTCATGCGCCAGCGGCGCGACGAGGTCGAGGCGCAAGTCGATCAGGCGCTCGAGAAGTGCTTCGTGATGAAGGCGCGGAGCATCGCGCGGGCGACGGCGCGGGCCAAGACGGCCAAGGCGGTGAAGGCGATGGCCGCCGCGACGGCGGCGCGTCCCCGGGCTGCGGCGCGCGCCTCGTAGGCCGCGCGTCGCCGTTCTCCTCTCTACCC
>JBOGIW010000108.1:0-2766 GCA_050748045.1 Vicinamibacterales bacterium | reverse complement strand
GCGCTATAGTGCGCGTCATGCGCCGTGCTGTGATTGTTCTGTTGCTGGCGCCGTGCCTCGTCGGGGCGCAGGCGCCGACC
This sequence comes from Vicinamibacterales bacterium, assembly GCA_050748045.1. Classification (GTDB taxonomy): domain Bacteria; phylum Acidobacteriota; class Vicinamibacteria; order Vicinamibacterales; family UBA2999; genus CAVYVZ01. The sequence goes on along the minus strand of JBOGIW010000108.1, from coordinate 2,686 downwards.
TACGACCTCATCCTCCGCGGCGGCCGCATCGTCGACGGCACGGGGAGCCCCTGGTATCGCGCGGACGTGGCCCTGCGGGGCGACACGATCGCGCGCATCGCGCCGTCGATCGCCGGTCCCGCCGGTCGCGTCATCGAGCTCGAAGGCCTCGTCGTCGCGCCCGGCTTCATCGACATCCACACGCACGCGCGCCGCGGCATCTTCGAGGTGCCCACGGCCGAGAACTACCTGAGGCAGGGCGTCACCACGCTCATCGAGGGACCCGATGGCGGGTCGCCGATTCCACTGGGCTCGTTCCTGCAGAAGGTCGCAGGGACCCCGATCTCCCCGAACTTCGCGAGCTTCATCGGCCAGGGATCGGTTCGGAGCGCCGTGATGGGCCAGGTGGATCGCGCGGCGGCGCCGGAGGAGCTCGAGCGCATGCGCGCGCTCGTGCGCCAGGGGATGGAAGAGGGCGCCTTCGGCCTGAGCTCGGGCCTCTTCTACGTCCCGGGCGCGTTCACGCCGACGGCCGAAGTGGTGGAGCTCGCCCGCATCGCCGGGCAGATGGGCGGCATCTACATCTCGCACATGCGCGACGAGGCGAAAGGCGTGCTCGAGAGCGTGAAGGAGACACTCGCCATCGGCGAGCAGGGCGGCCTGCCGGCCCAGGTGACGCACCACAAGATTGTCGGGAAGAAGTACTGGGGCCGTTCGGTGGAGACGCTCCGGCTCATCGACGAGGCGCGGGCCCGCGGCGTCGACGCGACGATCGATCAATATCCCTATACCGCGTCGAGCACCGGCATCGGCTCTGCGCTCCTGCCCAAGTGGGCGCAGGAAGGGGGCGGCGAGGCCACGGTGACGCGCCTGAAGGATCCGGCCCTGCGCGCGAAGATCAAGGCCGAGACCGCTGCCATCATCCGCGACGAGCGCGGCGGCGGCGACCCCCGCAACGTCGTGGTGGCGCGGTGCGACTGGGACCCGTCGCTGAGCGGAATGCACCTCGGCGACATCACCGCCAGACGCGGCCTGCCGGTCACCATCGAGAACGCCGCCGACACCGCCCTGTGGATTGTCGAGCAAGGAGGAGCACAGGGGATCTTCCACGCCATCAACGAGGAGGATCTGCAGCGCATCCTCGTGCACCCGGCGACGATGATCGGGTCCGACGGCGAGATCCCCATCTTCGGGAAGAACCATCCGCACCCGCGCAGCTACGGCACGTTCGCGCGCGTGCTCGGCGTGTACGTGCGCGAGAAGAAGCTGCTGCGGCTCGAGGCCGCCGTGCGGAAGATGTCGGCCTTCCCGGCGCAGCGCCTCGGGCTCGCCGATCGGGGCGTGCTCCGGCAGGGGCTCAAGGCCGACATCGCGGTCTTCGACCCCGCCAGGGTGCGCGACACAGCGACGTTCGAGAAGCCGCACAGCTACGCCGACGGTGTGACGCACGTGCTGGTGAACGGCGCCGTCGTCTTCGAAAACGGCGCGACGACCGCGGCGCGTCCCGGCCGCGTGCTCTACGGGCCGGCCACGGTGAACCGGAAGACGAACTGATCGATGCCGGATGCCGGTGGGGACCCGAAGAGCATCACGCCAGAGTGAGGAGGAATGGATGTTCGCGAGAGCGTTGCTTGCCGCATGTCTGACCGTCACCGTCGCCGGAGAACAGGGCGCCGGGCAGAAGACCTTCACGAGCCCAGGCGGTACCGCGCTTCGAGTGCTGGTCGATGCCGCGAGCCTCGGCGGCCCCGAAGTGGAGATCGCCGAGCTGACCCTCAGGCCGGACAGCGACTCCGGCGAACACAAGCACGGCGTCACCGAGACCTTCTATGTCCTCGAGGGCGAGCTGACGCAAGTCGTCAACGGAACGCCGATCAGGCTCGGCCCCGGGATGGTGAGGAGCATCCGCTCCTCGGATCACGTCATCCACCGTGCGGGACCGGACGGCGCGAAGGTCCTCGCGATCTGGGCGCCCGGCGGCGAGCTCGCGCGCATCACCGCTCGCTGGAAGAGCCAGTAGCGCCGGAGCGTCAGCCCTCGCGGCGGCTGCTCATCTTCTCGATGCGCTTCCATTCGGCGTCGGTCACCGGCATCACCGACAGCCGGGACATGCGTACGAGCGGAAACGAGGCAAACGATGCGTCGGCTTTGATGTCCTTCAGCGTGACGGGTCGTGCGAGCTTCGTCTCCGGAACCACGTCGACGACGGCGAGCCTGCCCGTGGTGTCCTTCGGGTCGTCGTAGGCGTCGCTGGCGGCCCGGGCGACGGCGACGACGGCCTTTTCCTTGCCGGTGTGGTAGTAGAAGATCCGGTCGCCCTTGCGAATCGATCGCAGGTGCTTTTGCGCGAGCGGGTTTCTCACGCCGGCCCACACCGTGCGGCCCTCCCGCACGAGCGCGTCGTAGCTGTAGTGCTCCGGTTCCTCTTTGACCAGCCAGTTGGCCATGCCGCAGATTATCCCATCGTTGCCGCCGCTCCGGGATCGGATTCGCCTTGGTGTCCGCGTGCTGTTCGTCGGGATCAATCCCGGCGTTCGATCGGCGGTGACCGGTCACCACTTCGCCGGCTATTCGAATCGCTTCTGGAAGCTGCTGTACGAGTCGGGGCTCGTGCCCGAGCCCATCACCTATGAAGACGATGAGCGGCTGCCGGAATGGGGCTACGGCATCACCAACGTGGTGGCGCGGGCGACGCCCGGTATCGACA
>JBOGIW010000107.1:0-8856 GCA_050748045.1 Vicinamibacterales bacterium | reverse complement strand
TTCCAGAAGTGATCCAGCAACTGTTCGTACGTGATCTTCGACGGGTCGTACACGATCTCCACCGCCTCGGTGTGACCGGTGCCGCCGCGCGAGACCTGTTCGTACGTCGGGTTCTTCAGTGTGCCGCCGGTGTACCCGGAGGTCGTCGACAGCACTTCGGGCAGCTTGTCGAAGTCCGCCTCGACGCACCAGAAACAGCCGGCCGCCAGCGTGGCTTTCGCCGATGCGGCGGCCTGATCGCCGGCGACGGCCGGCGGCGGCGCGGCGCCCTCGTTGGCGAACGCCCCGGCGAACCCGCCGCGCAGCCATACGTAAGCCAGCGCGAGCACGACCGCCGCCACGAAGATGACTCGGTGTCGCATATCCGCTATCCGCCATCCGCAGCGCGCAACTGGCGCTCTGAAGCTTTACTTGGGCTCGAACTTCATGGCGACGCCGTTCATGCAGTACCGCTCGCCGGTCGGACGGGGCCCGTCCGGGAACACGTGACCCAGGTGACTGCCGCATCGCGAGCAGTGCACCTCGGTGCGCACCATGAACCAGCTCCGGTCCGATGTCGTGCCCACGGCGCCGTCGAGCGGCTGGTAAAAGCTCGGCCACCCGGTGCCGCTGTCGTATTTCGTGTCGGCGGAGAAGAGCGGCTGACCGCAGGCGGCGCACACGAACATGCCGTCGCGCTTCTCGACGTTCAGCGGGCTCGTGAATGCCCGCTCCGTGCCGTGTTCACGCAACACCTTGTACTGCTCGGGCGTCAGCGTGCTCTTCCATTCCTCGTCGGTCTTCGTGACCGGGAACTCTACGTCGTTGCGCTTCATGGCTGCTCTGCTCGTGCCGGAACGGCCCACCCACGCTGCGACGGGGCTGAGCCCGATGGCCGTTCCGGCGATGACAAGAAACTGCCGGCGGCTCGGCATATCAACACTATCTTAGTCGCGATCCGCTCTCCGCGGTCCGCTCTCCGCGGTCCGCTCTCTACTCTTCGCTCTCCAGTTTCCGCTCTCCACGATCCGCTCTCCGCTCTTCGCTCGCGGACTCCCGATTGCGGCCTGCGGACCGCGGGCCCAGATGCGGCCTGCAGATCGCGGAGAGCGAACCGCGGATCGCGGACCGCGGCCTGCGGACCGCGGATCGCGGACCCCGGATCGCGGATTGCGGATTGTGGATTGCCGATCGCGGCTACCTGAGGTTGCGGCCATGGGCGCGGAGCCAGGCCCGCGCGGCCTCGTACTCCGGGCATGCGGCCGCGACGCGGCGCCAGTACTTCGGGGAATGGTCCATGCGTCTCAGGTGCATCAGCTCGTGGACGAGCACGTAGTCGCGCACCCAATCAGGCATCTGCACGAGGCGCCAGCTCAGGCAGATGTGGCCGTCCCGGCCACAGGAGCCCCAGCGGCTCCGCTGGTCGCGGACGCTGATGCGCGTGACCGTGAGACCGTGCCGGCTCGCGAGCTCGAGCAGCCGGGCCGGCAGCGTCTGCCTGGCGAGGACCCGCAGAGCTCGCTGCTCGTCGGGCGGCGTCACGGGCCGCGCCTGCCGCGCCAGCCGATGCTCCTCGACCCGTCGTCGAATCCAGTCGGCTTGCCGCTTCGCAAACGCGCCGGCCTCGCGACGGGATCCGCCCTGTGGAATCGTGACACGCACGCGCCCGTCGTGATCGAGGCGCAAGCACGTATCGCCGCGCGCGCCGATGACGCACGTAGTAGAGCTCGGGTGGCGGATCGCCGTGGGTCTCGAATGGCAGGCCGAGCTGCTGCATGCGACCGCTCCCAGAATAGCAGAGGCGCGCGAGGAACGCGCCGCCAGCGGATGAGAACGGGGAATGGGACTGCGGAATCGCAACAGCGGACTGCGGATCGCGGATTGCGGACCGCGAATTCCGGACCGCGGATTGGGGACAGCGCGGACAGCGGATCGCGGGATCGCGGGTTATTGAGTAGTATTCCCCCCATGCGCCTCCTTGCTGTGCTAGCCGCGGCGCTCGTCGCCGGGGCCCTCTCGCTCCTCGCGCAGGATCCGGTCGACCGCGTGCTGGTCGGCGCCCGCCTCGTCGACGGCACGGGCGGGACGCCGATCGACAACGCCGTCATCGTGGTCCGCGGCGATCGGATTTCGCAGGTGACGACGATGTCGGAACCGGGCACGATCCGCGCGGATGCCGAGCGCGTGGACGTGCGCGGGCGCACGATCATGCCGGGCTTCATCAACGCCCATGGCCACGTCGGCGACACGAGCGGACTGAAGTCGAGCTCGGAGTTCTACACGCGCGAGAACCTCGAGCGACAGCTCACGCTGTACGCGAGCTACGGCGTCACGACGGTCTTCAGCCTCGGCGGCGACGGCCCGGCGGGCGCGGCGCTCCGGAGCGAGCCGCCGCGCCACCGTGCGCGCCTCTTCATCGCCGGGCCGGTGATCACGGCAACCACGGCCGCCGCCGCCGCGGCCGACGTCGAGCGGATCGCGGCGATGGGCGTCGACTGGCTGAAGTTCCGCGTCGACGACAACCTCGGCACCTCGAAGAAGATGCCGAAGGAGGCCTGGAGGACCGTCATTGAGCGCGGCCACGCGAAGCAGATCCCGGTCGCCGCGCACCTCTTCTACCTGGACGACGCCAAGGACCTGCTGCGCGAGGGCATCGACGTGATCGCGCACAGCATCCGCGACAGGCCGATCGACGAGGAGCTCGTGCGGCTCGCGACGGAGCGTGACGTCTGCGTCGTCCCGACGCTCACGCGCGAGGTGTCGACGTTCGTGTACGAATCGACGCCGGCGTGGTTCGCCGACGAGTTCTTCGTGCGCCACGCCGACAAGGCCACCGTTGACGCGCTCAACGACCCGGCGCGCCAGGCTGCGGTTCGCAAGAGCCCCGCCGCGCAGAAGTACAAGGTGGCGCTCGAGGTTGCCAGCGCGAACCTGAAGAAGCTGAAGGACGCGGGCGTGCGGATTGCCTTCGGCACCGACACCGGGCCGCCCGCCCGGTTTCAGGGCTACTTCGAGCACCTGGAGCTCGAGCTGATGGTGAAGGCCGGCCTCACGCCGATGGAGGCCATCGTCTCGGCCACAGGCGACGCGGCGCGGTGCATGAAGAACACGACGGGCCTCGGCACGATCAGGGCCGGCTCGCCCGCCGACTTCGTCATCTACCGCGACGATCCCACGAAGGACATTCGCGCGACGCGCACGATCGAGTCGGTGTGGATCGCCGGGGCTCGTGTCCCGGAACAGTGATTCGTCACTCACCGCCCTGTGCGTCTGGCACACGCCGGGTTACGACCTGACCAGCAACCGGTCGAGATGTGGCTTGAGGAACGCAAACGTCGATGCCAGATCCTGCGTGGGCACGCCCACCGTTCCGTTGGCCACGCCAATCGCTTCGAATGCCGCGCTTCGGCGCGCGAGGAGGTCCGCGTCGATTGTGAGGTCGCGTTCCTGCGGCCGTTCACGGATTCGACCCGTCGCGATTGCGACGGATGTGCAGGTGCGAAGGCATAGATCGGGCGCCGGAAATTGCTGCGCGATGCTTTTGATGACGTCCACAGTTGAGGCGTCGCAGTCGAATACCATCAGTTCCGCCAAAGGCGTGAGCAGATAGCGGTCGACGAGCACGAACACGCCGCGCTCGAGAAGTGGAAGCACCTGCGTACGAATGGTGTTCAGCCGATCCCCCATGAGCATCACGCACCGAGCGCCGTAATCGACCCCCGCTTTGTGTGCTCGCAATGGGTCCTTGTTGTACCTCACGAACCAGCTGGAGGCTTTGATCTCGCGGGAGGGCATCTTGAAAGCCCTGCACGGCCGCCCTTTGGATTCGAGGTAGCCGCGAATGATTCGGAGCGACGTCGTCTTGCCGCTGCCATCGATGCCCGAGATCGTGATGAGCCTTCCGCGTCTGCCGTGCGGACGGATCTCGAGCGGCTGGCTGAACACTCTCCAGGCATGAGACTGCGGATGCGCGTCGGCCGCATCGAGCGCGACGTGGGAGGCCGGCCGGAGGAGGGATGGCGGGTCCGGCAGCGTCGACGTCAGCTCGCGGGTCGTGGAGTGCTGCCGATTCGCCGCGATGAACGCTTCGAGCTGATCGCGTCCGGTAAGGCCGCGGCGAGTGCCGAACGCGGTGCAGGTCAAGGCGCCGGCCGCGCTGCCCAGCTCGGCGCAGTCGGGGATCGACCGGCCTGCGAGCATACCGTGCAAGAACGCCGCTTGGTAAGCATCTCCAGCGCCGGTCGGATCGCACGACTTGACGGTAAAGGCGGGCTGGTGGAATGTGAGACCGTCCCGGGTCGCACACACACTCCCGAGGTGTCCCATGGTCGCGACCGCGACGCGGGCTCCACGTTCGAGCAGATCCATCACGGCACGCCAGCCCGTCTCGGCGTCGCGACACGCCGTCACGGCGAGGTCGGCATCGCGCAGGAGCGCACTCGATTCTGCAGGTGGCAGATCCGTCCCGACAGTGAGCGAGACCAGCGCACCCGCCCGGCGCGCGGCCTGGACGGCTTGCCGTGCGGCGGGAATGAAACGCCCGTTGACGTGGACCGCCTGGCTCTGCCCGATAAGCTCCACGTCGGCGGGTTGCAGCGTGAGAGCGAGTGCGGGCGGGAGACGATAGGTGATGGCCCGGCGACGGCCCGAACCGTCCATGAACACAACGCTCGTCGGTGACACGACCGCGTCGAGGACACGCTTGCGCTCCAGCCGAACGCCCTGGGCCCGCAGCCCTTCCATGAGCTCGCGCCCGAATACGTCCGCACCGACGGCTCCGATCCAGTGCGCCTCGTGCCCGAGGCGTGCCAGGGCGCTCACGACGTTGGCCGTGGACCCGCCGCCTTCGAGCACCAGCTCCGATGCAGGCTGAACGTGGTCCCACTGTGGAAGTTGCTCGACCTTGAGGAGCACGTCGAAGACGGCGAGTCCGAGACCGACGATCCTGCTCATGATGCCGCCAGGCCGCTCGGGGACGGCCCATCGTGCTCATCGCACCTGGCGCACAGCGACGCGTTCACAGATCGCTCTCCTCGAGCGGCAATCCGGTCCTTGCGATTCCCAGCGTCTGTCGGGCCTCCGGCTGTTCATAGAAGAACTTTCCGATGTTGTTGATCCGCTGCACGCCGGCTGCCGTCAGGCGGATCTGCTGCGCGCTGCGCTCGATCAGCCGCAGGCCTTCCAGCAGTTCCAGCTCACGGCCAAAGACGCAGTCGACCGGTATGCCGTACTGCGCCTCGAAGCGCGCGGTCTCGAACGGAATCATGCGCAGTCCGAAAATCATCGTCCGATGCATCTGCGCCTTGCGCGAGACACGGGCGCCGCCGGTCGTGCCCACGCCGAAGCGACTCACGCGATCCGACCACTCTCGCACCGACACCGCGTTCGTGAGGTGCCGGCCCGCCAGATAGGAAATCGCGCTCGGTCCCGCTCCAATCCACTCGCCGTCTTCCCACTGCAAGAAGGTGTATCGCGAGCGGCTGCCGTCGTTGAGTGTGAAGTCGAATACGTTGTATTGGCGGTAGCCGGCCCCGGCAAGACATTCGGCAGCGGCGCGCCACATATCGAGCTCGCTGCCCTCGTCTGGGACACGCAGGTTGTCATGCTGCAGCCGATGGTGCAGGCGGGTACCGGGGCGGACCCAGAGCGGATACAGCGACACGTGTGTCGGGCCACAGGCGACGGCGCTCCGGACCGATTGCACCAGGTCTTCTCTGGTCTGCGCGGGCAGCCGATACATCAGGTCGAGGCTGACGTTCGAGAACCCTTCCTGACGAACGTCGAGGACGGTGGCTCTGGCTTCCGCGCTCGAATGATCACGACCGATTGCCGCGAGGATCCGGTCGTCGAAGGATTGCACGCCGATGCTCAGCCGGTTGACGCCCATCGTGTGCAGCCGGCGCAGCTTCTCCCGCGCGGTGCTCGACGGATTGCATTCGACGGTGAACTCGCAATCGGCCGCGAGCCGAAACTGACTCGTGACGCATTCCAGGAGCTCCTCCATCAGCTCGATGGGGAGCATCGATGGGGTGCCGCCGCCGATGAACAACACGCTGAGCTCCACGGGCCCCGCATGTGCCAACTGTCGTACAGAGCAGATTTCCTGTTTCAAGGTCTTGACGAAGGCCGCCATCTCCTCCTGGCGATCCGCTCCCGCCCTGACCTTGTATCCGCAAAAGTCACAACGTTGAACGCAGAACGGAATGTGAAGGTACAGCCCGATCGTCCTTGGGTGCCAGGCATCCTCGGGGGACATGGGACCAATACGCGCGGGATACCAGCGGACGTAGTCTCGCTCGATTCGATCGAAGCAGGCGCTGGTCACCGGCTCACCTTCGTTTCCGTGTGTTGGAGAAGGTCTATTTCCGCCCCCGTGTTATTCGCCTTTGTGAGCAGGAATTCGCCGGCTGGCACATCAGGATCCCGGGCGACGTTTCGCAACACGCGGGCTCTTACGACCGTGAGGTCGTTGCTGCCGGCGTCAACGAAGCCGAACACCGTCGGACCGGTGGAGGACAGGCCACATCCCGCGATTTCCGCCTGCGCGAAGGCGCGGCGAACCGCCAGCATCGGGGCGAGCTGAGGACGAATCCAGTGCCGCCGCTTCCAGCCCACCACCTGAAGCTCGCCGACGGCGTGCGTGAACGCGGCGAAGTCGCGCTCGATCAGAGCAGGAAGCAGACCCATCAACAGGATGTGAGACACGGCGGCGCATTCGGCTTTCGGCAGGGGCGTGTTCTCGGCCATGAAACGCCGCTCATCGCCTCCCGAGAGTCCGCACAGCGAGGACGGCATGTACAAGGCGATCCGCCATTCATCGGGGAACAGGTGGCGAGCCAGCAAAGGCGGGGGCGAGACACCTTGTGTGAAGGCACTCGGCGCGAAGACCGGCTTGTCCCGGCCTCGGCGATGGCCGCCGTCTACGAGCAGGCCTCCGTGCCGGAAGGCGTGGATGCCGATCCCCGACGTTCCGCCGCGGCCGGAGCACGCAGCGCATGCAGCCGGGCCGAGCCCGAGATTGCACAAGCGGTCCAGTGCCGAGACCCAAGCCAGCCGCCACTGCGTCCCTGATCCGAGACCGGAATGTCGCGGGATGTTCGACGCGACGTCGATGTCGAGTGGCACATGCCCAAGACCCAGACGATCCTGTGCCGACTTCAGCTCGTCACCGATATCAGCCGGCAGCCGATGCCTCGCTCCGCGCGGCCTCGCACGCCTGCCCACCGTCACTTCCAGCGCCGGCGCATCGAGCGCGACCCCGACACTTCCGTCGAGTCGGCCTGACTCGCCATTCATGTCGACAAGGGTGAAGTGCAGGCGCGCCGGCGCTCGTACGCGGACACGCGAGCTAGGGGAGGCCGAGGACATCCTTGTAGCCCGCGAGGTCGAGATATCCGTGACCCGAAAGGCAGAAGACGATGACCCGACGGCAGTGTTCCGCAGTGGCTCTCTCGGCTTCGTCAATGGCGGCGAGCACGGCGTGCGAGCTTTCCGGGGCCGGAAGGACGCCTTCGCACGCCAGAAACAGCCGGCCCGCCTCGAACACCGACCGCTGCGAATACGCGCGCGGCATGACGATCTTCTCCTTCACCAGGTAGGAGAGCGTCGGGGTCTTGCCGTGGTAGCGGAGTCCGCCAGCATGGACCGGCGGCGGCTGGAATCGGTGCCCCAACGTATACATGGCGATGCGCGGCGTCTGTCCATTGAAGTCGGCGAAGTCGTACCGGTAGACGCCCCTGCTCAGGCACGGAACATCCTCAGGTTCCACCGCAATCAAGTCGATCTGCGCACCGCGCAATCTGGCCTCGATGAAAGGCGATATGAAGCCGACGAAGTTACTGCCTCCACCAACGCATCCGATCAACACGTCGGGTTTCCGGTCGATCCGCCGCAGCTGCTCCGCGGTCTCGATCCCGATGACGGTCTGGTGCATGCAGGCGTAATAGGACATGCAGCCGAGGGCGAGCCGGCTTTCGCCGTGGTTTCGAACGAATTCGATCGCCTCGCTCATGCCGATTCCGAGGCTGCCAGTCGAACGCGCATCCTCGGCAAGGACCTTGTTCCCCACGTCTGTCTCGGTGCTGGGAGACGAAATGACACGTGCGCCGAGGAGCTCCATCAAGTGGCGGCGGTACGGCTTCTCGTCAAAGCTTTTCCGCACCATGAACACCACGCAGTTCAGCCCGAACTGCCTGCAGGCGAGTGCCAATGCGGTGCCCCACTGGCCAGCTCCCGTGTCGGTGACCAGCGTCGACACGCGCTCCTTGGCGGCATAGCACGCCTGGGCCAACGCCGTGTTGAACTTGTGGCTCCCCCCGGGGTTCTGATCCTCGCGCTTGTAATAAATCTCCGCCGTGGTTCGCAGGTAGCGTTCCAGGCCGTGTGCGCGAACCAGAGGAGTCGCGCGATAGCGTCGATAGAACTCGTGCACCGCCTCCGGCACGGGAACGGTTGCATCTTTCCCGTAGGAGCCGAGGCGCAGCTCGATTTTCAAGCACTCGGACGGCCAGAGCCACGCGAAATCCTCATGCGTGACGAGCCGATCACTCGCCACGTCGAGCGGTGGCGGAACGGCGAGCGAGAGCGCCGCAATCGGGTTGTACCAATGTCTCGGAACTGCGGCCCCGGACAGATGTGTCGCGCCGGGAAAGGCTCGAGTATCCATTGACACGTCCATGTCGACCATCTCGAACCGTCACAGGATGAACATCTTCATGAGTCTCACTGCTCTGGTCGAGAGGCTCCGCCAGTGCACACAACAGGATGTGTCCCGAATCTTGTGGAAAAAGGAAAATGGCGTAACCTCCTGCTGACCTAAGCAAAATCGCCGTTAGCAGCGGCGACGGAGGTACGCCATGCAGGAGACTAGCACAAGCC
>JBOGIW010000106.1:0-7775 GCA_050748045.1 Vicinamibacterales bacterium | reverse complement strand
TCGAAGGCGATTTCGACCCGGTGGCGCTCCGCGAGATGGCGCAGAACGACCTGTCGCAGCGCATCGAGCGCGTGCCGGGCGTCGCCGCCGTGACGATCGACGGCGGCCTCCGCCGCCAGATCCACGTGCAGCTCTCGAAGGAGAAGATCACCGCGCTCAACCTGCCGGTGGACCGCGTCGTCACCCTGCTGCGCACGGAGAACCAGAACATTCCGCTCGGCGAGATCGACGAGGGCGACTCGACGTACCTGCTGCGGAGCCAGGGCCAGTTCACGAACCTCGACGACATCCGCAATCTCGTCGTGCTCACCAAGGACGGCGTGCCCGTCTACATGCGCGACATCGCCGAGGTCAGGGATTCCACCGAGGATCGGCGGCAGTTCATGCGCATCAACGAGCGCCCGGGCGTCCGCATGCGCGTGCAGAAGCAGTCGGGCGAGAACACCGTCGCCATCGCCCGGGGCGTCAAGGCGGAGATGGAGCGCATCAACCGCGAGGTGCCGGGCGTGCACCTGCAGGTGCTCGACGACAGCTCGCGGTTCATCGAGCGGGCCATTCACAACGTGCAGGAGCACGCGCTCATCGGATCGATGCTCGTGGTCTTCATCATCTTCGCGTTCCTCCGCGACTGGCGCGCGACGCTCATCGTGTCCACCTCGATTCCCATTTCCGTCATCGGCACCTTCGCGTTGCTCTACTTCGCGGGCTTCACGCTCAACACGATGACTTTCGGCGGCCTGGCGCTCGGCGTCGGCATGATCGTCGATGCTGCGATCGTGGTGCTCGAGAACACGCACCGGCACCTCGAGATGGGCAAGGACCGGATGACCGCCGCGATCGAGGGCGCCGAGGAGGTGTGGTCCGCGATCGTCGCCTCCACGCTGACCCACATCGCCGTGTTCATCCCGCTCCTCTTCCTGAGCGGCATGTCGAGCGTGCTCTTCACGCAGCTCTCGATCGTGGTCATGTTCTCGCTCTCGATGGCGCTCTTCGTGGCCGTGACCATCGTGCCCGTGCTCTGCTCGCGGTGGCTGACGCTGCCGCACGTGGCGGCCGGGCGGGGCGGGTTCATGGGCCGCTTCTACAGGGCCAGCGAGCGCTTCCTCCAGGGCATGGACGAGCGGTATCGCCGGATCGTCCACACCGCGCTGGCGCACCGGCCGACCGTCGTCGGCACGAGCATCACGCTCGTCGTCGTGGCGGTCTTCCTGCTCCCGATGGTCGGCTTCGAGCTCGTGCCCCAGGCCGACGAAGGGGAAGTCAGGGTCGACGTCGAGCTGCCCGTGGGCACCCGGATCGAGCGGACCGAAGCGATGGTGCTGCGTCTCGAGGAGACCATCCGGCGGGCCGTGCCGGAAGCGAGAATGATCATCACCAACGCCGGCGGCGGCGGCGGGTTCGGCCCCGGCGGCGGCGGTGGGAGCCACCGCGGCGAGTTCCAGATCCGGCTGGTGCCACGGGACGAGCGGACCCGGACCAACAACGAGATCTCGATGGCGCTCCGGCGCCAGCTCTCGGGCCTCCCGGGCGTCGTCGTCCGTGCGCGCCCCTCGGGCGGCAACTTCCAGATGAACCGCATGCTGGGCGGCGGCGATTCCCGCCTGGCGCTCGAGATTCGCGGCCACGACCTCAACGACTCGCGCCGCCTCGCCCAGGAGGCCCGGAGCGTGATGGAGAACACGCCCGGCGTCGCCGACGTGCGCATCGGCCGCGAGGAGGGCCGGCCAGAGATCTCGATCCGCGTGGACCGCCCGAAGGCGGCGCTCTTCGGCCTGAGCGTCACGAGCGTGGCCGAGACCATCCAGACCAACGTGGCCGGCACGCAGGCCGCCTTCTACCGGGAGCGCGGCAACGAGTACCCGATCGTCGTCCGTCTCCGCCAGGAGGATCGCGAGCGCATCCGCGACGTCGAGGACGTGCTCGTCAGCACGCCGGCCGGCCAGGTCGTCCCGGCGAAGAACCTGATGGTCGTCGATCGCGAGACCGGACCGGTGCAGATCGAGCGGAAGAACCAGGAACGGATCACGCGGGTGAACGCCGAGACCGAGGTCACGCTCAGCGAAGCGGTGAACGCGGTGCAGGACCGGCTCGGGCAGGTGCGCGTGCCGCCCGACTTCTCGGTCGGCTTCGGCTCGGAGGTCGAGGAGCAGACCCGGGCGTTCCGCCAGCTCCAGATGATGCTCCTCCTCGCCATCGTGCTCGTCTATGCCGTGATGGCGTCGCAGTACGAGTCGTTCCGCGACCCGTTCATCATCATGTTCTCGGTGCCGGTGGCGGCGATCGGCGTCGTGCTCATGCTCCTCCTCACGGGCACCGCCTTCAGCCTGCAGGCCTACATCGGCGTCATCATGCTGGCCGGCATCGTCGTCAGCAACGCCATCCTGCTCGTCGACTACACGAATACGCTCCGGCACCGCGACAAGCTGTCGATCAGAGACGCGGTGGAGCTGGCGGGCCGAACGCGGCTGCGCCCGATTCTCATGACGTCGCTGGCCACGATGCTCGGTCTCGTGCCGATGGCCATCGGCATCGGCGAAGGGGGCGAGCTGCAGGCACCGCTTGCGCGCGTCGTGATCGGCGGCCTGCTGGCGTCGACAATCGTGACGCTGGTGCTGGTGCCCGCGGTCTACACGCTCTTCGAGGAAGGCTGGAAAGGGCTCTTCAGGAAGGCGGCACACTGAGGCCGCCGGTCACCGGCCGAGCGCGTCCAGCAGCGCGCCGACCGTCCGGCCGGTAACCGGATCGACCCAGCCAGGCGCGAGTTCCGCCAGCGGCGCCAGCACGAACCGCCGCTCCCGGAATCGCGGGTGTGGGACCGTCAGCGACGGCTCCTCGACGACGAGGCCGTCGTAGAGGATCAAATCGAGATCCAGGGTCCGCGGCGCGCCTGGAAAGGGCCGCTCGCGCCCGAGCGCGCGCTCAATCCCGAGGAGCGCCGCCAGGAGCGCTCCCGCCGAGAGACGGGTCTTCCCCACGGCTGCCGCATTCAGAAACGCCGGCTGGACGCCGACGCCGACCGGTTCCGTCTCGTGGAAGGTCGAGAGCCGGAGATCCGCGACGAGCGCGGCCATCTGCGCGGCGGCGTCGCGCAGGTGCCGTTCGCGATCTCCCAGGTTGCTCCCCAGGGCGATCGCGACATCGATCATGGCATCCCTGGCGGCGATCCGCCGGTCATTCCACCCAGCGCGTGGACAGCACTTCGCCGACGCGCGCAACGCCGCCGGTGCGCCGGCCGAGCACGTCCTCGAAGCCCGATGCGGCCTGTTCGAACAGCCGCTGGTGCTCGATCGATTCGCCGAGGATCACGTTCAGCATGATGCGGTGGCGGTCCTGCGTCATCGCCTCCACGCGGTCGCGCCATCGCTCCACGAACTGGTGCAGGTGGCGCGCGTCGTCTTCGAGGATGGCGCGATCCGGCGCCGCGCCCTTCGACGGCGCCGGACCCACCGGGATCGGAAGCGTGGAGGCGGCCGGCGGCAGCGTGGCGCCGAGCTCCGCGAGCGCAGTCCGCAGCCAGCCGAGCTGCGTTTCCTCGCGGCTCACGACGTGCTGGTACGTGTTGTTGAAATCGTAATGGCCGACACTCCGCGCACCAGCCTCGTGACGAAGGAGCAGGGCCAGCCGCTCGGCCGCGAGCTCGGACAACGTGTGCAGCAGCTCGTCGTGTTTCACGCCTTCTGCTTTTCCTTGCAGGCGATGCACACGCGGGTCCACGGGATGGCGTTCAGCCGCGCCTTGGCGATCGGCTCGCCGCAATCCCGGCAGACCCCGTAGGTGCCCTGGTCGAGGCGGCGCAGCGCCTCGTCGATGGCCTGCAGGATCTTCGCGTCCGTCTGTTTGAGCTTGAGCTGGATGTGGACCTCGTTGTTGCCCGCGGCCTGGTCAGCCATGTCTCCCTGCCGCCCGGAGTTGTTCTCCATCGTCCACTGGAGCGGCTTGGAGCTGGTGTCCATGAGCTCCCCGCGCTTCCGCAGCAAGGCATCCTTGAAGGTCGACATGTCCATGGTCGTTCCCCTGTCGTGCCAGGCAAAACCCGATCTTAGCATGAGCTTTCCTACTCGGCTCTGAGCGTGGCGAGCGGCTTGTGCCGGAGCACGTCGAGGCTCGAGAGCACGCCGATCGCCGCGACGAAGATCGTGGTGAGGATGATGCCTGTCATCGTGAGCATGGGGGTCGGGGCCCACGGCAGCTCCAGCGCGTAGGTCGCCACGGCCCAGCTCAGCGCAATCGCGCCGAGCGATCCCACGGTGCCGGCGATGGCGCCGAGCACGCCGTACTCGAGCAGGAGCATCGTGGCGATGAGGCGGCTGCTCGCGCCGAGCGTCTTCAGGATCGCCGCCTCGTACACGCGCCGGAACTTCGTCATCGAGACCGCGCCGATGAGGATCAACGCGCCGGAGAGCAGCACCAGCGCGCCGACGACGGTGACGCCGAGGGTGACGTTGTTGATGACGCCGCGGACCGTGTCGAGCACCTCGCGCAGGTCGATGACCGAGACATTCGGGAATCTCGCGACGAGCGCGGCCTGCATCGCGCCGCGCGCGGCGGGCTCGCGCGGTCCCTGCAGGGCGGAAATGTAGCTGTGCGGCGCGCCGTCGAAGGTGCCCGGCGAGAAGACCAGCATGAAGCCGCCCGCGCGGAAGTCGCGCCAGTCGACGCGACGGATGCTGGCGACGCGCGCCGTGACGATGCGGCCGAGGACGTCGAAGCGCATCTCATCGCCGACCTGGATCCGGAAGCGATCGCGCAGCCGCTCTTCGATGGACACCAGCGGCTCCCCGGCCGTCGTCGCACCCCACCAGCGTCCCTCGAGGATCGACTCGTTTGCCTCGAGCGCGGGCCGGTAGGTGACGGTGTACTCGCGGGACAGCGATCCCCGCCCGCGCACGGCCTCGTAGCTCTCGAGGTGCACCTCGCGCCCCCGCACGCCGACGACGCGCGCGCGCAGGACCGGAATCAATCCGGGCGCCGGGGCGGTCCCGTTCCGGCGATCGAGGAATTCCGCAAGCGCCTCGCGCTGATCCGCCTGCACGTCGATGAGGAACATGTCGGGTGCGTCCTCGCCCACCTGCACGGCGAAGTCGCGCAGGAGATTTTCCTGGAGGCCCCGCACGCCGAGGATGAAGAACGTGCCCAGGCCGACGGCGAGGAGGATCACGCGCGTCTGGTTGCCCGGCCGTGCCACGTGGAGCACCGCCTGGCGCAGCGCGAACGAGCGGGCGTGCCCGAGCGGCCGCACGGCGCGGACGAGCGCCACGCCGGCCAGGTGCAGGATGACGGCCGTGCCGACGAACCCGCCGCACAGGAGCAGCCCGATGCGCACCGACCCTGCCTGCCACGTGGCGACCGCGACCAGCGCGGCCGCGACCGCGGCGGTGACGCCCCATTTCACCCAGTCCACGCCGGGCGTCGAGGGAATGTCGTGACGCAGGAGCAGCGACGGCTTGACGTTCCTGATCTCGAGGAGCGGGACGAGCGCGAAGAGCAGCGACACGAGCATGCCGACCGAGACGCCCTGCACCGCGGCCGACGCCGTGAGCGCATACTCGACCTGCAGCATCTGCACCGTCGTCCCGGCGAAGGCCGGCACGGCGGCCACGGCCGCCGCCGCGAGCGCCACGCCCAGGAGGCTCCCGGCGAGGCCGAGCAGGATCACCTGCGTGGTGTACAGGGCCAGGAGCTGCCGGGAGGTGCCGCCCACGCACTTGAGGATCGCGACGCTGCGGATCTTCTGCTGGACGAAGACGCGCGTGACGCTCGACACGCCAATGCCGCCCAGGATGAGCACGACGAGACCGACCAGGCTCAGGTAGTTCTCCGCCCGGAGGAGGTCTTCACCCATCTGGTCTTCCGTGCGCCGGTACGACCGGACGCCGACGAACTCGTTGACGAATGCCGTGCGCAGATCGCTGTTGAGCGGATCGAGTGCGGCGGGCGGCACGCGCAGCAGCCACTGATAGCTGGCGCGGCTGCCGAACGACAGCAGGCCCGTCGCGGGCAGGTCGGCCAGATCGATCAGCACGCGAGGCCCGAGGCTGAACGCGCCGACGCGGCGGCCGGGCTCGGAGACGATGACGCCCCGCACCTCGAACCGCGCGTGGCCGATGACGATGCGGTCGCCGATCCGGAGGCCGAACTGTGCGAGCAGCTCCGGCCTCACCAGGGCGCCGCGGTTCTGCAGCAGCGCGTGCGAGTACGGGCGCCCGTCCTGCAGACGCAGCGTGCCGTACATCGGGAACGCCTGCTGCACGGCGCGCAGCTCCACCATGCGCGTGCCGCCGGCGCCCTCGTCGCCCGCCCGCACCATGGTGCCAACCTCCACCGCCTCGCTGGCTTCGACGATGCGGCCGCCGCGCAGCTCATGCGCGATGGCGTTCCGGACGGCCGGCGTGAACGGATTGTTGCTCGACACCATCAGATCGGCGGACAGGAGCGCACGCGCCTCGCCGGCGAGCGCGGCGCGCACGCTCTGAATCACCGACCGGAGCGCCACGATCGATCCGACGCCGATCGCAATACAGATGAAGAAGAACAGCAGGCGTCGCCACGACGCCCGGATCTCCCGCGCCGCCATGCGGACAATGAACGTCATCGTTCCACTCCGCTCGAGGCCGGTCGCTCCAGCCCGCTCGCCACCGGGTGCACGGCCGGCAGCGGCGACAGGCCGACGGCGCGTCCATCGCGGAGCGCCAGCCGGACGTCGGCGAGCGCGGCCAGCTCCGCGTCGTGGGTCACGAGCACGAGCGTGGCCCGTCGCGCGCGATGCACGCCGAGCAGGAGGTCCATGATGTGCCGGCCCGTGATGGAGTCCAGGTTGCCGGTCGGCTCGTCCGCCAGGATGATCGGGGGGGCGTTGGCCAGCGCACGCGCCAGCGCCACGCGCTGCTGCTCGCCGCCCGAGAGCTGGCTCGGATAATGATGACCCCGGTCGTCGAGCCCCACCTCGCCCAGGAGCTGCCTGGCGCGCGCCGCGGCGCCGCGGTGGCCCGCGATCTCCATCGGGACGGCGATGTTCTCGAACGCCGTGAGTGACGGCACGAGATGGAAGAACTGGAACACGAAGCCGATCTTCTCGCCGCGCAGGCGCGCCAGCGCGTCCTCGCTCAGCCGGGTGATGTCGGTGCCATCGATCAGGATCTCGCCCGAGGTCGGCTCGTCGAGCCCGGCCAGCAGACCGAGCAGCGTCGACTTGCCCGACCCGGACGGCCCGGCGACGGCGAGGAACTGCCCCGACGGCACGAAGAGGTCCAGCGGATGCAGGATCGTGAGCGGATGCCCCCCGCTCGTCACCGTCTTCGACACGCCGCGCAGCTCGATCATCGCGTCGCCGAGCTCTCGACGAGCGGCTCGATGGCGCTCCACACCAGCCGCTCGACGACGCGCGCGCCGTCCGGGTTCGGATGAATGCCGTCGCGCTGGTTCATGGCTGGATGACCGGCGACCCCGTCGAGCAGGAACGGAATGAAGGCGACCTCGTGCTCGCGCGCGAGGTCGCGAAACATCCGCCGGAACGCCGACGTGTACTCGGCGCCGTAGTTCGGCGGCGCCTCCATGCCGGCCAGCACGACCGTGATCCCGCGCCCGGTGGCGCGCGTGATGATCGCCTCGAGGTTCCGTCGCGTGCCGCGCACGGGCAGGCCGCGCAGGCCGTCGTTGGCGCCGAGCGCGACGACGAGGATGCGCGTGTTCCCCTCGATCGACCACTCGAGGCGCCGCAGGCCGCCGGCCGTCGTGTCTCCCGACACGCCGGCGTTCACAACCTCGTAGCGGTGCCC
>JBOGIW010000105.1:0-4573 GCA_050748045.1 Vicinamibacterales bacterium | reverse complement strand
GGAGGGCGGATCGCGTCAGATCCGCCGCCTCGCAGGCACTACGAGCAGCACGATGCCGGCGACGAGCGCGATGCCGCCGAGGATGGGTGGCAGCGGAATCGTCTCCCGCGTCTCGGCCGTCGCTTCGATCGGGCCGACGTCGATGATCGTCTCCTCACGGGTCCACGAGATTCCGCCCCACACGAGGGCGACGATGCCAAGGACGACGAGGATTGTGCCGAGAATACGCGCAGGCGCCATGAACCGCTCCTTTGCCGGGTGGGAACGACCGCGGCCATCCGGAGGCCAATGCACGAGGCGTGCTAGGATGGCCGGAGCCATCGTCTCGCCCACGCCACGGTGCGTATGAAGGGATTCTCCAAGGGTGCCCTCCTGTGCGCCTTGCTGACCGCCGCGGCCAGCTCGGCCGGCGCGGGGGCACAGGACCCCCCGTCATCCCAGGATGCCCAGCAGCCGTCGCCGATCTTCCGTACTCGTGTCGACCTCGTCCGCGTGGACGTGACGGTCATCGGGCGCGCCGACGACGACGTCATTGCCGACCTGGAGCCGGGTGACTTCGAGATCGAGGAAGACGGCGTGCCACAGAAGGTCGAGACCCTGCAGTTCGTGCGGCTGGATGGCACGCGCACCGGCAACACCGAGGAGGCGCTGGAGATTCGATCGCCGGCGCACGCCGCGGTCGAGGCGGCGCGCGACGACGTCCGGGTGTTCGCCATCTTTTTGGACGACTACCACGTCGACAAGGCGCCCCACGTCATCCTTCCGCTCCGCCAGGCGTTGAAGCACCTGGTGGAACAGTTCGGCCCGAACGACTTGATCGCCGTAATGGATCCGCTCACGCCGCTGAGCCACTTCGCGTTCACGCGATCGCACGACGATCTCCTGCTCCGCATGGCGGCGTTCCAGGGCCGCCGGGGCGAGCTGTTCCCGGTCAGGAGCCTCATGGAGGAGGCGCAGTTGGGGCAGCGCAACATCTGGGAGGTCCGGGCGGGCGTCACCATCTCGGCGCTCGGCTCGCTGGTCACCCATCTCGGCGGGCTGCGCGAGGGGCGCAAGTCGGTGCTCTTCGTCAGCCAGGGACCGCCGCTCGGACGACCCGGCAGCCCGAACCACGATCGCCTCGAGGAGGTGCTGCAGGCGGCGAATCGCGGGAACGTGACCGTGCACGTGCTCGACCCGCGGCCGCTCGGCGCCAGCCCGCTCGGCGGCGTGGACTCGCTCTTCCGCTTGTACACCGAGACCGGAGGCCGCGCGATCATCAACACGAACGACCACAAGCAGATGGTGGGCCGGATCATCGGCGACGCCAGCGCGTACTACCTGCTCGGGTACACGCCGTCGCGCGACATGGCCGACGGAAAGTTCCACAAGATCCAGGTGAAAGTGAAGCGGAGCGGCGTGCGTGTGCTCGCCCGTCAGGGCTACTGGGCGCCGAGCGCGAAGGAGATGACCCCCGACGCCACGCCGGCCGTCGCCGAGCCGGGGCTCGTCGAGGCGCTCACGGATCTCGTGGTGCCGAAGGGCGGACGCCGCGTCGACGTCTGGCTCGGCGCTTCGCGCGGACCCGACGGCGTGACGCGCGTGGCCGTGTCGTGGGAGCCCACCGAGAGCACCGAGGAGGATGCCGCGCATCTCGTGATTGTGCCCGTACGTGGCCGCGGCGCCGCCGGATCGGACAGCCGCACGATCGCGGCGGTCTCGGCGCGGGAGGGAGAAACGCTCGCGACATTCGACCTCGAGCCTGCGACGACCACGACGCTGCGCTTCACCGCGCAATCGGCTGATGGCGAGGTGATCGATCAATGGCATCAGGGCGTGGAGGTGCCACGGCTCACCGGCGCGCCGGTTGCGCTCAGCACGCCTCGGTTCCTTCGCGCGCGCTCGGCCTTCGAGGCCCGCGCCCTCGATCGCGGGACCGAGCCGACGCCGACCGCCTCCCGGCGCTTCCGCAAGACGGATCGCGTCGTCGTCGACGTGGAGTGCTACGCGGAGACCGACGGCGCCATCGTCACGGCCCAGCTCCTGAACAGCCGGGGTGAGCGGCTGACCGAGCTGAACACGTCGCCGGTGAGCCACGGGCGCGCACGGGTCACATTGCCGCTGGCGAGTGTGGCGCTCGGAACCTACGTGCTCCGCCTCCAGGCGCGGTCGGGCGATCACGACGCCTACCAGCGATCCGCCTTCCAGGTCGTCCCCTGATCCTGGAATCCACTCTCGCGTTCCAAGATCCTGAAGTCGAATCTCGCGTGTCACGGCTCGACTGCGTGACGAGCCGCGAGCACGACCCGAAACACGGGAGAAGAGCCTTGCCCGGCACCTGAGGGGCCGGACCGTTATGTGTGGCACACGGAGCCTGGTAATCCGGGAACCTGATCGATTGAGCGGGCACTCGACGGAACTGCGCTTGCACCAAGTCCGAGGCAGGCTTCGTACCCAGGAGGTTGTCCATGAGCTCAATTCGTTGCCTCGGAGCGCTCGCACTCGTTCTGGCTCTTGCGCCCGCGGCCATCGCCCAGACCCCCACGCCCGCACCGCTTCCCGCTGAGCCCGAACGCTTGACGCTCACACCGTTCATCGGCCTTGGCTTCGCGGGTGACTACGAAGACAACCCGACCGCGCTCGGCGTGGCGCTCGGCTACGGCCTGGCCGAGCGCGTCGTGGTAGAGGGCGATCTTTACTTCGCGCCCGATGGCGAACAGAGCACGGTCGCCGATTTCGACACGAGCCTCTTCTCGTTGAGCGCGAACATCCTCTACAACTTTACCGCGGACGACTTCACGCCCTACGCGGTCGTCGGCCTGGGCTTTATGAGCGTCGACACGAACTTCGAGGATCTGGGGATCGTCGACGACGACACGCAAACCAAGCTCGTGTGGAACTGGGGGGGCGGTGTGAAGACTGCCGTGTCAGACGCGATCGGTCTGCGGGCCGACCTGCGGTACTTCAACGGCGACGAGCTGGTGCCGGATCACTGGCGGCTCGTGGGCGGCGTCGTCATCCGCCGGATCGGCCGGTAGGCTGCGCTGCCGGCTGGCCGATGCCGTAGAGGAACCGGTAGCCGCGGAGGAAGATCGCGTTGCCGACGAGTGCCGGCGAGGCGTCGAAGCCGTCGTCCAGCGTGTTTGCGGCGATCATCTCGAATGTCCTGCCGTGACGCAGCACCACGGTGGTGCCGTCACGCCCCGCGATGTACACGCGGCCTGCTGCCCCGACCGGCGACGCGTAGACGTTGGGTGCCTGATCGAGGCGTTGCACCTGATAATGCGGCGTGCCGGTCCTGGCGTCGAAGGCCGAGAGCAGGCCGTTGTTCGATTTCAGGATGTAGATGATCCCGTCGTAGAGGAGCGGCGACGGCACGTACGGCGTGTCGCGATCCAGGGTCCACGCGACGGCCGGCGTGCCGGTGATGTCGTCGCGGGCGCCGGCGAGGCGGATCGCCTTGAGGCTGTTGCCGCGAAAGCCGCTGGTCACGAACACCATGCCGTCGGCGCCTACCGGCGAGGGGATGGCGTTCATCGTGACGCCGCCGGTGTGCCACACGAGCCTGCCGGTCTCGAGGTCGTAGCTGCGAAGCCGGCTCATCCCGCTGACGACCACCTGTGCGCGCCCGGCGTGCTCGACGACGAGCGGCGTGGCCCACGTGTCGATCTCCTCGCGTGGCTGGCGCCACAGCTCCCGGCCGGTGCGCTTGTCGAGGGCGACGATGAACGACCCGCCCTGGTGATCCCAGACCACGACGAGATGGTTGCCGTGAAGCGCGGGCGAGGCGCCCTCCCCGAACTGGTTACGCATC
This sequence comes from Vicinamibacterales bacterium, assembly GCA_050748045.1. Lineage (GTDB taxonomy): Bacteria > Acidobacteriota > Vicinamibacteria > Vicinamibacterales > UBA2999 > CAVYVZ01. Next base: position 780 of record JBOGIW010000105.1, on the reverse strand, counting down.
CTCTTGTCGCCGAGGTCGACCTGCCAGACCGGCGTGCCCGCGAGGTCGAACGCGTAGATGCCCCGCGATTCGAAGCTCGCGATGACGTGCTCGCCATCGGTGACCGCCGAGCTCGACGCCCACGTGCCGTTCTCCTGCGTGGCCTCGTGCGGCACGTCCTCTCGAACGACGCGCTCCCACGCCACGGCGCCCGTCCGCCGATCGATCGCCAGGAGGACGAAGCGATGCGAGGGCCGCGGTGTCCTGCCTCCGCGCGGCTCGTGAGCGCTGGCAGCGGAGGCGCCGGCCGGAATGGCGGTCGTCAGGAAGAGCCGGTCGCCCCAGATGACCGGCGTGGAGGATCCGCGACCGGGAATCTCCACCTTCCAGCGGACGTTCTTCGTTTCGCTCCACTCGATCGGCGGAGTGGCGTGCGGCGCCACACCGGTGGCGTGCGGACCTCGCCACTGGGGCCAGTTGCGATCGGCGGCTTCGTCCGCGGCCGGCAGAGCGACGGCGAGCACAAGGGCGAGCGCGGCGGCAATCGGTCGCATGCGGCATTCTACGACGGCGCCGAGGGCGGCATTTACTGGTAGTGAGGCGGATGACGGCGCCTGACTCTGGTGATCACGGGGGCGCTGAGACGCACGATCACGGGGGCGCAGAGACGCGGAGACGCGGAGGCACACAGGTCATCCATGCCACCGAGGCAGGAAACATACGCCGTGCGTTCGGCTGGCCGCCGGAGGCGGCGCGGGTGAGGGCAAGGCGGTGGCAACATGCCGATGGGGTGTGTCGTGC
>JBOGIW010000104.1:0-5170 GCA_050748045.1 Vicinamibacterales bacterium | reverse complement strand
CGCCTCGCGAGCTTCCTGCGCAAGCAGGGCAAGCCGGTGTACGACGAGTCGATCACGGACGGGGACGAGGACAAGACCGGACCGGGGGCGCTCGATCTCGAGAAGGACGATCTCTACGACGAAGCGGCGCGCATCGTCGTCAGCAGCAACCAGGTGTCGATCTCGTACCTGCAGCGGAAGCTGCGGATCGGCTTCAGCCGGGCCGCGCGTCTGGTGGACATGATGGAGGCCGAGGGCCTCGTCTCGCCCGGCGCGGGCGGGAAGCCGCGCGAAGTGCTCGTGGACCGCGGGTACTTCGAGGAAGTCGATGCCCAGCTCCGGTAGCCTCGCCGCCGCCGTGGCCGGCATCGTGCTCGTGTCGGTGCTGGCGCCGCCGGCCGGCGCCGCGCAGACCGCGAAGGCCGACTACACCCATACGCTGGGGCGCGAAGACGTGCTGCGCCGGGATCTCGATACGCGGACCGGCGGCATGCCCGGTCCGCTGCTTCGCCGGCTGCGCCTGCTGGTCAGCGAGTACGAGGCGGTGGCCCGCCGGTATCCCCGCAGCGGGTACAGCGACAACGCGCTGTACCAGGGAGCCGTGCTGTCGGCTGACGCGTTCCGCCAGTTCGGAGACGAGGTGGATCGCCGGACGGCGCGGCGGCTCTTCCAGGCGCTCGGGGCGCGGTATCCCACGAGCTCGTTGAACGCGAACGTCGCGGCGCACACGTCGCGGCTGCAACCGCCGCCGAGGGCCGCGGCGGCCGCACCCGACACTCGCGTGCGGCTCAAGGCCATCAGGCGCGAGGCGGTCCCCGGCGCCCTGCGCGTGACGCTCGAGCTCGAACAGGAGGCGTCGTTCCATGACGAGCGCCTCGAAGGGCCGCCGCGGGTCTTCGTCGACCTGCAGAACACGACGACCGTCGCGGCGCTGCGGGACGCCACGCTCGGCTTCCCCGACGACGTCGTGCGCCAGATCCGGGTGGGACGCCAGCCGCGCGCCACGCGCGTCGTGCTCGATCTCGAGGGCGCCCCGCGCCACAGTGTGTACGCGCTCTACAACCCGTACCGCGTGGTCATCGATTTCGAGCGTCCCTCGGGTGTCGCGGCGGCTGCACCGGACGCGTCGAAGCGCCCCTCATCGGCACCCACGCCCGCTCCGACGGCGACGGCCGGAGGTCACGAAGGCTCGACGGCCGCGAAGGACGAACCGGGCGCCACGTGGACGGCCGACAGCGCCTCCGCGATCGTGCCGGCCACGAGGGCGGCGCCAGCGGCCGAATCGCCGCCACCGGTGCCGCCGGCGACGAACCGGGGAGGAGGATTCTCGCTGTCGCGGCAGTTGGGGCTCGGTATCTCACGCGTCGTCATCGACGCGGGCCACGGCGGGCACGACCCGGGCGCGCGCGTGAAAGGGCTCAACGAGGCGGATGTGACCCTCGACGTCGCCCTGCGGCTCGAGAAGCTCCTGCTGGCGATTCCGGGCGTCGAGGTCGTGATGACCCGGCGGACGAACGTGTACGTGCCGCTCGAGGAGCGCACGGCCATCGCCAACCGCGCCGGCGCCGATCTCTTCCTGTCGGTCCACGTGAACGCGAGCCGCAACTCGAGCGCGCGCGGCATCGAAACCTACTTCCTCAACTTCGCGCCGAACAAGGAAGCCGAAGCAATCGCGGCCCGTGAGAACGCCGGCTCGTCGAAGACGATGAGCGATCTGCCGGCCATCGTGAAGGCGATCGCCTTGAACAACAAGATCGACGAGTCGCGCGATTTCGCCGCGCTCGTCCAGACGGCCATGCTCGACCGGCTGCGGAAGGCCTACCGCGAGACGCGCAACCTCGGCGTGAAGCAGGCGCCCTTCGTCGTGCTCATCGGCGCCACGATGCCGAGCGTGCTGGCCGAGATCTCGTTCCTCACCAACCGCCAGGAAGCGGCGTTGCTCAGGACCGCGAGCTACCGCCAGGCCATCGCCGAGGGGCTCGTCGCGGGCATCTCGACGTATCAGCGGTCGCTCAAGGCGGCTCAGGCCGTCGCGTCTCAATAGCCCAGCACCGCCTTGCCCGTGTCGAACGGCGAAGACACGGTCACCTGCCTGAGACTTCGCGCACGCAGTCGTCTCGGATGCAAGATTCGAGGGATACTGAGCCATGACTCGAGCGTGGCAGGATTGCCGGTTTGGTGTACGGGTACTGGTGCACAACTGGCGACTGGCCGCTGTCATCGTGCTCACGATTGCGGTGACGGTTGGGGCCAGCGCCACCGTGCTGAGTGTCGTCACGCCGGTGCTCCTCAAGCCGCTTCCGTTCTCCGATCCGGAACGGCTCTACCGTGTCGCCCCGACGAATGCGAAGGGACAGCGCGTGTGGATCTCCGTGCCGACCCTCACGGACTGGCAGGATCGCGTTCGCGATGCACGTTTCGCCGGGTACTCCATATACGATTTCAGCGTTTTTGGAGACGAAGGACCCGAGCCGATCCTGGCCGCGCGGGTCACGGAAGGCTTCCTCGACGTTCTTGGCGTGCGGACGTCGCTCGGTCGCGCGTTCGAGACAGACGAGCACCGCGCGGGCGGCCCTCGAAGCGTCATCCTCACCTACGGATTCTGGCAAAGACGCTACGGGGCCGACCCGACAATCATCGGCCGCCGGATCGACTTTGCGGGCCCGGCGTTTCTCGCGGGCTCCAGCGGCGAATACCGCGTGATCGGTGTACTCCCTCCAGAGTTCTGGTTGTTCTCGAGTCGGCTCGAGATTGTCCTGCCGCTGCGGATGTCTCCCGACCAGCTCGCCAACAGACGTCGATCCGCCATCGAAACCGTGCTGGCGAGATTCGAGCCCGGTGTGACCCGCGAAGTCGCAGGCGCGCAGGTATCTGACGTGGTCCGTGAGCTCGCGCTGCGGTACGGCGCTGCCGAGCCAGTGGTCCACGCATCCACCACCGAAGCCCAGGCGGCCCATTACGAAGAGTTCAGACCGCGATTGTTGCTCGCGCTGGTGTCGGCGGTCCTCATGTTCGTCCTGGCGATCGTCAACGTGGCCGCGATGCTGATTGCCCTGGCTGTTTCCAGGCAGAAGGAGTTCGCGGTTCGAGCTGCGCTGGGCGTCTCGCGATTCGGGCTGTTCCGCCAGTCGCTCACCGAAGGACTGCTTCTCGGAGCCGCCGGCGGAGCCACGGGACTGTTCCTGGGGGTGGCCGGAACGTCGGTGCTTCGAACCGTGGTGCCGGGCCCGCTGGTGGACCGCATTCCGGGCCAGGCCGGCGCGATCACCGTCGATGCACAGGTCGCCGCCTTCGTGGGTGGTGCCGTGCTGCTCATGTCGGTGCTGTGTGGCCTCACCACGTTCCTGGCGACGGGCGGCGCGCGCCTCGAATCGACCCTGCGCGAGGCGTCGCGCGCCACGACGGACGCGCCCAAGTATGGGAGGCTGCGAACGGCCATCCTCGCTCCCCAGCTCGCGCTGGCCGTGGCGCTCGTCGTGACGACCAGCATCCTCGCCGTCTCGCTCGTGCAACTGCAGTCGGTCGATCTTGGCCTGAACACCGAGCGGCTCGTGAGCTTCTGGCTCAACCTGGACGCGCGGCGGTACCCGTCCGCACGTCAGCGTGCGGACTTCTTCGAACGCGTGATCGATCGCGTTCGCGCGGTGCCCGACGTCCAGGCTGTCAGCGGCATCGACCTTCCCGCCAATCAAAACTGGCAGAAGACGCGGATCGTGCGCGCCGACCAACGTGCCGCCGGGGACGCACAGCTTCCCGAGGTGTTCGCGCGAGCCGTCACGCCTGAGTACTTCCAGGTGCTCGGGGTCCGGATGCTGGCCGGCCGCGCGTTCGGGCCGGGGGACGTTGAGGGGACGCTGCCGGTGGCGATCGTCAGCCGCACGCTCGCCGATCGCCTCTGGCCCGACCGCGACGCGCTCGGACAGCAGATACGCGCCGGCGGCGCCGACGCCTCAGAGCCATGGCTGACAGTGGTTGGTATCGCGGCGGACGTGCGGCGGGTCCCTCACGAGCCTCCAACCGCAACGCTCTATCGCCCGGTCCCTCAGAGCACACCGGCGTGGCTCTATCTGATGATTCGCGCGAGGAGCGAGTCGGCCGACCTGGCGCCCGGCGTGAGGCAGGCGGTCTGGGCGGAAGACCCCCGTCAGCCCATCGAAGGACCCTATGTGATCGCCAGGTGGGTGCGCGAGATGACTGCCCTGCTTCGCTTCGTGGTCCTTCTCGGCCTGAGCTTCTCCGTGCTCGGAATCCTCCTCGCGTTTACAGGGGTGTACGGGTTGACGGCCGATCTGAGCCAGCGTGCGATTCGCGAGATCGGGATCCGCAAGGCTTTGGGCGCGACGACGGCGGAGATTATCCGCTTGTACATGTATCGATCGGCTCGCCCGGCCATCCCGGCGTTGCTTGTGGGTGGCGTGGTGGGCACGGGAGTCATCCGCGCGCTGGCGAGCGAGCTCGAGGGCGTCGCCTCGTCGCCGCTCGGCGTGACGCTGCTCGTCATGACCGTGTTCGGGGCGCTCGTCATCCTCGCGACCTACCTCGCCTCGCGGCGCGCCGCCGATGTCAACCCGGCGTTGACGATGAGGGTCGAGTAGTGAGTCGAGGAGCGTAGGGCGAATCCGGAGGGTGCGGAGGATCCGCCCTACGCCGGACCGTTCCGTCGTCAGTCCAGGTACGGGCAGACCGCGCGTGCGTCGATCGCTGCGCGCTGAAGCGATGCGGCGATCGGGCCGCAGCAGCGCGGCGGCGAGACGGCATCCATGCTTCCAGAGGATGCCGTCGCGCCTCCGTGAAGGCGGGGTTGTGGCGGTGAGTGCTTCGCCGGCCGGGGGTGCGCGCTCAGACGCCGGATGGCACCGATGCGCCGATCAGTTCGAGCCGGCCCTGCCCCTCGAGCTCTGGCAATCTGATGGTGGCAATGCACCGGACGTTGACGTAATCGAGGGTCAGCGCGCCGGCGAGCACCAGATGACCGGTCCCATGCTCGAAGTCAGCGCTGGACAGGTCGGTGCGCTCCCGATCCAGCGGTATCCCGAGCTCAGTACCTCCCCGCGTTTCCGTGAAGCGGACGTGCACATAGCCGCGATCGATGCATTGCTTGAGCGCTGCAACCGTGCGCTCGGGACGGAGGCTGATCTCGACCCGGTGCTCGCCTGTCGCCAGTCGTTGTACCAATTCGCTCATCCCACTC
>JBOGIW010000103.1:0-16027 GCA_050748045.1 Vicinamibacterales bacterium | reverse complement strand
GGCCACGCCCGCTCCCGCGGCGCGGCGCAAGACGGCGGCGAAAGCCGCGTCTCGCGCGCGCGGCGCTGCCGGCAAGGTGGCGCCTGCCCGCGGCCGCGCGCCGGCGACCAAGAAGAAGCCGGCGCCCTCCCGGTCGACGAGAACGCAGAAACGGAAGTAGGCGGCCGTGCCGTTCCTGCGCGTGCTCCGCGACAAGCGCGGTTACGAGACGACCTGCCTCGTGCACTGGTTCCGCGACGGCTCTCGGCAGCGGTCGCGGATTCTCTACGTGTTCCGTACGCCGCCCGGCGTGCGGGTCGGGCGCGAGGCGCTCGATCCGGCCGTTGTGCGCGAGATCGAATCACAGCATCCCGACATCGAGTTCGATTGGCGCGCGCTCCTGGACACCCGGCAGGTGATCGACCATGCCGCCGAGCCGCGGCATCCGCGCGGCTCGAAGACCGCGGCACGTCCCGAGCGCGCCGACCTTCGCAGGCCCCGCCGCGACACGGACCGGAAGGACGTCGAGGAGAACACGGTGCCCGGCGCGGTCGAGGGCGACACGCGCGACCGGCAGCTCGCCTTCCTCGCGCGCTGGTATCCCGAGCTGCGCGATCGCATCCCGCACCGCACGCACGACCCGGTGCGCCGCGAGGCGCTGCTGGGGCTCGTCGAACGCCTGAACGCCGCGGGCTGGGAGCGCGAGGAGCAGATCGCCGCCGGTCTCGAGGCCGCCGGCGAGGCGCTGCACCGTCTGTCGCGCGTCTTCTCGAAGCGGCGGCGCCGCCCCAAGCGGTCCAAACCGTCCGAACAGGAGACGCCGCCGTCGAATGAGCCTGCTTGAGACGTGTGCCGCGCGAGTGGACGCGCTCGGCCCCTGGGCGGGCCCGCTGCTCTTCATCGCCGCGTACGTCGTCGCGTCGGTCCTCCTTGTTCCCGGCTCGGTCCTGACGCTTCTCGCCGGCGCGGTGTTCGGCCTCGCGCTCGGCGTGCCGGTCGTCTTCATCGCCGCGGTGCTCGGCTCGTCGGCCGCCTTTGCGATCGCGCGGACGCTGGCGCGCGATCGCGTCGCCCGCTGGCTGGCCCGCGACCCGCGGGCGTCGGCCATCAACGACGCCGTGGCGGGCCAAGGGCTGAAGGTCGTGCTGCTGCTGCGCCTCTCGCCGCTCTTCCCCTACAGCCTGCTCAATTACGCGCTCGGCGCGAGCGGCGTGCGGTACCGCGATTTTCTCCTGGGCTCCCTCGGCATGCTGCCGGCGACGGTGCTCTACACGTATTACGGCAAGGTCATCGGCGACGCCGCGGCGATCGCCTCCGGGACGGCGCCGCCGCGCGGTCCCGAGTACTATGCGCTCCTCGCGATGGGACTTGCCGCTACGCTGGCGGTCACCGTCGTGATCACACGCGCCGCGAGGAGAGGTCTCGAGCAGCGTCGCGGTCGATGAGCCACTCGACGCGTGCGCCGGCCTCACGCAGCAGGTGCGCCGGGCACCCGTCGGGATCCGTCGGCCGATCGATCGCGGCGGCGACCGCCGAGGCTTTCATCGCGCCGGCCGCCAGCATCAGGATGCGATCCGCGGCCAGGATCGCCGGCGGCGTGAGCGTGATGCGGTACGCCTTCAGGTGGGGCACCCACACGGGTGCGACGCGCCGCCGGCGCTCGCGGACCAGAGGGCTCCCGGGAAAGATCGAGGCCAGGTGCGCGTCCTCGCCGAGGCCGAGCAGCAGGAGCTCCAAGCGGGCGGGCAGCTCGCGCTCGTAGAGACGGGCCGCCTCGTCGGGCGGGAGCTCGCCGCGAATGCGGTGCACGTGCGCGGCGGGAATCGGCACGTGCATCACCAGCGCGTCGCGCGCCATCCCGTAGTTGCTGTCCTTGTGGTCCGGCGGGACGTGCCGCTCGTCGCTCCAGTACAAGTGCACGCGCTCCCACACGATTCGTCCGCGCCATCGCTCGGACGCGAGCAGCTCGTAGGTGCGGCTCGGCGTGGTGCCGCCGGCCAGGCAGATCATGGCGACGCCGCGCGCGCGGACGGCCTCGCTCGCCAGGGCGACGACTTGCGCGGCGGCGCGCTCGGCCAGCTCGCCCGCGTTGTCGCAGATCGTCAGCACCGCCATTGCCGGCCGTCGCGCGCGACGAGCGCCTCGGCCTCCCGGGGACCGGCCGTGCCCGGCTCGTAGAACGTGAGCCCCCGCGGGCCGTCATGACTCCAGGTCTCGAGCGCCGGCGCCACGACCTGCCAGCCCGCCTCGACGATGTCCATGCGGTGGAAGAGGGTCTGATCGCCGATCATCGCATCGTAAAGGAGCGTTTCGTACCCCGTGCTCGGCGCCCCGCCGAAATAGTCCGAGTACGAGAAGTCCATCGTCACCGTGCCCAGTTTGTCCAGCGGTCCCGGCACCTTGGCGTCGAAGGCCAGCGAGATGCCCTCGTTCGGCTGGATGCGGATGATGAGCACGTTCGGGTTCAGGTGGTCGATGGCCGTGCCGCGGAAGATGATGAACGGCGGCTGCTTGAACTGCACCGCGATCTCGGTCAGCCGCTTCGGCATGCGCTTGCCGGTCCGCAGGTAGAACGGAACCCCGGCCCATCGCCAGTTGTCCACGCACAGACGCATCGCCACGAACGTGTCCGTCGTCGAATCGGGCGCGACGTGTTTCTCCTGGCGGTAGCCGGCGTACTGGCCTCTCACGACCTTGCGCCGCACGTCGTCCGGGCTGAACGGCGGCACCGCGTGCAGAACCTTCACCTTCTCGTCGCGCAGGTTTTCGGCGCGGAACGAGATGGGCGGCTCCATCGCGACGAGGGTGAGGAGCTGGAACATGTGATTCTGCACTATGTCGCGCAGCGCGCCCGCCTCGTCGTAGTAGGCGCCGCGGCCCTCGATGCCGACCTCCTCGGCCACCGTCATCTGCACGTGATCGACGTACCGCCGGTTCCACACCGGCTCGAAGATGCCGTTCGCGAAGCGGAAGGCGAGGAGGTTCTGGACCGTCTCCTTCCCGAGGTAATGATCGATCCGGTAGATCTGCGTCTCGTCGAGGCCGGACGAGAGCTCCGCGTTGAGCGCGCGCGCGGAGTCGAGGTCGTGGCCGAACGGCTTCTCGACGATCACGCGACGCCAGCGGCGGCCCCGCTCCGCGGTGAGATCGGCGCTCGCCAGGTGCAGGGCCACCGTGCCGAAGAGCGTCGGCGGCACGGCGAGATAGAAGAGGTAATGGCCCGGTGTGCGGTATCGCTCGTCGAGGGCCTCCAGGAGCTCGCGCAGCCTGACGTAGAGCTGCGCGTCGTCGAACTCGCCGCTGATGTAGTGGAGCCGCTCGGCGATGCGCCGCCAGCGCGCGGGATCGAGCGAGCTCCCCTCGGCGTCGCGGACCCGTTCCTCCATCTGCGTGCGGAACTTGTCTTCGGAGAGCGGCGGCCGCGCGATGCCGACGACGGCGAACGGATCGGGCAGGAGGTCCGACTTCGCCAGGTTGACGAGCGCCGGCAGGAGCTTGCGTCGCGTGAGGTCGCCTGACGCGCCGAAGATGACGAGGATGCAGGGGTCAGCGCTCGACATGCCCGCCAAACTGGGCGCGTAGCGCCGAGAGCACCTTCTCGGCGAAGGTGTGCGCCTGGCGGGAGCGGAAGCGCGTGTACAGCGCGCTCGTCAGCACTTCAGCCGGCACCGACGCCTCAATCGCGGCGGCGACGGTCCAGCGGCCCTCGCCCGAGTCCCCGACGGTTCCGACGTACTGGTCGAGGTGCGGGTCGTCGGCCAGCGCGCGCGCCGCGAGATCGAGCAGCCAGGAGCTCACGACGCTCCCGCGGCGCCAGAGCTCCGCGATGTCGGCGAGGTTGAAGTCGTAGCGATAGTCCTCGGCGAGCGCGGGGCTCGACGCGTTGCGCAGGATATCGAAGCCCTCGGCGTAGGCCTGCATCAGCCCGTACTCGATCCCGTTGTGAATCATCTTGACGAAGTGGCCGGCGCCCGTCGGACCGCAGTGCAGGAAGCCTTCGCGGGCGGTGCCGCCGGGCCGGCGGCCGTCACTCGGTGGCACGTTGCCCTGTCCAGGCGCAAGCGTGCGGAAGATCGGCGCCAGCCGCTCGAAGGCGCCGTGCGGGCCGCCGATCATGAGACAGTACCCGCGGTCGGCCCCCCAGACGCCACCGCTCGTCCCGGCGTCGAGGTAGTGAATGCCGCGCGGGCTGAGCGCCTTCGCACGGCGCACGTCATCTTTGTAGTGGCTGTTGCCGCCGTCGACGATCACGTCATCGGCCGACAGCCGATCGGCGAGGGCGGCGACCGTCTGTTCCGTGGGCTCGCCGGCAGGCACCATGACCCACACGGCGCGCGGCGGCACGAGCGCGGTTACGAGGTCATCAATCGACCCCACGCCCAGCGTGTCGGCGCGCACAGCAGCCACGGCGTCGGCGTTGCGATCCCAGGCCACGACGACGTGGCCGCCGCGCGCGAGACGGCGCGCCATGCTGCCGCCCATCCGGCCGAGCCCGATGAGGCCGAGCTGCACGGCTCAGATCTTCCCGCTTCGAGTGAAGCGTGTCTCGAAGTCGTGAATCTTCGCGAGCCGGCGCAGGTGACGCTCGTCGCCGCTGAAGCGCGCCTTCAGGAAGGCATCCACGATCTCGCGCGCGAGCGTCGGTCCGATGACGCGTGACCCGAGGCACAGCACGTTCATGTCGTCGTGCTCCACGGCCTGGTGCGCGGTGTGGCAGTCGTGCGCCACGGCGGCGCGGATGCCCGGGAACTTGCAGGCGGCAATCGAGGCCCCGGCGCCGCTGCCGCAGACGATGATGCCGCGCTCGGCCTGCCCGTCGCGCAGCATCTCGGCCACGGCTTCGGCATAGTCGGGGTAGTCCACCGCCGCCGCCGAGTGGGTGCCGAGGTCGAGCACCTCGTGCCCCTCCTTGGCGAGCTTTCCGGCGAGATCCCGCTTCATTTCGAAGCCGGCGTGGTCGGCAGCAAGGGCGATCCTCATGGGATTCCTACTATAAATCCGTTCGACGGCCGGCCGCCGCGCCCCCGCGTCTAAACTTCCCGGGTTCGCCGCCGCGTCCGTGGAGCCTCCGACGGAGCGAGCTGCGGCACATCCGTCGAGGTGGGTGCGCCACGGCCCACGTGCGATGGCGGATTGCTATACTTGGGACCATGCGACACATCGCGACGTTGTGTTCCGCCGGGGCCGTCGTGCTGCTGCTGGCGGCCGGGACGCTCCGAGCCGGCCCGGGCCCGGACGCCCTCCAGGGGACGGCTCAACGGCCGCCCGCGCCGAGGCCCGCCGATCCCGCGGCGAAGCCGGCGCTGCCCGAACAGCCGACGTTCCGCGTCGCGGTCGACCTCGTCACGACCGACGTCATCGTCCGCGACGGCAAGGGCCAGTTCGTCGCTGATCTGAAGGCCGGCGATTTCGAGGTCTTCGAGGACGGCGTGAAGCAGGACATCGCGTCGCTCGTGCTGATTCACGGCGGACGGGCGTTCAACATGCAGCAGCCGCCGCCTCCGCCCGTGCAGGAAGGGATCATCCTGCCCGCGCAGCGCCCGACGAGCGACGCGGCGGGACGCATCTTCCTCATCTTCGTGGACGACCTGCACCTCGACTTCCGCAATACAGGCCGCATCCGGCAGCTCTTCACGAAGATCTCGAAGAACCTCATTCACGACGGCGACATGTTCGGCATCGTCTCGACCGGCCCGTCATCGCTGGCGATCGATCTCACCTACGACCGGCAAGTGCTCGACGCGGCGATCAAGAAGATCTCGGGCAGCGGCCTGCGGCCGAACGACATCATCCAGGGGGCCGAGACGTCCGAGGGACCAAGTGAAGTCCGCTACCGCGCGCACGTGGCGTTCTCCACCGCGTACGACCTGATGCGCAACCTGGAGAAGGTGCACAACCGCCGCAAGGCCGTGATCTACGTCAGCAATGGCTACGACTTCAACCCGTTCGAGCAGGCGCGCCTCGGCGAAGACCCGGTGTTCGGCGGCCGGTACGGCGAGAGCCGCGAAGAGAACATGACCGACCCCTTCGCGCAGACGCTGCGGCAGGGGCAGCAGTTCGCCGACGCCGACCTGGCGCGTGAGATCTCGGAGCTGACGCGCGCGGCCAATCGCGCCAACGCGACGATGTACACGATCGATCCGCGCGGGCTCGTGGCCGGCGCCGACATCGACGAGCAGATCGACCCGGTGGAGTGGGGCAACTACGTGCGGAAGTCGCAGGACAGCCTGCGCGTGCTCGCGGACCTGACCGGCGGCATCGCCGTCGTCAACCAGAACGACTTCGACAAGGCGCTGAAGCGGATCGACGCGGAGACGAGCGACTATTACGTGCTGGGCTACTACTCGACGAACCCAGACCCGCTGAAGCGGACACGCCGGATCGAAGTGAAGACCAGGCGGCCGAATGCGCAGGTGTGGTCGAGGACCTCGTACTCGCTGCGCCCGACGCCGCCGGCAACCAGCAGTAAATAGTCTCGGGTCTCGGGTCTCTCGTCCCTCAAAGGACCGAAGACCAAAGACGAGAAAGCAGAGACCGAAGACCAGGGACGAGTCAGCGGTACCAGTTGAAGGTCTGCTCGCCGGCGCTCGCCTGCCGGCGCGCGGCCTGGATCGCTTCCTGGATTCGCTCCCTCAACCAGTGCACCGGCTGCGGCTGGCTCGCGAGAAACGCCTTCCAGTCGGCTTCGCTGAGCGGAACGTGGATGACACGGTCGGTCGAACTGTCCTGCATCGTCCGGGGGCCTCCTGGACGTGTATGCTACGGAGACCCTCAGCCATTGGGAAATAGAATGATCCGATTGCGGCCATGCCGTTCGATCATGGCACGAGGCGCAGTTTCGGTTTGACGCGCTCGAAGGCGGCCAGCGCCTCGGAGACGGTGCGCGGCAGGCGGCTCATCTTCGGGTAGATCCAGCCCGTTTCCCTGATGAGCGTGTGCCCGGCGATCCGCCGCGAGAACAGCCGGCGCGCCCCGACGTCGGCGGCCACCGCCTGGTACGGGATGATGGTGATGCCCAGCCCGGTCTTCACCATGGCCTTCAGGATCTCGACGTTCTCCGTCTCCATGACGATCCGCGGCGCGATCCGCTCCTTCACGAAGAACTCATCGACGACCCGGCGCGTGTTGGAGCCGCTCTCGAAGAGCACGAACGGCAGGTGCGCCAGGTCCTCGGCCGCGACCGTCCGCTTGCGCGCCAGTGGATGCCTGGCGTCGCCGACGAGGAGGAGCTCCTCCTGCAGCACGGGCACCGACACCAGATCCGGCACGTCGATCGGGAGCGTGAGCATGCCGAGCTCCGCCGTGCCGGCCCGGAGCTGCGCGATGCAGCGATCCGTGCTGCCGGCGGTGATCTTCAGGTCGAGCTGCGCGTGGAGGCGGCGAAGCTCCGTCAGCAGCGTCGGGAAGACGTACAGACACACGGTCATCCCGCCGACCAGGTGCAGCGTCCCCCGCAGCGACTCCTGCCGGTCGCTGATGCCGGCAATCGTGTCGTGCAGGTCCTGGAAGACGCGGTGACTGAGCTGCAGCAGCGAGTCGCCCGCCGGCGTGATCCGCACGCGGCGGCCCACGCGGTGAAAGACCGGCTCGCCGAGCTCCTCCTCGAGCAGCAGCACCTGCCGGCTGATCGCCGACTGCGACACGTGCAGCTTCTCGCCCGCGGCAGTGAACGAACCGGCCTCGGCAATCGCGCGGATGACTTCCAGCTGGCGAAGATCCATGCGCCGGAATTATATATGCCTCCGGCGCATGAAAGCACGATTACGATGCGGGCGCCGCATCAACCGTGAAATACACGAGCTGACGCCTTACTGGCCGGTCGCTTTCCTCTTCAGCAGCGAGCAGGCGCCTACCGCGCCCGACGGATCCAGCGCGGCGGCGCCCTGATCGATGTGCTGCAGAATGCCCTCCGCGTCGATGACGAACGTCACGCGGCGCGCGAACCCCGAGTTCTCGTCGAGAATCCCGAGCTGCCGCACGTAGTCCTTCTTCGCGTCGCTGAGGATGGGGAAGTCGACGCCGACCTGTTCCCGGAAGGCCTTGTTGGCCCAGGTGCTGTCCACGCTCACGCCGAACACCGCCGCGTTGGCGGCGTTGAATCCTGCGGCATTCTCCCGATACCGCTGCATCTCGGTCGTTCAACCGGGCGAGAACGCGGCGGGAAAGAACGCGAGCACGACAGCCTGCTTGCCTTTGTAGTCGCTGAGCTTCACCTGCTTCGTCTGCACACGCCCGCCGGCCTCGGCGGCAGGCTCCAGGTACGACAGCGTGAAGTGGGGCATCGGTTCGCCGACCTTGACGGCCGGCGGTGGCGGCGGCGGGGCCGCCGTCGGAGCGCGGGGTGGAGAGGCCGGCTGCTGCGCCGACGCCACGGCGACGGCGCCTGACAGCAGCCCGACGATGAGCGCGTGCTTCATGCGCCGGACTATAACACTGCCGCTTGGGTTCGTTCGAGCGCGCGCGACGCTTAGGATGCTTTGGCCGCCACGAACGCCGACGCGCCCGTGAGGCGCTCGGTGTGGATCGTGTGGTTCCGCCGGTGCCCCGGCATCTCGCAGCGGACGCCTTTTTCTTCCACGTAGGTCAGCTCACGGCTCGTCGCCAGCTCCCGGTACTGGCCGATCACGCATCCGCACGCCAGCGTTCGAAACCCCAGGAGCCTGACGAGACTCATGGCGCTACCCTCCGCTCGCGGCAGGTAGCAACTTCTGTACCGTCGAGCTTCTCGACTGGCTCGTGTACCTCGCCGGCCGTGCGCACGTCACGCCGGGCCGAAAGGCGCCCAAAACACGCGCGTGCGCCGTGACATCGCGTGACGCGCCTTCGCGGGACCGGACACACCAGTGTCCCATCTCAGACACGTTGGATCGGCTTCAATCAGTTGGAGGACTAATGTCGCCGCAGCGCGGCCATCGCCTGCGCCAGGCCCTGCTGGGCCGCGAGCGACGAGGGGTCGAGCGTGAGCGCCTGCGCGAAGTAGTCGGCGGCCTGCTCGACTCGCCCGGCTTGCAGCTCGAATGTGCCCAGGTTGGCATACGCACCGGGCTCGCGCGGGTCCGCAGCGATCGACGCTTCGAAGGCGCCCCGTGCATCGTCGGTGCGTCCCACGGTTGCGTAGGCGACGCCAAGCAGGTTCAGGCCGCGCGCATGGCGACCGTTCCGCGCGCGCAGCCGTTCGGCCGCGGCGATCGCCTCGGCCGGCCGGTTGGCCATGAAGTGCAGCGACGCGGCGTAGTAGAGCGCCGGTTCCGACTCGGGCGCCACCTGTTCCAGGTCGCGGACGATCGACGCCAGGCGTGGTCCGTCGCCGGCGTCGGCGAAGATGGACGCCAGTTGGTCCATGGCCCGCACGTCGCGCGACGTCCTTGAGAAGAGGGGGCCGAGCGGCTCCGCCGCCGCGGGAAAGTCGCCGCGCGACGCAATCAGCCTGGAGAGCCCCGTCGCCACGGGCACGTTGCGCGCGTCGGCCGCGTGCAGGCGCGCGAGGATCGTCTCGGCATCGGACAGGCGACCGGCCCCGGGCGCTGCCCGCTGCAGGCCGTCCACGGCCGCGGCATCGCCCGGATCGCGCTCCAGCGCGCGCGCGAAGTCGTCGAAGGCCGTTCGGAACGCCTCGGCCCGGAGGTGCATCAGGCCCCGGTTCCGGTGCGTCGAGGGCGCGCTCCACGCGCGGCGCACCGCGTCGGGCATCGGTGCGCTCGAGGCCAGCTGGCGCAGCGCCGCCACGTTGTCGTCGATCGTCCGGCCGTAGATGCCGCGCGGCGCCGAGAACTCCAGCCTCATCCGATCGTCGCGCTCCACGCCGGCATCGCCGGCATAGCGCGTCAGGCGTACGCCGTCGGCCGTGAACAGCGTGAGGAGGGTCTCGGGGTCGTGGAGCGCGACGCCGGCGAGGTCGGCGGCGACGCCGTTGCGGGCCCACGCGCCGCGGATGCCGGCCAGCCCGTGTTCAATGGGCGCCAGCGAGCCGATGAGCAGCACGTCTCCCTCGCCGGCGAGCCACAGCGTGGCGTCCGGAAAGACCGAGGTGAAGGTGGCCACGATCGCGCGCAGGTCCTCGGCGCGGATGTCGTAGGTGTGTGCCCACTGGCACAGGATGCCGCCGGGCGCGAGGCGCGCGTGGGCGGCCTCGAAGAACTCCCGCGTGAAGAGCGCCGCGACGCCCGCCATCCACGGATTCGACGGCTCGGAGATGATCACGTCGTACTGCCGGCGTCCGAGCGCGAGGTGCGACCGTCCGTCGCCGACAATGAGCCGCGAGCGTCGATCGGCGAGCGCGTGATGGTTCTCACGCTCGAAAAAGCGCGAGGCCTCCACCACCTCGGGCGAGATCTCCAGCACGTCGGCGGCCTCGATGGGGTGCCGCAGGGCGCTGCCGAGCGTCACGCCGCTTCCAAGGCCGATGATGGCGACGCGCCGCGGCGCCGGGTGGAGCAGGAGCGGCAGGTGCGCGAGCAGGCGCTGCGTGAGCATGTCGCCGGCGTTCGAGGCGTCCACCTTCCCGTCGATGGCGAGCGAGATCGAGCCGGTCGCGGAGCGGACCGATACAGTGGCTGCCGCGCCCTCGCGGTAGTACAGCAGCGTGCCCGCGCGCAGGAGCGCGTCGCGGTGCGGGCCCTGCAGGTACGGCGCGTACTTGTACGCGCCGCTCGAGAGGAGCTCGCGGTCCCAGGGCGGCGCGAACGCGATGACGGCGACCGATCCCGCGGCGATGGCCAACGTCGCGGCGGCCGCCGCCATCCGCCGGCCGGCATGCATCAGCGCGACGATCGCGAAGCCGGCCACGGCGAGCGTGGCGGCGACGCGCACGGTGTTCTGAAGGCCGAGCCACGGCACGAGGACGAACCCCCCGGCGAGTGCGCCGGCAATGGCCCCGGCCGTGTTCGCCGTGTAGACGTGCGCCACGTCGCGCGACACCGTGACGTCGTCGCTGGCGGCGAGCGCCACCGCCAGCGGGAACGCGACGCCGAAGGCCAGCGTCATCGGCAGCATCAGGGCCGCGACGAGCCCCGACTGCAGCCGCACGACGGTGGCGAAGCTGGCCTCCGGCGCGGCGACGGCGTCGGCGACGACGAGCGGCACCGCCGGCGCCCACCAGGCGGCGCCCGTGGCCGCAAGCGCCGAGACGAGGAGCGTCGCGGCGAGCAGCCACGGCGACGGCCGCCGGCTCGACAGCCACCCGCCGATCAGGGATCCCAGGGCGATGCCGCTGATGAAGGTCGCCACCATCGCGCTGAACGCGTAGGTCGTCGGTCCGAGCACGAGCGCGAGGATGCGCGTCCAGGCGACCTGCAGGATGAGCGATACGCACCCCGATATGCCGAGCGCGATCATCGCGGCTCGCGGCATGGCACGGACCGCCGGCGGCGAGGCGCCGCGCGCCGCGCTCTTCGTCGAGCGACGGGCATCCACGGCGGGCGTCGGCGGCCGCGCCGTCTCCGCTCGCCGGGCCGGCTGCGCCGCCGTCCACCAGGCGAGCCCCGCAGACAGCAGGTTGAGCGCGACGCCGACGAGCGTCGTCATCCGGATGCCGAGCGCGGGCAGCAGCACGAAGCCGCTCACGACGGCGCCGAGCGCGGCGCCGACCGTGTTCGCCGCGTAGAGCAGACCCGTGTCGCGGCCCGCCCGTTCGGCTGGCCCCGCGAGCCATCGGATCGCCAGCGGCAGGGTGGCGCCCATCGCGATGGCCGGCAGGGTGACGATCAACAGGGCGCAGAGCAGCCGCACGAGGGCGAACAGGGCGCCGCCGTCGCCGTCGGCGTACGCCCAGGCCACGATCGGCTCGAGAAGACTGAGCGCGAAGGGAAGGGCCATCGCGGCCACCGCGATCAGGATCTCGATCGCCGCGTAGCCGCGGAGGGCTGTCGCGCGACCGAGGCGCGGCGCGAGGCGACCGGCCAGCGCCGCGCCAATCGCGAGGCCCCCCATGAACGCCGCCAGCACCGTGCTCGCGGCGGCCACCGTGTGGCCCATGAAGAGCGTCAGCAGACGCGTCCAGGTTGTTTCGTAGATGAGAGCGGCGGCGCCGGAGCAGGCGAACGCGAAGTACAGGACGCCGCGGGCCACCATCTGGAGCGAGTCTATAACACGGGCCGATACAGCTCCAGATCGCCCTCGCGCGCGACCGGCTCGAGGTGGAACGCGCGGATGGCCAGGCACACGAGCTCCTTCGACGCGCGATGGTGATCGATGACGACGTACCCGACCTTGGCGCGGCGGAGAAATTCCGCCCCCCGCTCGAGCAGCCGTTGGCGAGCCTCCGGTGGCAGCGCCCGGTTCGAGCTCAGCCGCGCTAGGGCGCCCAGCACCGGCACGCGCTGCATGTCGCGGATCCGTTTCCGCGATATGCGCGAGAGATAGCCGCCGATGAGCGGCTTGTGGTGCGTCGTCTGGTAGAACTGCGATCGCGCCGTGAAGTTGCCCACCGACGTCGTGCCGTCCCTGAAGCCGAACGGCAGCTCGAGGACGCGAACGTCCGCGCGCGCGTCGGCGGCGATGAGGCCATAGAAGGCGGGGACGTGCGCCGCGTAGAGCGGGCGCGGCACGGGCAGCAGCTCGCCGATGAGCACCAGCGAGACGCCGGCGAGAAGGGCGGTCGCGTGGCGAGGATAGCGTGCGCGCAGCGCGCAGAGCGCCAGCGCAAACAGCGTCGCGATGCCGAGCACCATGACGACGGAGAACCGCGCCGGTGTACGAACGAGCCCGATGATCGGCACGTACCGGAGGAGCGCCCATGGCCCGGGCACGTACGTGTTCACCCCCGCGACGTGCACGAAGGGACCGAGGGCGAGCAGGCCGAACAGGACGGCGACGGCGCCCCACACTCGCGGCACCCGCCACCCGGCGCGCCATGCCAGCAGCAGCACGGCCATGGCCACGAGCGGCACCGACGCCACGTTCTCGAGGTACGCCTGCGGCAGGAGCGCCAGCCACGCGCGCGTGGCGTCCGGCGCGAGCGGGTGATTGGGATTCGGCAGGACGAGGGCGGCCAGATCGACGCCGCGAGGGCTGCTCCGCCAGAGCGTCGGCTCACCGTCGGCGCCGTGCTGGAGTAATCGCTGGCCGAGGGCGTAGAGGACGGGCGACAGCAGGAGAGCGGCCGCGGAGGCTGCGACGAGCCCGAGGCACAGCACGCGAAGCACCTGGGCGCGCGTGACGTGCAGCCGCAGCGGCTCGGGTCTGTACTGGAGTCCAAGCCTCAACACCGCCAGCACCGTCAGCGCGAAGACCGGCGTGTAGAGGCCTCGCATGCTGACGTTCGTCCCCAGGAACGTGAATCGCCAGCCCCGGCCGATGACGAGCGCCACAACGAGGCCGGCCACGCAGATCATCGCGATCTCCGTTGCCCGCTTCGCCATCGCCAGCCGCGTCGCGGCGGCCGACCGGCGCACGAGATGGACGCGTGCGCCGAGCACGGCGGCGGCGATGAGCAGGCAGAACACCGCGTAATACACGTCACTCGTGGCCGCCCAGGCCATGACGCCTCCCAGCAGGGCGGCATCGCGGACTCGCCACTGTTTCCGGGCGCGGACGAGCGCGAGCGCGAAGATCGGCAGCGGCGCGGCCGCCACCAGGCTGAAATGGCCGCCGCCCCGAGTCACGAGCACGGGCGACCACGCGAAGAGAATGCCCGCCAGGATCGCCTCGCCCGTGCCGCCGCTCGTGACGTGCCGCGCCAGCAGGAACATGGCGTAGGCCGAGGCCACCATCAGCAGGAGGTAGACGATGTTGAAGGTCGCCACGACGCCGAACACGCCCATCATCGGCAGTGCCAGCACGTTGGCGAAGGTCGTGTAGTTGTGCAGGCTCAGGTTGGCCCGTGGCGCAAGCGAGAAGATCGTCCCGGTGAAATACGGCAGGGAGCGGTTCTCGAGGAGCTCATGCCGGAACACCCACTGGTTCCAGACGTAGACGCCCGTGTCGCCGCCAACCGTTCCCGTGAGATGCGTGGAGAGGTGGAGGGACAGTGGCCACGTCAGCACGACTGCCAGGAGCGCATATACGAACAGCGCTCCCGCGTGGGCTCGCCAGGCAGGCATTGGCGTGCGCAGGCTAACACAACCTCTGCCATTTGCACGAATTATTTGAGCGTCAAGCGGGAGTCGAGTGACGTACGACCGGGCTGATTGAAATCAGACCTCCTCGTACACCGGGAGCGCGCCGTCCACGGTTCGCTTGAACGCACGCATCGCCGGCACGAGGCTCAAGCCTCCAGTGTCGTGGAGCGCCGTGCCCGGATGGACCGCGGGCACGCGGCATTCGCTCGGGACCGGCGGCTCCATCAAGTGGATGGAGAGGCGGCCGTCCTTGCTGACGAAGAGGCAGGCGACCGTCGTGACCTTCATGCGCTTTAGATGCTGTATCGGCTGGCGCCAGGTGTCTCAGGAGAGCGAACGACGTACACCGGTCCCCGTCCCAACGCGCCCCGCGCACAATCGTGCCGTTGTGCGTAACAGCTGAGAGCGGAGAGCGGATCGCGGATCGCGGAGAGCGAGAGCGGTCCGAAAAGGGGCGCGCCGTGAGGCGCGCCCGTTGATGGCTAGAAATCGTACCGCACGCCGAAACGCATGATGCGAGGATCCAGGATGCCGAGCACCTCGCGGAAGTTCGCCGTCGTCGTGCGGAAGTTCGTCACCGTGCCCTTGTTGAGCGCGTTGAATACGTCGATCATCCCCGTGACCTTGCCGAAGCGCCCGAACGTGAAGCTCTTGTCGGCTCGGAAGTCGAGGATCGACACGGTCGGCGCGCGGTTCGACGTGACCGGCTCCAGGCGGACGTTCTGGTTGGCGTCGCCCGGGAAGGCCACGCTGATCACACGTCCGTACATGTACCCACTCTGCACTCGCCAGGACACGGACGAGCCGATCTGGAAGGGCATCGTGTAGCGGCCGATCACCTTGTAGTTCCAGGTGCTCGTCCGTTCGCGGCCGTCCTCGCCGAACATCGTCTGGCTCGGGCGGTAGTAATACTCGCGCCGGTTCCCGGCGGCATCCTGGTTGCCGGTGGGGGAGGTCATGTTGTGGATCTGCTTCAGCCACGTGTATCCGAACGATGTGAGCAGCATCCAGCGCCCCTGGAACCGGCGGTTGAGGGCGAATTCCACCGTGTGGAAATCGGCCTTGTTCTCGGGGTCCGTCGGGTTCGTGTAGACGCGATCCGATGCAATCGCGGCCGGCCGATCGAGGAGCGTCACCACGCGGTCGTCACCGCCGCCCAGGGTGCCGTTCGGTCCGACATCGGTGAAGTTGAACGGGATGGTGTACGCCGGGTCGCGGGCGAGGTCCACTTCGGCCCAGACGTTCCTGAAGTTCCGGTACACGTACGACACGCGGCCGGAAAGCCCTTCGATGATCTCGCGCTCGACGTTCGTGGACAGCTCCGTCGAGGTCGGCCGCTCGATGTTGCGGTCCACGCGCACGAAGCCGCCGCCGCCCTGGGTGGAGTTCAAGACGCCCAGCTCCTGCGGCCCGTCGAGGAGGCGATTGCCGTTGAGATCGCAGTTCGTCACGCGCGTCGCCGTGCAGGGGAGGAACGCGTACCGGAGCTGCGCGCGCGCGACCGGGTTCTCCTGGTCGGCGAGCGTGTCCGCCGAGTTGAAGCGGAACTGGCCCAGGAAGACCTTCAGCACGGTCTTGTTGTCTCCCGTGAGGTCATACGCGAAGCCGGCGCGCGGCGCGAAGGTCTTCGTCTCCGACACCGTCCGCGCTTCCACCGTGCGTGGCGCGACGAACGCCCGGTACACCGGATCCTGCCAGCCGGCAAGCATCGGGTGCCCGTTCGGGGTGACCTCCTGATCCGGCCAGCCGTCCTTGTAGTACTCGAAGCGGCCGCCGAGGTTCAGCGACAGCCGGTTCGACAGCTTCCACGTATCGGTGATCCACACGGACTGGTACTTGACCTCGTTCACCGGCGAGGTCGGCGTGTTGTAGAGATCGACCTGGCTGACCTGTCCCGCCTGGTCCCGATAGAAGATGTCGAACGGCTGGTCGCGGAACAAGTTGCGGCGGTCGGTCTTCCAGTCGTAGCCGAACTTGAAGTCGTGGCTGCC
>JBOGIW010000102.1:0-2909 GCA_050748045.1 Vicinamibacterales bacterium | reverse complement strand
ACTCAAGCCCTTGATACGGATCGCATCGTTACTCTGACCCCGTTCTGACCCCGGTCTGACCCCACTCTGGAGAGCAATGAGGCGGCCAACGATG
This sequence comes from Vicinamibacterales bacterium, assembly GCA_050748045.1. Lineage (GTDB taxonomy): Bacteria > Acidobacteriota > Vicinamibacteria > Vicinamibacterales > UBA2999 > CAVYVZ01. The sequence continues at coordinate 2,815 of JBOGIW010000102.1, read as the reverse complement.
CGGGTGTGGTTGTGGCCGGATATCAGGGCCGGTGCCGACCGCCGGCTGGCCGAGGACGGAAAAGTCCGCGCATCATCGTCTGTGCTGGCGCTGAAGCTGGTCACGTTCCGCCGCCAGCTCCTGGCTCAAGGCGACGTCATACGGCGGTCGTGCCGGCTGGATGCTGCGAACGCGCGCCGGCAGCCGCTCCAGCTCGCTCCTGGCACGCGCTCGAGCCTCATCGAGGCTGACCCGCCCGCCCGGCAGGCGCACCCCATCCTTCATCACGAGCTGAAGGAGTGGGCGGCCGGCGGATGATTCGTCGTATCGCCCGAGCACGTCGTGGTCGGCGATACCGTCGCGCTCGACGCGGAACACCTGTTTGCGCCCGGGAAGCACCGCCTTCCCGCTCGACAGCTTCAGGCGGCCGCGTCCTGCGTACTCGACCAGCTTGTAGGCGATATCCAGCGCCGGCACATCGCGGGAGACGCCCATGTCGGTGCCGACACCGAAGCCATTGATGGGCGCCCCGGCTGCGACGAGCCGAGCGATCTCGTCCTCGTCGAGGCCGCCACTGGCGAAGATCTCCACTGCCTGCAGCCCCGCCCCGTCCAGGATGCGTCTTGCGCCGATTGCCAGGTCGCGGAGGTCGCCCGAATCGAGGCGAACGGCGCTGACGCGGAAGCCGGGCCCGATCTCCCTGGCCAGTTCCACGACCTTTCTGACGCCCGCGAGGGTGTCATACGTGTCCACGAGCAGCACCGTGTCGGGATACAGCCGCACGAACGCGCGGAACGCCTCGTGCTCGTCGTCGTGCGCCTGGATGTAGCTGTGCGCCAGCGTGCCGGCCACGCGCAGGCCATACGCCTGTCCGGCGGCGACGTTCGACGTCGCGTCGATTCCCGCGATGTGAAAGGCCCGCGCCGCTTTCAGGCCGGCGTCGATTCCGTGCATCCGCCGCAATCCAAAGTCCACGACCTGTCGCCCCGCGGCAGCCTCGACGACGCGCGCAGCCTTCGAGGCCAGCACGGTCTGGAGATGGATCTGGTTCATGACCATCGTTTCGACGAGCTGCGCTTCGGCGATGGGGGCGACGACCTCGATCATCGGCTCCTGAGCGAAGACGGGCGTACCTTCGGGAACCGCATGGACGTCACCGGTGAAACGGAGCTCGGCCAGGTGCCGGAGGAATCGATCGGAGAACCGGCCGAGCGAGTCGAGGTACGCCAGCGCCGCCTCGTCGAACCGAAGCGTCTCGAAGTAGGCGAGGACATCATCCAAACCACAGGCGAGGAGGTAGTTGCGGCGTTCGGGGAGGCGGCGAACGAAGAGACTGAAGACCGCCGTCTCGTGCATCCCCTCCTCGAAGTAGGCCTCGAGCATCGTCAGCTCGTACAGGTCCGTCAGCAGGGCTGGGCTGAAGCCCGCCGAGCGCCGCCGGGGGTCGTCGTCGCGCGTCGCGTGTGGGGAGGTACCTGGCGTGATGGTCGGATTCCTCAATGGGCCTCGCGTTTCGCTGACCAACAGGATACGCTGTCATCGCGCCTCCCGTTCGGCGGCGCGCGTATCGAGCTGGCGCGGCGCCAGGCCTTCCCGGTCGAGCTCTCGAGTGGGATCCCGGGTCACAGCGGTCTCGAGACGCAGTCGCGGCGGTATAGATGTTTGTCACCGATCCCGCCAAGGTCGGAGGCTGCCTTCCCGACGCTTGGAGGTCGACGTGAACGATCCGACGCACCTCGACGCCCGTCATGCGCGTGGGCCGGGGGCGCCAGCATCGGCGCGTGCCTCCGCGACTTCCTCCGCCGGTACGGCGACCGATGGCTCGGCCGCGACACCATCGTGATGATTGCCAGCGACGGCCTCGACGCCGGCGCCCCGGACATCCTGCGGGACGCGATGCGTGAGCTGCATCGACGCTCAGCCGGCATCATCTGGGTGAATCCGCTGCTCGAGACGCCGGGCTATGAGCCCATCGCCAGCGGCATGCGAGCCGCGCGGCCGTACAGTACCTTCACCAGTGTGACTGATCCGGCCTCGTTGCGGCGCCTGTCGCGGGTCATCCGCGTGCGGTCATGAAAGTGAGCCTCCACGGTCGGCGACAGTGGCCCCTTTCTGGCGCATGTCGGCGATCGCGCGAGTGGAGTCTCCGGGCGCGACGTCCACGCCGGCGATGGCATCCTCGAGCACCGTGACGGTCAAGCCTGCCGAGCGTGCGTCGAGCACCGAATGCTTCACGCAGTAGTCCGTGGCAAGGCCGCCGACGTAGAGGTGAGTGATGCCACGCGCCCGCAGGTCCGCGAGGAACGAGGTGCCGTCGGACGTGCGCCCGTCGAATGCCGAGTAGCCGGCGCTATCGGGCTGCTCACCCTTGCTGACAACGGTTGACGCCGACGGCAGGCGGAGGTTCGGGTGAAACAGCGCGCCATCCGTGCCCTGGACGCAGTGCACCGGCCAGTCGCCGCCGTACGGCGTGAAATGGCTCGTGATCGCCGGATGCCAGTCGCGGGACGCATAGATCGCCACGCCACGGGCGACGGCGTCGCCGATGTACCGGTTGAGCGAGGTGACGACGCGATCGCTCGACGGAACCTCCAGCGCGCCGCCGGAACAGAAGTCATTCTGGACGTCGACCACGAGCAGGGCGGAATGCTCGATGTCGGGTCTGTCAGCTTTTCCGCGCGCAGGTCCAGCGGTCATGGTGCCCTCCTCGTTGCCAACCGTCGATGGCTGGCGTGCACAGCAGCCGTCATCCTGCTGACGGCCGCACCTGGGCGGCCCGGGACCGATGATGGGTCGCGCGCCGAGCCGTTTCAGTTCTTCGCCCCATGGATAACAG
>JBOGIW010000101.1:0-6834 GCA_050748045.1 Vicinamibacterales bacterium | reverse complement strand
GAGCCGCCGCAACCCGCTCCGGGCGGCGGCGCGGCCGCACTCTTCGTGCAGCCTCGTGGAGGACTCGCCGAGCTCGAGCATCTCACCGAGGACGGCGACCTTGCCGACGGCCCGCGTCTCCCTGGCCACCACCTCGAGGGCCCGCGCCAGCGCCGACGGGCTCGAGTTGTACGAGTCGTCGATGAGCGTCACGCCCCCCTGCAGCCGGTGGACGGCGCCGCGGTGATCGGCGGGGCGCAGGCGGCCGGCGGCGGCCGCGATCTCCTCCAGCGGCACGCCGGCGTCGATCGCCACGGCGATGGCGGCGAGGACGTTCGACAGGTTGCCCCGGCCGAGCAGCGGCGTGTCGATGGTGGCCTCGCCGATGGGCGTCGTCACGCGCGCCCGCATGCCGTCCACGCCGCGATCCTCGATGGCCGTCGCGCGGACGGTCGCGCCGTCGGCCGTCCCGAACGTGACGATGCGCCCAAGGAAGGAGCCCGTGCGCGCCATGACGAGCGGGTCGTCGGCATTACAGACCAGCACGCTCGACGGGTCGGCGCGCTCGAGGATCTCCGCCTTCGCATCCGCGATCGCCTCGCGTGACGCAAAGAAGCCCAGGTGGGCGTCGCCGACGTTCGTCCAGACGCGCACGTCCGGTTCGGCCACCGCGACGAGCGTGCTGATCTCCCCCGCGTGGTTCATGCCGAGCTCCATCACGGCTACGTCGGGCCGCTCCCGGAGCTCGACGAGTGAAATCGGCAGCCCGATGTGGTTGTTCAGGTTCCCTCGGTTCTTCACGACGCGAAACCGCGCGCCGAGCAGCGCGGCGATGGTCTCTTTCGTCGTCGTCTTGCCGGCGCTGCCGGTGATGGCGATCACGCGCGCCCCCGACGCCCTCCGCACGGCGTGCCCGAGGTCCTGCAGCGCGGTCGTCGTATCCGCGACCTGCACGATCGCGCCGCCGGTGAGCACGTCGGCCCGCTCCTCGAAGCCGCCATCGACGAGCGCGCCCACGGCGCCGTGGTTGATGGCCTCGCCGACAAACGCATGGCCGTCGAACCGCGACCCGCGGAGGGCGATGAAGAAGTCTCCCCGCTCGAGCGTCCGCGTATCGGTCGTGACGTGACCAATCGGCATGTTCGCCTCGCCCGACAGGACGCGCCCGCCGACGGCCGCCGCCAGCCACCCGAGCGTGAGCACGAGCGGCCCGGCCTGCCCCGATGGCTGTCGAAGGGCCATCAGCCGACCCGCGACCTGACGCGCCGCGCCGCCAGCGCTTCGCGCGCCACCGCCACGTCGTCGAACGGCAGCACGCGACCGCCAAGCTCCTGGGACTTCTCGTGCCCCTTGCCGGCCACGAGCACCACGTCTCCGGGCCGCGCGCGCCGCACGGCGTCGTGAATCGCCTCGCGGCGGTCGACGATCGCCAGCAGCTCCGGGCGCCCGGTCCGCACCTCCGGCTGTGCGCCGCGCCGGGCCTCCTCGATGATCCGCGCCGGATCCTCGCTCCGCGGGTTGTCCGAGGTGATCACGACCATGTCGCTGAGACGCGCCGCCACCATGCCCATCAGCGGGCGCTTGCTGCGATCGCGATCCCCGCCGCAGCCGAAGACGGTGATGAGCCTCCGCTCCGCGAGGGGACGGGCCGTCTCGAGCAGATTGCGCAGCGCGTCGTCGGTGTGCGCGTAGTCCACGACCACCGTGATGTCGTCGTCGGCGCCGGACGCCAGCTCGAACCGTCCGGGCACGCCCGGCAACTGCTCGAGCCCGCGCTCGATCGACTCGAGCGGCACACCGAGGGCGGAGGCTGCGGCCGTCGCCGCGAGGATGTTGTACACGTTTGGACGGCCGACGAGTCGCGAGCGAACGCGCACGACGCCTTGCCGCGTGCGCACGTCGAATCCGAGCCCGGTCAGGGAGAACGACAGCGGCCCCGGCGTGACCTCGGCGGCCCGGTTGATCGCGTACGTGACCGGCTGTGGCACGGCCTCGGCGAGTGCCGCGCCGCGCGGATCATCCAGGTTCACGACCGCCGGCGCTCCCGCGGGGAGCATCTCGAACAGCCGGCGCTTCGCGGCGAAGTACTCCTCCATGTTGGCGTGAAAGTCGAGGTGGTCGCGGGTCAGGTTCGTGAACACCGCAGCCACGAACTGCGTCCCGTCGACCCGCCGGAGGGCGAGCGCGTGCGACGAGACTTCCATGACGCAGGCGGCGCAGCCTTCGTCCGCCATCTGGCGGAGCAGGTCCTGGACCTCGGGCGCCTCCGGCGTCGTGCGCGTCGCCTGCACCTCGCGTGCGCCGATCCGGTACGCGACGGTGCCCATCAGGCCGCAGCGCACGCCCGCGGCCTCGAACATCGCGCTCAACAGGTAGCTCGTCGTCGTCTTGCCGTTGGTGCCGGTGACCCCCACCACCTGCATGCGGCGGCTCGGATGACCGTGGACTTCCGCCGCGATGAGCGCCAGCGCAAGGCGCGCGTCCTCCACCACGAGCCACGGCACGTTCACCGTCTCGACACCGCCCGCGAGCGTCGTCGCTGGTTCGCGCTCGGCGATGACGGCCGCGGCGCCCCTGGCGATGGCCTGCGGCGCGAACGCGGCCCCGTCTGCCGTGCGGCCGCGCAGCGCGACAAAGATCCAGCCCGGGGCCGCCTGCCGCGAGTCGTGCGTCACCCCCCTCGCCTCCACCTCGAGCGCACCGGGGGCCATCGCGAACGCCCGTGACCGCTCGCTCGCCGGCGTCATCCGATCGAGCGACTGCAGCAACGCCCCGATGGTCATGGGTGCGTTCCGTTCGGGGCCTTCGAGGCCAGTTTCTCCAGCGATCCGCCCGGGCCGAGGGCGACAGGTTGTCGCTCGAGCCACAGCTCGCTCGACGTGCGGCCGTCGAACGGCGCGCCGGGCTCGGGCACGTGCTCGACCACGACGCCCGTCCCGTGCATGCGCGCGGTCAGCCCCAGGCGCACGAGCACGCGCAGCGCTTCGCGCGCGCTCATGCCGCGAAGATCGGGAAACGCCGCGTGCGGCGACACGGCGGGCTCCCCGATCGTGAGGATGGACGGCGGCCCGGCGGGGCCGGCGGTGGGAACTTCGCGCGGCTGTTCCCGGCGCGCCACCAGCACCGGGGGCGCGGCGTTGAGCGTCGGCGGCACGCCCGTGTGCCTCAGCGCCGCGTCGGCGATGCGCTGGAACACCGGGGCTGCAGCCAGACCGCCATACTTGTTCACGCGCGGTGCGTCGACCACCACGACGATCGTGAACACCGGCCTGCGCGAAGGCACGAACCCGACGAACGAGACGTTGTAGTCGGTCCGGTTGTAACGGCCATTCACCAGCTTCTGCGCGGTGCCGGTCTTGCCGGCCACGGTGTACCCGGCCAGACTGGCGCGCGTCGCCGTGCCGCCTTTCTCGACGACCCCCTCCATGATCCGCGTCAGCTCCGCAGCCGTGGCCGCGCCGATCGTCCGCCGGACGACTTTGCGCGGCACCGGCACGCGCGTCCCGTCCCTGATCACGGCGCGCACGGCGCGCGGCTGCACGAGCTCGCCGCCGTTGGCGACCGCACTGACGGCGGCCGCCATCTGCAGCGGCGTGACGGCCACCTGGTAGCCCATCGCCACCGAGGCGAGGGCGCTGTCGGTCAGCCTGGAGGGATCCCACACGATACCCGGGCTCTCGCCCGGGAAGTCGGGCGACACCGGACCGCCGAACCCGAAGCGGCGCACGTAGGCCCCCAGCCGCTCGCGGCCGAGACGCAGGCCCACCTTGATCGCGCCGACGTTGCTCGACTTCACGATCACGTCGGAGAACGACAGGACGCCGTGGCGATGGTCGTCGGTGATGACACGCGATCCGAAGCGGATCAGGCCGGCGCTGACGTCGATGGGGTCGCCCGGCTGCACGACCTTCTCCTCGAGCGCCGCCGAGGCGGTCACGATCTTGAACGTCGAGCCCGGCTCGTAGAGGTCCTGAACCGCACGGTTGCGCTGCGCCTCCTCTCGGGCCTGGCGGTAGGCGTTCGGATTGAACGTGGGCCAGTTCGCCATCGCGAGGATCTCGCCGGTCGCCGGAGCCATGATGATGGCGGAGCCGCCCTCCGCCCCGGTGGCCTCGACGCCGCTCTGCAGCTCGCGCTCGGCGATGTGCTGGAGGTACTGGTCGATCGTCAGCTCGAGTGTGGCGCCCGTCGTGGGCGGCTTCTCGACACGGCTGAACGCGTGGCGGCGCGCGTCGGTCTGGATGAGCACGGTGCCGGCGCGCCCTTTGATGAGGCTGTCGTACGTGGACTCGATCCCGTGGAGGCCCGTGCCGTCGATGCCGACGTACCCGACCAGGTGCGACGCGAGCTCCTTGTTCGGATAGAAGCGGCGGCTCTCCTTCATGAAGCCGATGCCTTCGAGGTCCAGCGCTCTGACGCGGCGGGCCTGCTCGGGCGACACCTCCCGGCGCACGTAGGCGAAGGCACGCTGCCGGCTGAAGCGCTCCACGAGCGCCTCGCGCTCCTTCGCCGTGCAATCCTCGAGCACGCCACACAGCGCCGCCACGGCCTTGCGTGGCTGCTCGATCTCGCTCGGCACCGCGTAGATCGACTCCGCGTCCACGCTGTAGGCGAGCACGCGGCCGCGGCGATCGAGGATCTCGCCGCGCTTGGCCGGCGCCGCGACGGTGCGCATCTGCTGGCGCTCCGCGCGCGCCGAGAGATCGGCGTGCCGCACCACCTGCAGGTAGACGAGCCGCGCCTCGATCGCCACCGTCCACAGGCCCAGGCCCGCGGCGGCGACGATGAGGCGGCGCTTCAGCGTGCGGCGCCAGATGTGGACGGACGACTCGGCCACGGGGTTTCCAGTCTCCCTGGTCAGCGGCGCGCGACGACCGAGCGGGGCGGCGGCGGCGGCGACGGCAGCACACGTTCGATCACAGCCGCCTCGTCCGGGCCCGGGGCGACCATGCGGAGGCGATCGATCGCCAGCCGCTCGATCCGCGCCGGGGACCGCAGCGTCTCGATCTCGAGGCGCAGGTGACGGTTGATCTCGTCCTCCGCCGCCCGCTCCTTCTGCATCTGTTCGAGGCGGTAGCCGTGGCGCAGCAGCTCGAAGTGCTGCCACGCGGAGAAGAGCAGCACCGACACGAGGAACACGCCGATGGCCACGGAGCGGAACATCTCGCGCTGCCGCTCGCGATCCAGCTCGCGGACGATCGGATTATTGCGGACGTCCTTCTTGATCGCGTACTCGAAGGTCTCCGCCGCTGTCGCCATGCCTAGCCCCTCTGTTCTCCCACGCGCACGGCCGCCCGGAGCTTGGCGCTCCGGGCGCGCGGGTTCCGCCTGACTTCGGCCTCGGACGGCACGATCGGGCGCTTCGTCAGCACCGTCACGGTGCCCTGGGCCTGCAGCGCCCGCAGCGTGTGCTTCACGATCCGATCCTCGAGGGAATGGAACGCGATCACCGCCAGGCGCCCGCCGGCCGCGAGCCGCCGCGCTGCAGCCGCGAGAAAGCCGTCCAGCCCGTCCAGCTCGCGATTCACCCAGATGCGAACGGCCTGAAAGGTCCGTGTCGCCGGGTCGATGCGCGAGTACCCCTTGCGCGGGATCGCCCGCCGCACGATGTCGGCGAGCTGGCCCGTCGTCCCGATGGCCCGCTCCTCGCGCGCGCGAACGATCGCGCGCGCAATGCGGCGGGAGTGGCGCTCTTCGCCGAGCTCGTGGATGAGATCGGCAAGCGCCCGTTCGTCCACGTCGCGGAGGGCCTCGGCCGCCGTGGGCCCCGCGGTCGGATCCATCCGCATGTCGAGCGGCTCGTCGCGGCGGAAGCTGAAACCGCGTCCTGCCGCGTCGAGCTGCATCGACGAGACGCCGAGATCGGCCAGCATCCCATCGATTTCCGTCACGCCGCACGTCTCGAGCACCCGCTCGACGTCGCGGTAGTCGGCGTGCACGAGCGTGACGCGATCACCGTGCGACGTCAGCGTCGTGCGGGCCCGCGCCAGCGCGGCCGGATCGCGGTCGAGTCCGACGAGCCTCGAGGCGCCGGCATCGAGCAGCGCGCGCGCATGCCCGCCGAGTCCCACCGTGCAGTCCACGAAGACACCGCCGCGTTCCGGCGCCAGCTGCTCCAGCACTTCGGTCACCATGACCGGGTCGTGAACGGGCGCCTCGGTCGCCACGGGTCTCCACTAGATTCCATGCTCCGCCAGCCGCAGGCCGTCGTCGTCGGTCCAGGTCTCACGCTGGAGCTTCTGCAGGAATCGCTCCTCGTTCCAGACCTCGAGATAGTCGATTCGGCCGAACACGCGGACGTCGCCGACGATGGAGCCGCTGTCGCGCAGATGGCCGGGGATGCTGATGCGTCCCTGCGGGTCGAGCTCGATGCCCTGGCCGAAGTAGTTCACGCGATCGAGGAACTTGAGCCGAGAGGGATGATTGGCGGGCATCAAGGAGAGCTTTCGCTCGATTTCCAGCCAGACTGGCATCGGGTAGATGCGGACAGACTCTCCCGTGAGGCTCGTGACGAAGACATCCGAGCCGTGCTGGTCCTGGATGACCCCACGGAAGATCGTCGGCACCTTCAACCGGCCCTTGTCGTCGATCCGGGCCGGAGCGCTGCCGCGTAGCCCTCTTAACTCCACTTCGCTCCAAAAAAATCCACAGGGATAGTAAGCATGGACCGGAGGGTTGTCAACCGCAAATGGATGATCGATCGAGAGTTACGCTGAATTTTCGTCGTGTGTTCGATGGCTTTGGTATCTGCCCAATACTATCACCACCCAAGTCGGGGTCAGACCGGGGTCAGAACGGGGTCAGAGTAGCGATGTGACTCGACTCAACCCCTTGATACGGATCGCATCGTTACTC
>JBOGIW010000100.1:0-3939 GCA_050748045.1 Vicinamibacterales bacterium | reverse complement strand
GGCATGGGCGCAGGCTGCCGTTGCACGGGCGCGGGCTCGGGCTGCCGGCGCGGGCGGCTCGGCGGGTCCCGGCGCGACATGTCATGTGGGTAAGCCTGTCTGTCAAACGGGGTTATGGAGGCGGTGGCGGGTCGATCGCATTCCGTGCGCGCGCCTCGCACAACCGGCCGTTCCCACTCCACGCGCGCGCGTGACGAGAGCCGAGCATCACGCCGCTCGTCCCAAGGCGTGTCGTTCGGCCTTGACTTCCCAACGGCCTCGGATTATCAAGGCGTGACTTTCACTTGTCTTGGGCGCGGCCGGTTGGGCCGGCGTCTTTCTGTACCCGTCAAGGAGGTGCTGTGTGAGGCTTTTGAGGGTGGCAACCCCGATCGTCGCGTCCGTACTGGCGGCGCTCGTCATGACCGCGGCGGCGGCATCGGCGCAGTCAGGCACGGCTTCGCTTTCAGGACGCGTCACGGACGTGCAGGGGTCAGTGATTCCCGGCGCAACCGTGACAGCCGGCAGTGCCACGACGGGAATCTCCCGCTCGACGGTCACCAACGAGTCGGGGCTGTACAGCCTGTCCGCGCTGCCGCCGGGCGTGTACGACCTGACCGTCGAGCTGACCGGCTTCCGGACCGCGAAGATCGAACGGCTCGAGCTTCGCGTTGACCTTCCGGCTCGTGCCGACGTGCAACTGGAGGTGGGATCGCTCGCCGAAACCGTCACGGTGGAGGCCGAGTCGCCCCTGATCAACACGGTCGACGCGAGTCTCGGCAACACGATGAGCACCGAGCAGATCCGCAACCTGCCGATCGAAGCCCGAAACGTCGTGCAGCTCCTCAGCCTGCAGCCGGGCGCCGTGTTCGTGCCCATCAATATCGAGGACCCCAACCGGCGCGACGATCCCCGCTACGGCTCGACGAGCGGCTCGCGCTCGGACCAGCAGAACGTGACGCTCGACGGGATCGACGTCAATGATCCGCAGCTCCAGACCGGCTACACGTCGGCGGTCCGCGTGACGCCCGACGCGCTCCAGGAGTTCCGTGTTGCCACGAGCAACTACGGCTCCGAGATGGGGCGGTCGAGCGGCGCCCAGGTCTCGCTCGTCACGCGGAGCGGCACCAACGACTACACGGGGTCCGCCTACTACTTCGCGCGCCGCACGGCGACCTCCAGCAACGAGTATTTCTTGAAGCTCGCGCAGGTCGCGTCCGGCCAGCCCAGCGAAGCGCCCAAGCTCGACAAGGACATCTTCGGCGGCGCCATCGGCGGACCGATCCGGCGCAACCGGCTGTTCTTCTTCGGCAACTTCGAGGGGCTGCGCGAGCAAAGCGAGTCGCCGACGGTCCGTGGCGTCCCGTCGAACAGCTTCAGGGACGGGATCCTGATGTATCAGTGCGCCGTAGCCGCGGCGTGCCCCGGGGGCCCGGTCCAGGGCTTCAGCAGCTCGCACGCCATCCCGGCAGGCTGGTACGGTCTGACACCCTCACAGGTTGCGGCGCTCGATCCGCTTGGCGTCGGGTCGAGCCGCGCCGCGTCCGAGTACTTCAAGCAGTATCCGTCGCCGAACGAACCGGGACTCGACGGCCGCAACATCATGGACTTCCGGTTCGCGGCGCCGATCGAGAACGAGTTCCTCACCTACATCACGCGCCTCGACTTCAGGATCTCCGACAACCAGAGCCTGTTCGGACGCGTGAACGCGCAGGACGACACCATCAACGCCGTGCCGCAGTTCCCGGGACAGCCGCCGCGGTCGAGCCGTCTCCGCAAGAACTTCGGCTACGCGGTTGGCCACGACGCCGTCCTCACCTCGAGCCTGATCAACAGCTTCCGGTACGGGCTGACGAAGATCGACGATGGCTCGGTGGGCTCGACGAACGCCAACTTCGTCCTTTTCCGGTTCATCTCGTCGTTCAACGGCGCCGGGGACGGCGGCACGTTCACCAACTCTCGCGAAACGCCGACGCACAACTTCGTGAACGACTTGTCGTGGCTCAAGGGCAGGCACACGTTCAAGACGGGCACGAATATCCGGTTCACCCGTGTGAATCGCTCGACCCTCGTGGGCGCTTTCAACAGCGCGACGGTGAACCCGTCGTGGGTCGGGGGCGTCGGCCAGACGTTCATGCCTGGGCGCGCCACCTGCACGACACCCGGCTGCAGCCAGGTGCCGGCGGTGGCCGAAGGCTTCCGCGCCGGCTACGCCGACGCATGGCTGAACATCCTGGGCGTCATGTCGCAGGCCAACCTGAACGCCAACTACCTGAACAACGGTCAGCCGCTGCCCGCGGGGGCGCCGATTGAACGGCAGTACGCGTCCGATGAGTACGAGTTCTACCTGCAGGACTCGTGGCAGCTTCACCCGACGCTGACGATCACCGGCGGTGTCCGGTACAGCCTGCTCTCGCCGCCCTGGGAAACCAACGGCCTGCAGGTGGCGCCGACCGTGAACCTCGGCGAGTGGTTCGCGCAACGCGGCCGCGACATGGCGGCTGGCATCCCGTCGAACCGCGATCCGATCGTGCAGTTCGACCTGGCCGGCCCGGGCAACAACCGGCCCCACTTCTACGCGTGGGACAAGAACAACTTCGCGCCGCGCGTCGCGGTCGCCTGGACGCCGCAGGGCGGCGACGGGTTCTTCGGCCGGATGGCCGGCAACGGGCAGCTCGTGATCCGCGGCGGCTATTCGAAGGTGTTCGACCGCATCGGCCACGGCCTGGCCACCAACTACGACGCGGCCGGCTCCTTCGGCATGGCGACGCGGCTCAGCAGCCCGTTCGGCGGACCCTACGAGACCAACCCGGCGGTGCGGTTCACGAACGTCACGACGCTGCCGCCGACGGTTCCGGCGGCGCCTCCCGGCGAGTTCCCGACGACACCTCCCCTCGAGGCCGGTGTGATCACCTCGGCGCTCGACGCGTCGATCACGACACCCTCCTCGCACATGTTCAACGCCGTGGTGGGCCGGCAGTTCGGCCGCAACTGGAGCATCGAGGCGGCGTACGTGGGCCGTCTCGGGCGCGACCTGATGGTGCGCCGCGATGCCGCGATGGCGATGAACCTGACCGACCCGCGCTCGGGCACGAACTACTTCACCGCCTCGCAGCAGATCATCCGCGCGCTCGACGCGGCCGGCGGCGACTTCATGCGCCTGGGGCCGATCCCGTTCTGGGAGAACCTGTTCCCAGGCGCGGCCGGAAGCGGACGGACGGCGACGCAGTCGGTTGCCCGCCGCTTCGGCCTCGATGCCCCCGACTACATCACGTCGCTCTGGCTGATGGACCAGCTCTGCGTGCCGTCGTGCAGCGTCTTCGGGCCGTACGCCTTCTTCAACCGGCAGTACGACTCGCTCGCCATGCTGAGCACGATCGGACACTCGAAGTACAACGCCTTGCAGCTCTCGCTCCGCAAGCGGTACTCGGCCGGCACGCAGTTCGACGTCAACTACACGCTCTCGAAGTCGGAGGACCTCGGCTCCCTCGTCGAGCGCGGGAGCGCCTTCGGCAACTTCTCGGCAGGCGGGTACAGCGGCTTCCTGTTGAATTCGTGGGAGCCCGAGCTGCACTACGGGCTGTCCGACTTCGACGTGCGCCACCAGGTGAACCTCAACTGGATCACCGACCTGCCGTTCGGCCAGGGCAGGAAGTTCGGCGGAAATGCGACCGGCCTCGCGAACCAGCTGATCGGCGACTGGTCGATCGCGGGTCTCGTCCGCTGGACCAGCGGGTTCCCGTTCAACGTCTACAACTGCCGCTCCTGCTGGGCGACGAACTGGAACCTGCAGGGCAACGCCGCGCTCGTCGATCCGAATCGGCTGCCGGAAATGTCCTCGACGAGGAACGCGGTCGACGGCCGGCCGAGCCCGTTTGCCGATCCGGAGGAAGCGCTCACCTTCTTCCGGCGGCTGTTGCCGGGTGAAGTCGGCGGGCGGAACCTCCTCCGCGGCGACGG
>JBOGIW010000099.1:0-7540 GCA_050748045.1 Vicinamibacterales bacterium | reverse complement strand
TCCGGGACTTATACAACCCCTCACGGTTCCAGGGGACTAGACTGAAGCACGGAGCAGCCTGTTGATGGAACCGTGGAGAGTACACAAGTTCGGCGGATCGAGCGTGGCCGATGCGGAGGGCATGCGGCAGGTGGCGCGAATCCTGGACGAGGACGCGCGGCCGCGGATCGCCGTCGTGCTGTCGGCCTGCGGCGGCGTGACGGATGCGCTCCTCGGGCTCGTGGCGGCGGCCGAACGCCAGGAGGGCGACCTCGCGCGCGACATCGAGGCGCTCAGGAGCCGTCATGTCGACATCGGCAGGACCCTGCTCGACGAGCCGGCGCTCGACGAGTACCGGCAGGAGCTCGATCGCGATCTCCAGGACATCGCCGGCATCCTGCAGACCGTGCGGCTGATTCGCGCGGCGTCGGTGCCGGTTCGAGACCTTGTCGCCGGCTTCGGCGAGCTGTGGTCGACGCGTCTCTTCACGCGGTACTTTGCCTGCCGCGGGCGGCGGCCGGGGCCCGTCCGCTGGATCGACGCGCGCGACGTCGTGCAGGTCGAATGGACGGCGCTCGGGCCGGGCGTCTGCTGGGAGGCCTCGCGGGCCAACGCCGCACGCCTCGTGCCGCGCGATCCGGAGGTGACGCTCGTCGTCCCCGGGTTCGTCGCCCGCGATCCCGGCGGCCTGCAGACCACCCTGGGCCGGAACGGCAGCGACTTCTCCGCCTCCATCTTCGCCGAGCTCGTCGACGCGAACGACATCCACATCTGGACCGACGTGGACGGCGTCCTCAGCGCCGACCCGCGCCGCGTCCCCGACGCGACGGTCATCGATGCGCTCTCCTACCAGGAGGCGATGGAGCTCGCCTACTTCGGCGCGAAGGTGATCCACCCCCAGACGATGGCGCCGGCCGTGGCGAGGAGGATTCCGATCTGGATACGCAATTCGTTCGCTCCCGAGCGCCAGGGCTCGGTCATCTGCGCGCACCCCGTCTCCAACCACACGGTCAAGGGGATCACGAGCATCGAGCGCATCGCGCTGGTGAACGTGGAAGGGGCGGGCATGATCGGCGTGCCCGGCACGGCGCAGCGCCTCTTCGGGGCGCTGCGTGAGGGCGGCATCTCGGTCATCCTGATCTCGCAGGGAAGCTCCGAGCACTCGATCTGCTTTGCGATTCCGCAGGCCCAGGCCGGGACGGCGGAGCAGATCGTGCGGCACGCGTTCGCCGGCGAGCTCGAGCGCGGCCAGTTGCAGCAGGTCGAAGTATCGGCGGGCTGCAGCATCCTGTCGGTCGTGGGCGACGGCATGGCGGGCGCGCCCGGCGTGGCCGCCAAGGTGTTCGGCGCGCTCGGGTCGGCCGGCGTCAACGTGCGTGCGATCGCGCAGGGATCGTCGGAGCGCAACATTTCGGTCGTGATCGACGAGCGCCAGACCGCGCGCGCGCTGCGGACGGTGCACTCCAGCTTCTACCTGTCGCCGCACACCATCTCGCTCGGCCTGATCGGTCCCGGCTTCGTCGGGAGCGCCTTTCTCGATCAGCTCGCCTCGCAGGCGGCGCGGCTTCGCCAGGGCGGACTGGACCTGCGCGTGCGCGGCATCATGACGTCGCGGCGGATGGTGCTGGCCGATCCGGCGTGCCGGCTCGAGGAGTGGCGCGCGTCGCTCTCGGGCGGCGGCGAAGCCGACATCAGGCGCTTCGAAGACCACGTGCACGCCGACTACCTGCCCCACTCGGTCATCGTCGACTGCTCGGCGAGCTTCGAGGTGGCGCGGAACTATCCGCGGTGGCTCGCGGCCGGCATCCACGTCGTGACGCCGAACAAGAAGGCCAATAGCGCCGACCTCACCTTCTACAACAGCCTGAAGCAGGCCCTGCGCGAGGGCGGATCGCATTACCTGTACGAGGCCACCGTCGGCGCGGGGCTCCCGATCATCCTGACGCTTCGAGACCTGCGCGAGACCGGCGACGAGATCCGCCGCATCGAGGGGATGCTGTCGGGCACGCTCTCGTACCTCTTCTCCGCGTGGGACGGCCGCGTGCCGTTCTCCTCGATCGTGCGCGAGGCGAAGGCCAACGGCTACACGGAACCCGATCCGCGGGACGATTTGTCGGGGATGGACGTGGCGCGCAAGCTGATCATCCTCGGGCGCGAGATGGGTCTCCGGCTCGAGCTGGAGGACATCGAGCTCGTGGGCCTCGTCCCGCCGGCCCTCGCCGGCTGCGACGTGCAGACCTTCCTCGACCGTCTGTCGGACCTCGACGAGCCGATGCGCGCGCGCTTCGACGCCGCGCGCGCGAAAGGGCGGGTGCTCCGCTACGTCGGCGCGCTCGACGCCGCCACCGGCCGCGCCAGCGTCGGCCTGGAGGAACTGGAGCCGACGCACCCGTTCGCGAACATCAACCCCACCGACAACGTGGTGCGGTTCGTGACGGCGCGCTACGACCGCAACCCGCTCGTGGTGCAGGGGCCGGGCGCCGGGCCCGCCGTCACGGCCGGCGGCGTCTTCGCGGACCTGCTCCGCGTGTGCGCGTACCTGGGCGCCCGTCCGTGACCGGGCGCGCACAGGCGACGGCGTTCGCGCCAGGCAGCGTCGGCAACGTCGCGGTCGGCTTCGACATCCTCGGCCACAGCGTCGGCGTCGTCGGCGATCGCGTCCGGGCGGCGCGCGTGCCGGCGCGGGGCGTCGCGATCTCGGCGATCACCGGCGCCGTCACCAGCCTGCCGCGCGATCCGCAGCGGAACGCGGCGTCGATGGCGGTCCTGTCGCTGATGGATCGCCTCGACCTGGATTACGGGTTCGATCTCGCGATCGAGAAAGGCATCCCCCTCGGGTCGGGCCTGGGCGGGTCGGCCGCGTCCGCCGTGGCCGCGGTGGTCGCGGCCGCAGGCCTGGTGCAGGAGCCCCCTGACAAGCTGGTGCTGCTCAAATGCGCCATGAAAGGCGAAGAAGCCGCGTGCGGCTCGGCCCACGTGGACAACATCGCACCGTCGCTCTTCGGCGGGCTCGTGCTGACCGTCGGCATCGACGATCCCTACGTGAAGCAGATCCCGGTGCCGGCCGCGATCCGGTGCGTGCTCGTCCGTCCGCACATGGAGCTGCAGACACGCGTCGCCCGGCAGGTCCTGCTGCAGACGGTGACGCTGTCGGACGTCGTGTGGCAGCAGGCCAATCTGGCGGGGCTCATCGCCGGCTGTTACAGCGGCGACCTGGCGCTCATTCGCGCGTCGCTGCAGGACGTGGTGATCGAGCCGCAGCGCAGCCGTCTGATTCCCGGGTTCGAGGAGGTGAAGGCCGCGGCGATGAGGACCGGGGCGCTCGGCTGCTCGATTTCAGGCGGCGGGCCGACGGTGTTCGCCTGGTGCGAGGAGCCGCAGGCCACGACTGTTGCGGCGGCCATGGCCGAGGCGTTCCGGTTGCATCAGCTCGACGTGGCGACCTGGATCACGCGGATCGAGCCAGAAGGAGCACACTTGATTTCGTCGACGCCTGACGCATGACCACGTTCGCCCTCTCTGGCGCGGTGATCCGGCTTCTGCGACACTTGGACGAACCTTGTGGCTGAATCGAAGGTCGCCGTTCTCCGTACTGCACCAGACACGGTCTTCCGTGACTATCACGAACTGTTGAACCTCGCCGGGTACCAGGACGTCGTCGCCAAGGACGCCGACACCGCCCTGAAGGTGAACATCTCGTGGCATTTTTTCTTTCCTGGCAGCTCGACCACACCGTGGCAGCTTGAAGGCGTCATCAGGGCTCTGAAGCGTGACGGCTTCAACCCCGACCTGATCCATGCCTGTCACAACCGCACCGTGGTGATCGATGCCCGGCTCGGCGAGCGTGAGAACAAGCAGGTCAACGTCGTCGAGGCGCATGGGCTTCGGAACGTGCACCTCTACGAGGGCGAGGAATGGATCTCGATCCGCGACGCCGTCGGCGATCTCACCAGGAAGTTTCTGTGCCTCAATGACGTGTATCCGAAAGGATTCGCGATCCCCCGCCGGTTCATCGGCGAGAACATCATTCATCTTCCGACGATCAAGACCCACGTCTTCACCACCACGACGGGCGCGATGAAGAACGCGTTCGGCGGCCTGCTGAACGAGCGCCGTCACTGGACCCACCCCGTGATCCACGAAACGCTCGTCGATCTGCTCATGATCCAGAAGCAGATTCACCGGGGTGTGTTTGCGGTGATGGACGGCACGTTCGCCGGCGACGGCCCCGGCCCGCGGTGCATGCTGCCGCGCGTGAAGCACGTGATTCTTGCCAGCGCGGATCAGGTGGCGATCGACGCCGTGGCCGCCAGGATGATGGGCATGGACCCGATGGCCATCCGCTATCTGCGCCTGGCCCACGATCTCGGTCTGGGGTGCGGCGATCCACGCGATATTGAAATCGTCGGCGACGTCGCCGCGGCCGCCGAGAACTGGAAGTTCGTCGGCCCGTTCAAGAAGACGACCTTCGCGTCGCGCATGCAGCACAGGATTTATTGGGGGCGCCTCAAGAAGCCGATCGAATGGTCGCTCAAGACGTTCCTCGCCCCGTGGGCGTACATGGCGAGCGTGATGTATCACGACAGTTTCTGGTATCCCGTGAAGGGCCGCCGCGCGATGCGCGAGGCGCTCGACAGCGTGTGGGGCCGGCTGTTCCGGAACTGGGAGTCGCTGACACCGAACGCCGACGGCTTCCCGGACGTGGGGACGGCGAAGGCCGAGATCGAGAAGACCGGCGTACGCGCGTTCCTCGATTCGTTCCGCATTCTCGGCCTCTGCATCACGGAAGCCCCGGAGCTCAGCCGGCGCAAGCGCCGCATGGTCACGGCGGCCGGCGTCCGCCGGCGCGTGGATCGCGACGATCGGCCGGAGGGGCGCGGCTACTGACGAGGCCTGGTGGAGGGAGGCGCCGCGGCGAGCTGGTGGCCGTGCGTGCCGAGATAGCGGGAATAGGCGGCCGTCAGGTTGCCGCCGGCGTCGACGACCTTGCGCGACGGGCTCTCGGTCAGATTGTCCGACAGGATGATCCGCGACCTGTCGGTCACCTCGTAGTGATGCACGCGCGACCCGCCGTCCCTGCTCACGATCACGTTGTGACTGAGATAGAACGGGCCGTCGGATGAATCCGTGTTGCGCACCTGGACCCGGCCGACGAACGTGTTGCGGTACACGTGAATGGGTCCGGCCAGGCCGTTCTGGTTCAGGTCGAGGGCGAGCCCCGCCCGTACGTTGTTGAACACGATCTCGCCGTGCGTCGTCGGCTTGTGCATGTTCCCGCCGATGCCGGTCCTCTCGATGTCGTGAAGCGTATTGCCTCGCACCGAGAACTGCCGCACGTCGTCCTTCAGCTCGATCGCCACCGTCGCGTTGAAGTGGGTCGTGTTCTCGATCAGCAGCTTGCGCTGGGCGTAGATCTTCAGGGTTACGGATTCCCCCGTCACGTTCGAGAACTCACAGTCCTGGATGACCATGCCGTCCGACGGCTGCGGGCTGGTCGTGGTCATGATGAAGGCCGCGTTGGCGCCGTCGACGCCGGGACCATGCGTGTGCATCCGGAGCCGCCGGAACGTCGGTCCGTTGCCGGGACCCGAGACGAACTGGAACGCAATCAGATGGGAGCTCCTCGTCTCGAAGCCGTCCACGTAGACGTTGTCGCCCCTGAGCCTGATGATGGGCCGCACCTCGGCGCCGGGCCCCGCGGCGAAGTCGATGACGGGCGTCTGGCCCGGATAGGCCATCCAGACGACCGGATGCCGGCCCTCGACGAACTCTACGCGCTCCCAGGGTGAGCCGACGCTCGTCCGCGGCAGGTCCGTGACGCCGTACGTGCCGTTCTTGAAGTACACCAGCTCCCCGGCGGCGCGGCTTCGGTACATGTCCGACATCGTGCGCCACGGGCGCTCCGCGGTCCCGGCCCCGCAGTCGCTCGTGCAGCCGTTCCCCTCCGCGTTCCTCCCGTTGACGGCGTCGATGAACCTGAAGCCGGCGCCGCCGACCTGGATCGTCCAGGTCGCCGACACGCGTGTGCCTTCGGCGTCGACGACCACGATCGTGGGCGTCGCGTTCGCCCGGGGGTCGGGCCACGTAATCTCGCCGGTGCGCGCGTTGATGGTCATGCCGGCCGGGGCATTCGCAAGGGAGAAGGTAAAGGGGTAGGCGCCGCCCACCACGGCGGCGCGGATGTTGTACTCGAGGCCGGGATAAGCGCGGGTGATGCGGCTCCTCGCGCTCAGCCCCTCCCTGATGTTCGTCAGCTCGAGGGGATAGTTCGCGGCCAGGGCGGGCCGCGCCGATATCAGCGGCGAGACCAGCAGCAGCGCGCAGGCAACGTGGAGCGCTCTTGGGATTTGCATGACGGACGTACATTCTTGCCCGTGAACCGGAAAAAGGGAATGGGAGGGCGGCGAGGCAGCGGCTCCGCGGGTCGGCCTGGATACGGCCGGGCCGCGAAGCCGAGGTGGAGCGTGCTACGGGACGATGCGAAGGTTCGTCGGCGGCCGCGGTCCGCCCGCGATCTGGTGGCCGTGCGTGCCGAGATAGTTGGCGTACGCGGCCGTCAGGTTTCCGTTCCCATCGACGATGTTGTCGGCGGGGTAGCCCGTCAGGTTGTCGGTGAGGACGATCCGGCCGGCGGCCGACACGTTGCTGTGATAGATATGCGACCCTGACGGCGTGCCGCCGTCGTTGTTCACGATGACATTGTTGTACAGGTAGAACGGCCCGTCGGCCGAATCCGTGTTCCGCACCTGCGCGCGTCCCACAATGGTGTTCCGGTAGACGTGAATGCGTCCGGCCATGCCGTTCTGGTTCAGGTCGAGGGCCAGCCCGGCCTGCACGTTGTTGAACAGGATCTCGCCGTGCGTGGTCGTCTCCTGCATGTTGCCGCCGATGCCGGTGATCTGGGTATTGTAGACGACGTTCCGCCTGACCGAGAACTGCCGCACGTCGTCCTTCAGCTCGACGGCGTAGGTGGAGTCGTGGTGCGTGGTGTCCTCGATCAGCAGCTTGTTCTGCGCGTAGATCTTGAGGGTGACGCCCACGCCGGTGACGCCCGAGAAGTCGGAGTCCTGGATGACCCCGTAGCTGGCGGGTGTCGGCGTCGTTGTCATCATGATGAACGAGGCGTTCGTGCCGTCGACGCCGACGATCTGCTGCATCCGCAGGCGGCGGAACGTCGGGCCCGTGCCTCCGGGCACCGTCTCGTACTGGAACGCGATGTGACGGGAGTTCCGCGTCTGGAATCCGTCGACGTACACCGTGTTGCCGCCGAAGCGGATGAGCGGACCGTTCTCGGAACCGGCGCTGTACGCGAAGTCGATCAGCGGGCTGTGGCCAGGATACGCCATCCAGACTACCGGGTTGCGCTCGGCGGTGAAGTTCACGCGCTCCCATGGACCGCCGACGCCATCTCGCGGCAGATCGGTCACGCGATAGGTGCCGTTCCGGAAATAGATGAAGTCACTGGGAACGCCGTTTTGGTACATGTCCCGGACGGTCCGCCACGGGTTGCTCAGCGTTCCCGTGCCGCACGAGCTCGAGCAGCCGTTGTTCGCCGCGTTCC
>JBOGIW010000098.1:0-9077 GCA_050748045.1 Vicinamibacterales bacterium | reverse complement strand
GGCCAGGTCGTCGCGGAGGGCGGCGGCCGCCTCGCGCAGCGCGGCAACGAGGGCCTCGCGGCCATAGCGTGCTTCCAGCCTGCGCACCGCCGCGCGCTGCCGGAGCTGCTCGATCGACGGAATCACGCGAAAATCCGGCATGCAGGTGTGTGTCAGAATACCGTGCCGTGCCTTCCCCGTCGAACGAGATGGATCGCGAGCTGCAAATGCTCGAATCGGAGCTGAAGCGCCTCGAGGCCGAGTACAACATGTACTTCGGCGGGCGCATGCCGCGGCCTCCCTGGGAAACGCACAAGCAGGTCGAGACGCTCATCAAGCGGCTCGACCGCGCCCACATCGCCAACTACGGCGATCGGTTCCGGTTCGCCTCGCTGCAGACCCGGTTCACGAAGTTCGTCGAGCTCTGGGATCGCGGCCTGCGCGCCAAGGAAGAGGGCCGCCCCGGTCCGTTCGCGTACGGCAAGACGACGGAGGGGCCTGCGCGCCCGGCGAGGCCGCGCGAGCGCGTCGTCCACACGACCTCGTTTTCAGACCCCGTGCGCGAGGTCGACAAGCTGCGCGACCTCTACCACAATCTCGCCGACGCGCGGCGCGAAGCGGGACAGGACAACATTCCCTTCCACAAGTTCGCCGACCTCGTGAGAAGCCAGGTGACGAAGTTGAAGCAGAAAGGGAGCTCGGAAGTGGCGTTCAAGGTTTCCGTCAAGGATGGAAAAGTGGCGTTTACCGCCAGGGGCAGCAGGAGGGAATGAGGATTGGGAGTTGAGAGTTGGGGATTGGGAGATTGGGAGTTGGGAGTTGGGAGTTGGGAGAGTTGGGAGTTGAAGAGCGTGCGCCCGGCGCCGTTGCCGGCGCCGGGCAGGTGTGGGTGGTTCTACGGCTTGGTGACGTTCCCCGCCTGCGGGCCTTTCGGGCCGTCGACGATCTCGAACTCGACCGCCTGGCCCTCCTCGAGGGATCGGAAGCCGTTGCCGCTGATCGCGGAGTAGTGCACGAACACGTCGCTCCCACCCTCGCGCTCAATAAAGCCGTAGCCCTTGGCGTTGTTGAACCACTTGACCTTGCCTGTGATACGCATCGTTCTTCTTCCTGCTTGCTTGGGGCCCGCCGACAATCAGCGGGCGCCGCGGGGTCGTGTACCACGGAGCCGATGAGCGACCGGGCACAAAAAAAGACCGCGAGTGCTGCTGCGGCCTCGACTGCTACGCCGGGGAACGTCCCTCAACGCGCCCTTATCCTAAGCGCCGTGTAATGGGAGTGTCAAGGACCTGCCGGCCCCAGACTGACGAATTCTTTGCGTTCCTGGACAAACCGACATGCCCCGAGCCCTGATCAGCGTCTCCGACAAGACCGGTCTTCCGGAATTTGCGCGCGGCCTCGCGGCCCGCGGGTACGAGTTCGTCTCGACGGGCGGCACGGCCAAAGCCCTGAAGCAGGCCGGGTTGGCGGTCGTCGGCATCCCGGAGGTCACCGGTTTCCCCGAGATGATGGACGGGCGCGTCAAGACGCTGCACCCGATGGTGCACGGCGGGATTCTTGCACGCCGGGGGCGGCCCGACGACCTCGCCGCCGCCGCCCGTCACGGCATCGCGCTCATCGACCTCGTGGCCGTCAACCTGTATCCGTTCGTGCAGGCGGCCGCGAGCCCCGATACACCGCCGGACGCGCTCATCGACGAAATCGACATCGGCGGCCCGAGCCTCGTGCGCGCCGCGGCGAAGAACTTCCAGGACGTGCTCGTCGTCGTGTCGCCGGGGGACTATCCGGCGGTGCTCGACGAGCTCGATCGCCCAGGGGGCCCATCGCCTGCGTTCCGCTTCGAGCTGGCGCGCGCGGCGTTCGCGCACACCGCCGGCTACGACACGGCCATCGCCTCCACGCTGGCGGCCATCACGGCCGGCCCCACCGGGTTGGCGCGCCGCGCATCGTCGAGCGGGGCGCCGGCCGGCCTGTCGCCCGGCTTGCGGAAGATCCGTGACCTGAGGTACGGCGAGAACCCTCACCAGCCTGCATCGTGGTACGCGGAGGAGCCCGCATCCGGTCTCGGCGACGCATCGGTGCTGCAGGGCAAGGAGCTCTCGTACACCAACCTCCTGGATCTCGACGCGGCCGCGCGCGTGGTCGTCGAGTTCGACGAGCCCGCGGCCGTGGTGATCAAGCACACCAACCCGTGCGGCGCCGCGACCGGCATCAGCGCCGCGGAGGCGTACGTGCGCGCACGCGACGCCGACCCGCTCGCCTCGTTCGGCGGCATCGTCGGGTTGAACCGGCCGATCGACGCCGGCACGGCCCGAGGCCTCGTCTCGACGTTCATCGAGGCGGTCATCGCTCCATCGGTGGGTGAAGACGCCAGGGCGATGCTGGCGACGAAGGCGAACATGCGGGTCGTCATCGCGGACGTCACATCGGGGGGCGCGGCGGCGCTCCGCAGCCTCCCGGCCCGGGAGCTTCGCTCCATTCTCGGGGCCGTGCTCGTCCAGCAGCCGGATCGCGTGCTCGAGGCCGCCGCGGCGTGGCCGGGACCGGCGGAGCTGAAGGTCGTGACGAAGCGAGCGCCGACCGCGCGCGAGTGGCAGGCGCTGCGCTTCGCCTGGCGCATCTCGGCCCACGTGAAGTCCAACGCGGTGGTCTTCGCCGGCACGGATCGGACGCTGGCGATCGGCGCCGGCCAGATGTCGCGCGTCGATGCGGTGAAGGTGGCGCGCATGAAGGCGGAGGCGCTCGGCCCCGAGGCTCTGGCGGGCTCGGTTGCCGCGTCGGATGCGTTCTTCCCGTTCAGGGACGGTCTCGACGCCATCGCCGACGCGGGCGCGACGGCGATCGTGCAGCCCGGCGGGTCGGTCAAGGACCAGGATGTGATTGCCGCCGCCGACGACCGCGGCCTCGCGATGGTGTTCACGGGGCGACGGCATTTCCGGCACTGATTCGCGTGTCCGCGTACGTCGCGGAGACGCAGAGGCGCGGAGGCCTACGCGCTTCGTGCGCTTCGTGGCCTTCGTGGCTGATGGTCGTGCGATCAGGCCGGCTGGGAGCCGGGAGCGGAACGTGGGGCGAGGAGCTCCTGCGCGGTGACCGTCGAGGGACCGAACTTGCCGACGACGATCGCCGCGGCTTCGTTCGCCAGCCACGCTGCCTCTGTCAGCGTGGCGCCCGCGGCGATCGCGAGCGCGAGCGTGGCAATCACCGTGTCGCCCGCGCCGGTCACGTCGGCCACTTCGCGCGCGGCCGCGGGCAGATAGCCTTCCACGTCGCCGTCGAGCAGCCACACGCCCTGGTCGCCGCGCGTCATCAGCACGGCCCGGCACGCCATGCGTCGCCGGAGCGCGCGCGCGGCGTCGCGGGCGTCATCGTGCGACCGGACTCGCCGGTGCGTGGCCATTTCCGCTTCCTGATGATTGGGCGTGACGAGCGCCGCGCCGGCGTAGTACTCCAGGTGCGGAACCTTGGGATCCACCAGCACCGGCGCGTCGAGGCGCCGCCCCGCTTCGATCGCCTCGGCCATCACCCGCGGTGTCACGCACCCCTTCAGGTAGTCGGACACCACGATGGCGCCCGCCTCGCGCCGCGCCCGGAGACCGGCCACCACCGCCTCCTCGACGTCGCCGCGGATCTCGGCGTCCTGCTCGTAGTCCACCCTCGCCACCTGCTGATTCCGCTCCGTCACGATGCGCATCTTCGTCGTCGTGGGGCGATCGGGATCTGGACAGAGCGACGACGTGATGCGGGCCTCGCCGCAGATTCGCGCAATCGCCCTGCCGGCGTCGTCAAACCCCACGACGCCGACGAGGTCGACGCGGCCGCCGAGCGCCCGCACGTTGTGCGCCACGTTCGCGGCGCCGCCGATGCGCAGCATCTCGTGATCGAAGGTCACGACGGGAACCGGCGCCTCGGGCGAGATCCGTGTCACGTGGCCGACGAGGAACCGATCGAGCATCACATCGCCGACGACGAGCACGCCGACGCGGTCGAAGCCGGCGACGATCTGGCGAACGCGCGCCTCTGCGGGCGGCGCGATCTGCGGCGCCGTCATCCGTGCGAATGCTGGTGGAGGCCGGCCGCGCGCTCGGCGCGCGTGGCGGCGAAGGGCAGGGTGGCCAGGACCAGGAACAGCATCAGGAACTCGGAGTCGCCGAAGTTGTACTCGAACATCCCGGCAGCGAGCATCGCCGCCACCGCGCCGAGCGTCCCCGCGGCGAGCACCCGATCCGCTCCGGATCGGAACAGCCGCCACGTCGTCACGACGAGCGTCGCGACGAACCAGATCCAGATCGCGACCGCCGGCAGGCCGCGCTCGGCGGCAATCTGCAGCGGCACGTTGTGCAGGTGGGGATTGGTGGCGTTGACCGCCAGCGCGTCGCGGTACTCGACGTACATCCGCGGCACCATGTCGGGGCCGATGCCGGTCAGCGGCTGGTCCGAGATGATGGCGGCGCCCGTCCGCATCATCGCGACCCGATCGCGAATCGTCGGATCGCTCAGGTCGAACATCGAGACCATCCGCGTCGTGATGCCCTGCGGCGCGATCGCGAACGCGAGCACCGCCACGATCGGCACGAGCGCCACCAGCCTGACGTTCTTGAGCGCGAAGATCGACGCGACGCCGGCGGAGGCGCCCACCCAGGCCCCTCGCGTGGAGGTCAATGCCAGCGCCACGACGAGCGCCGGCATGACGATCGCCGGCCACATCCGGTCGCGCTGCCCGAACACAAGCCGCGCGACCGCGGCGCAGATGGCGAGCATGAGCACGCCCGAGTACGTCATGTAGTGCGTCAGGGTGCCCTGCGGCCGGCGGTCGAGCGCATCCCAGTGCAGCACGCCGTACTGAATGATGCCGATGACCGCGCCGGCCGCGCCCACCGAGATGACGACGTCGATGACCGTCGGGGCGCGCTCGCCGCGGGCCATCTGGTACACCAGGGGCACGATCAGGAAGAGGAGGAGCTGCTTGTCGTCCGCCAGGCTGACGCCGAAGTTGAACGAGAAGAGCGTGGCCACGAGGGTCCACGCCGCGTACAGCAGCAGCGGCAGAAAGAACCGCGGCGCCTCGGGACGGGTGCGCTCCCTCACGAGGAGCGCCGCCCAGCAGAGGAGCGTCGCCGCGAGCAGGACGTGCGCCGCGGCAATCGAGATCTGCAACGCGGCGACGAACGCGAGCAGCAGGCCGAAGGTGACGCGGTCGAGATCCAGCGCGCGCGTCCCCGTCATGCTCATGGTCGTGCTGGTCATGGCCTGTCCTGCGCCCCGTCACGGGGCTTGTTCCCGCCCCCATCGAGCGAGCGTACGGCCCGCTCCGCGGCGTCACCGACCTGGTCGGGCGTGATGCGCGCCAGGCATCGAAAATCCGCCGTCACGCACACGCGTTGGCGGCACGGCCGGCACGGCAGCGGTCCGGCATCCACCGCCTCGGCGAACCAGCGCGGATCCCGCCACGGCATCGAGCGTTCGGGCAGTGTCGGCCCGAAGAGCGCGACGATCGGCGTCCGGGTCGCGCTGGCCACGTGCAGCGGCCCGCTGTCGCCTCCAATGTACACCGCGGCGCGCCCGATGAGGGCATGGAGCTCCGCAACATCCAGCGCCGGCTCCACGAGCCGGTCCCCGTCCTTCCCGAGCCGGGCGCGAGCGGCGGCCGCGATGCGGGCCGCGGCGCCGGCCTCGGACGGCCCCGACGTCATGACGATGCGGCGGCGCGGATCCGCCGCGGCCAGGCGCGCCGCGAGCGCCGCAAACGCCTCGGCGGGCCACCGGCGGAACGGGTTCCCGGCGCTCACATGGATGACGACGATCTGATGCCCGGCGCCGATGCCGAGCGCCCGCAGCGTGGTCTCGACACGATCGGCGGCGGCCGGATCTTCGACGATCTGAACCGGGTCGCGCGCCGGATCGGGGTCCCGGATGCCAAGCGGCGCGAGCAGGTCCCACTGGTTCCGCACGGTGTGCCGCGGCTGCAGATCCGGCGCGCGCCGCACCGCGTGAGTGTACATCCAGGCTCGCCCGGTGATCGCGTACCCGATCCGCATCGGCGCGCCGGTGGCCCGCACGAGCCACGCCGCCCGCGGCCCGCCGTGCAGGTCGATGACGATGTCGTAACGCGCGCGGCGAAGGCGGCCCGCCAGCCGAACGTCGGTCGCCCATCGCCACACGCCTCGAGGTTTCGGCGCGACAATCACGTCATCCAGATTCGGATTGCCGCGGACGGCCGCGGCGGCGGCGGGCTCAACCAGATAGCTCAGGCGCGCGTGGGGAAACCGGCGTCGCAGCGCTCCGACGAGCGGCGTACTCAGCGCGACATCGCCCAGCAGGCGCAGCCGGACCAGGAGAATACGCTGGGGTTCCGGGTTCCCGGTTCCTGGTTCCACGTTCGTGTTCTGCGTTCTGTTCACGCTCTTCTCGACGCCTGAGCCCCGAACCGTGAACGGAACAGAGAACCGGGAACCCGGAACCCCGAACCGTGAAGGGAACACGGAACAGACATGGACCCTGGAACGTGGAACCAGGAACGGTTAAGGTTCGATCGTCGCTTCGTCGATGAGCATCACGGGGATGTCATCCTTGATCGGGTAGACGCGGTGACACGCGTCGCACTTGAGCGCGGTCCCGTCCTTCACGAGCCTCACGGGCGTCTTGCAGTTGGGACAGGCGAGGATCTCGAGAAGCTCGGCATCGACGGGCATTGCGCCTCCTGCTGAACCTGGGAACTATATCGCATCGAGACCGGTTCATGCCGGACTTCCACGAGCCGGGGGACCCGCAGATCGTCCGGTGATTGATCGGAACAAGCGTCCCGCTCCAGATTAGAATCATCCCTATGTTCGCGAGGTATGCCGCCGTAATCCTTCAGCTCGCCGTGCTGGTCGTGCCCGCACCCGCGCTGGCGCAGGCGGCTGATCCCTACCTCGACTTCCTGATCGCGCGACGGCTCGAGCAGGAGGGCGATCTCAAAGGCGCCCAGGCCGCGCTCGAGCGCGCCGCCGCCGCCGATCCCGAGTCAGCCGAAATCCGTGCCGAGCTGGCCGCCTTTCACATGCGGCAGAACGACGCCACGGCCGCCGAGAAGGCCGCGCGCGAGGCGCTGGCGCGGAACGCGGGCACGATCGAGGCCCACCGCGTCCTCGGCCTCATCTACGCGGCGTACGCGGAGAGCGCCGCCGAGAGCGGCCAGGCGTCCAAGGCGCCGGACTACACGAAAACCGCCGTGGAACACCTTGAGCGCGTGGCGGCCACGCCGGGCGGGGGCACCGACGTCAACGTCCAGTTCAGCCTCGGTCGTCTCTACCTCCGCAGCGGCGATTCCGCGAAGGCCATCGAACGGCTCTCGCACGTCGTCGAGCAGAACCCGTACTCCATCCAGGCCCGCCTGTCGCTGGCGCAGGCACTCGGCGCCGCGGATCGGCACGACGAAGCGGCCGGCGTGCTCGAGGTGGTCGTCGACGAGGAGCCGCGGCTGGCCTCCACGCTGGCGCAGTTCTACGAGCGCGCCGGCAAGCCCGAGGAGGCGGCGCGGGCCTATGCGCGCGCCCTCGCCGCGAACCCCAAGGATCTGCGGGCGCTCATCGCGCTCAGCCGCGAGTATTCGGCCAAGGGCGAGTACGAGAAGGCGATCGACACGCTCACGAAGGCGCAGGGGCTCATGCCAGACGATCCCGGCATCGCGGCGTTCCTCGCGCAGACGTTCGTCCAGGCGAAGAAGTACCAGGAAGCCGCCACGTTTGCGGCGGCGGCGCAGAAGCGGTTTCCGGGCGACCTGCGATTCACGCGGCTCCACGCGCGCGCGTTGTTCGATACGGGCCAGGCGTCGGCCGCCATCGCGCTGCTGGAGTCGGCTCTCGGCGTGCACCCCGAAGACAGCGGCATGTATCTCTCGATGGCGGACCTGTACACGGACGCGGGCCGGCCCGATGAGGCGCTCGAGACGCTCGACGCCGCGGCGAAGCGCTTTCCGGCCGAAGCCGACGTCCTGAACTACCTCGGCTACGTGCTGGCCGAGCGCGGCGTCAGGCTCGACGAGTCGGTGCGCCTGATCACGCGCGCGCTGGAGCTGGATCCTGACAACCCGTCGTACCTCGACAGCCTCGGCTGGGCGCACTTCAAGCGCGGGGAGCTGGTGCAGGCCGAAACGTATCTTGCGAAGGCGGCGGCAGGCCTTCCGCGCAACTCCGTGATCCAGGACCACTACGGCGACCTGCTCGCCAGGATCGGCAGGCACGCCGAAGCGATCGCGGCGTGGAACAAGGCGCTCGACGGGGACGGGGAGGACATCAGCCGGACGGCGATCGACAAGAAGATCCGCGATGCCAAGCTCAGAATGCAGAATGCAAAATGATCAACTGCGACGCAGTGTGACAGTTCCTGCCTTTTGCATTCTGCCTTTTGCATTGTGCATTCTGATCTTCGCCCCCGGTTGTGCACGGCGCCTCCTCGACCTGCCCGCGGGTGCCGGCGCGCCGTTGCCGGACTTTGCCGCCGTACATGGAACGATCTCGGAGCGCTGCGCGGGCGTCCGCACGCTGACCGCCGAGCTCGGGCTGTCCGGTCGCGCGGGCGGTGACCGGATGCGTGGCCGGGCGCTCGCCGGATTCCAGGTCCCGGATGCGATGCGGCTCGAAGGGCTGGCGCCGTTCGGTGCGCCTGCCTTCATCCTCGTCGCGCGCGGCCGTGACGCCACGCTCCTCCTTCCGCGTGACGCACGCGTGCTTCGTCGCGCCTCGGCCGGCGAGATCCTGGGCGCGCTCACCGGCGTGTCGCTCGCCCCGGCCGATCTGCAGGCGATCCTCACCGGCTGTATCGTGCCGGAGCCGATGCCCGTGCGCGGGGCGCAGCACGGGGACGACTGGCGGTCGATCGCGCTGCAGGGAGGCGCCACGATCTTTCTCCGGCGCGCGGGCACGGCGTGGCAGCTTCGGGCCGCACACCGCGACGGCTGGCGGATCGAGTACTCGGCCTGGCAGGGCGGCTTTCCGCGCGTCGTGCGGTTCGTCTCGACCCCGCCTTCGCCGCCCGCGCCGGCGCGCCTGACGGAGAGGCCTTCCGTCGACCTGACCGTGCAGATCTCCCAGATCGAGGCGAACGCAGCCATCGAT
>JBOGIW010000097.1:0-9270 GCA_050748045.1 Vicinamibacterales bacterium | reverse complement strand
CGTGCTCGCCAACATCGTCCCGGTCGAGCGCGAAGTGGCGAAGTACCGCCCGTACGCGTGGCCGTTCCTGCCGCTGCGGTTCCTGAACCTCCTGCCGCTCAGCCACCTGTTCGGCCAGTCGCTGGCCGCCAGCATCCCGCCGATGGTGCGCGGAACCGTGATCTTCACACGCAGCTTCAACCCGCACGACATCGTACGGCTCGTCCGGTCGCGACGCGTCTCGGTGCTCGTGTGCGTCCCCAAGATCCTCGACGTGCTGCGCGACTACGCCGTCCGGACGATCCCGGATACCGCGGAGCCGCCGCCGCCCGGCATGTCGATTCCGGCGCGCTGGTGGCGGTATCGGCGCCTGCACTCCGCGTTCGGCCTCAAGTGCTGGGCATTCGTCGTGGGAGCGGCCCCGCTGCCGCCGGAGGTCGAGGAATTCTGGCGAGCGCGCGGATTCGCGGTGATCCAGGGCTACGGCCTCACCGAGACGGCGCCGATCGTCACGCTCAATCACCCGTTCAGAACGAGCAAGGGATCGGTCGGCACGCCCATCGCCGGCGTCGAGATCACGATCGCCGAGGACGGCGAGATCCTCGTCCGCGGCGAGAACGTCACGTCGGGCTACTATCGCCCAGCCACCGGAGACCAGAGACCAGAGACCAGAGAAGACGTATTCGACGCCAACGGCTGGCTCCACACCGGCGACATCGGGGAGCGCGACGCCGAGGGGCGCGTGTACATCAAGGGACGGAAGAAGGAGATGATCGTGACGCCCGAGGGGCTCAACGTCTTTCCGGAAGACGTGGAGCGCGTGCTGAACGATCTTCCCGCCGTCCGCGATTCGGCGGTGGTCGGCGTGCTCGAGGGCGGCCAGGAGCGCGTGCACGCCGTCCTCATCCTCGAGGAGGGCGGCAACGCCGACGCCATCATCCGCGAGGCGAACACGCGGCTGCAGGATCACCAGCGCATTCGAGGCGCCTCGATGTGGCCAGGTCCGGAGCTGCCGCGCACCGAGGGCACGCGGAAGCTCAAGCGCGGCCAGATCCGCGACTGGGTGCGTGCCGGCGCCCGGCCTCTTGCCGTGCCACACGGCGACACGCTCGAGGCCCTCCTCGCGCCGTTCGCACGAGGGCGCGACGTCACGGGCGTGACCATGCTCGACGAGCTCGGGCTGAGCTCCCTCGAGCGCGTCGAGCTCATGGTCGTCCTCGAGGATCGCTTTCAGACGCGCATCGACGAGGGACGCTTCTCGCAGGCGGCCAGCGTCGGAGATCTGCGAACGCTGGTCGAACAGCCGGCCGCAGCCGACGAGACCGCCGAGCCGTTGAGCTTTCCGTCCTGGAACCGCGCGCTGCCGGTGCGCATCGTCCGGCGGTTGTCGCAGGCGATCTGGATTTTGCCGCTGGCCCGCGTCTTCGCGCACATCCGCACCGAAGGGCTGGAGCACCTGCGTGCGCTCGAGGGCCCCGTGATCTTCGCGGCGAATCACCAGAGCCACATGGACGTTCCGGTCATCCTGGCGTCGCTGCCCGGCCGCCTGCGCGCGCGGATAGCGCCCGCCATGCTCAAGGAGTTCTTCCAGGCGCACTTCTACCCCGCCGATCACACGTGGCGGCAGTGGCTCACCAACTCGCTCAACTACTACCTCGCCTGCTTCTACTTCAACGCGTTTCCGATCCCGCAGCGCGAGGCGGGCGCGCGGCTCACGCTGCAGTACATGGGCCAGATGGTGAGCCGCGGCTGGTCCATCCTGATCTTTCCCGAGGGCGTCAGAGCGGAGACCGGCGACATCAAGCCGTTCCGGGGCGGCATCGGGATGATCGCCTCGCGGCTCGACGTGCCGGTCGTCCCGGTGCGCCTCGACGGCGTCGACCGTGTGCTGCACGCGACGTGGCGATTCCCGCGGGCAGGCCGGGTGCGCATCGCCTTCGGCGCCCCGATACGGCTGCACGGCCACGACTACGCGGCGCTGGCGCGTCGCGTGGAGCACGCCGTCCGCTCGCTTTAGACGGCCCAAACCTTTATGGGCGAACAAGAAACGCGGATCGTGCACGGATTCTGTGTACGTGTGCCCCAACTGATTGGGATGCAGCCACTTGCGACAAGTGGGCGGATGTGGCACACTCGTTGCTAGCCGAGGCGGAAAGGAAGAGCTATTTGAGCAAAGACGATCTGATCGACATGCAAGGCACCGTCATCGCGGTTCATTCCGGCGGTCTCTATCGTGTGCAGTGCGACGCCGGGCACGAAGTGCTGGCGCAGTTGAGCGGCCGCATGCGCCGCTTCCGTATCAAGGTCGTCCCCGGGGATCGCGTCACCGTGGGGGTCTCCCCCTACGATCCGGTCCGTGGCATCATCACCTTCCGCGCGCGTTGACCAGGTTTTGACTCTCAACATTCCGCAGTCACCACAGAAACGCCGATTCCGCCGCGGGCCGCTCCGCGGGGGCGGGACGCGTGTCGCGCGGCCGCCGGCGCCGGACACGACGCCGCCCGCGTATGAATCGATCGCCTTCGACGAGGCGCCGCTCGCCTTCACCGTGCTCGGGCTCGACGAGCGGCTCCTGCGCGGCATCCGCGACCTCGGCTGGCAGGAGACGCGCCCCGTGCAGAGCGGCGTCATCCCGCTGGCCTTCGCCGGCCACGACGTCATCGGGTGCGCCGAGACCGGCACGGGGAAGACGGCCGCGTTCCTCGTGCCGATCCTGCAGCGCTTCCTCAACGAGGGGGTTCGACCCGCGGCGACGCGTGCGCTGATTCTCGCGCCCACGCGCGAGCTGGTCGTGCAGATCGAGGACCAGGTGCAGGGGCTCACGTATCACACGCCGGTCTCCAGTGCCGCGGTGTACGGTGGCGTCCCGATGGACGCGCAGGAACGGGCGCTCCGAGCCGGCGTCGACATCGTGGTCGCCACGCCCGGGCGGCTGATGGATCACATGCGGCACGACTCGACCAACTTCGCGTCGCTCGAGGTGCTCGTCCTGGACGAAGCCGACCGCATGCTCGACATGGGCTTTCTTCCGGACGTGCAGCGGATCCTGGCCGCGCTCCCCCCGGCGCGGCAGACCCTGCTCTTCTCGGCGACGATGCCGGGAGAGATCATGAAGCTCACGCAGGAGTTCCTGCGCGATCCGAAGTACGTCCAGGTCGGGCGGCGGGGCGGCCCCGCCCGCACGATCACGCACGGCGTGCAGACGGTCCCGGCGCGTGACAAGGTGCAGTGGCTGGCGCGCTGGCTCCGCGACGAAGCCACCGGGCCGGTGCTCGTCTTCTGCCGCACGAAGATCGGGGCGGACCGGCTGGCGAACCGGCTGGCGGGCCTGGGCATCCGGACGGCGGCCCTGCACGCCGATCGCACGCAACAGCAGCGGCAGGCCGCCGTGGAGGGGTTCCGCACGGGGACCTATCCGGTGCTCGTCGCCACCGACGTGGCGGCGCGCGGGCTCGACATCGACGGCATCGCGCACGTCGTCAACTTCGAGGTGCCCGACACGCCGGAAGCCTACGTGCATCGCGTCGGCCGCACCGGCCGCGCCGAGTCAACCGGTACGGCGCTGACGCTCGTTGCGCCCGAAGAGCTGCGCGCGCTGCGCGCGCTGGAGAAGGCCGTTGGCGTCCAACTTCAATAAGGATTCGGAGACCCTGACCATGGACCTGCCCGATCAGGCGGATGGCACCACCCCCGCCGCTCCGGCGGAGACACCGGCGGCGCCGGCGGAATCGGCGGCCTTCGTCAAGTTCCGCTCGTGCCGGTGGCACCAGCCGAAAGAGAACGGCAACGCGGAATTCTGCACCCACCGCGAGGTCAAGCCCTACGCGGGAACCTCGGGGTTCGACGCCGACGCGTGGTGCCCCGACTGCCAGTATTACAAGCTGCGTCGCTCGCCGAAGAAGAAACAGCCGGGCGACGAATACACGTACTAGCCTGGCGGGCCGGGCGCCGATCAGTCGGAGAATTCCCTGGCCAGGTCCACCCACTCGCCGTTCGGCGCGAGGCTCTGATAGGCCTTCCAGTGGGGGCGCGCCTCCTGGGACTGGCCGTTCTTCTCGAATGTGACGGCGAGGTAGAAGTGCGCATCGGCGTAGGTCGGGTTGAGCGCGAGCGCCTCCCGATAGCAGGCCTGCGCCTGGGGATACCGGCCGAGGTCGTGGTAGATGTTCCCGAGGTTGAAGTGGGCCTCGAAGACGCCGGGCTCGAGCGCGATGGCACGCTCGTACAGCGCCTGCGCCTCGATGATCTCGTCGCGCGCGTAGTGGATGTTCGCGAGGTTGATGAGCGCCGGCACGAGGGACGGATCGATCTCGAGCGCGCGCCGGTACGCCCTGGCCGCCTCGTCGACGTTCGCCGGGTCGCCGTCGTCGAGGATCGACGCCGCCGTGAACAGCTCCTCCGCCGACGAATGCCCGCGGAGCGGCAGCGGATCCATCAGCGCCGCGAGCGGGGGCGGCTCCTTGCGTGTGAGCTGCAGCACCTTGGCCGGCTGCGCCTCGAGGCGGAAGTCGAACGCGAGCTGTCCCGACCGTGCCTCGCGGAGCGTCCGGAGCACGGCGCGAAACGTGGCGCCGCCTGACAGCTCCGCGTCGGCCTGCCGGATGACGCCGAGGTCGGGGAACGGATAGTACGTCTCGCCGTGGGTCCGCACGGCGGGACGGATGAGACCCCATTTCTGCATGTACCGCAGGCGGTCCTCGCGCACGTGCGGGTAGCGCTCGAGCAGGTCGCGCTGCGCGTGATACTGCTGGCGCAGCGCCGACGGCGAGGGCACGCCGGCCAGGTCGCAGAAGTCGTCCTCGGTGATGATCCGGATGCGGCCCGGGAGCTCGGCGTTGATCTGCTCGGCCCGCTTGAGCTTCTGGCCGCTCTCGTCGGCCGACACGAGGACCGTCACCTGCGCCGACACCTCGTCCACCACGCTGGCGCCGAGACGCTCGGCCACCGTGCGCGCCTCGCGCCGCCCGAGCGAGAGCAGCTTGCCGCTGAAGACGAGCGTCTGGCCGGCGAGCGGATATCGTCGTGATGGCGAGTTGCCGAGCGAAGCCACTGAAGTCGCCACACTATAATCTACCGGACAGTCCGCGCAGGTGAGGCCAACCCGACCGGCAGACTGCGGCGCGCGATCCGGGTTGCGGAGGACTTCACCAGCAATGCTCCTGGCCGGCGACGTGGGAGGCACCAAAACCCTCCTTGGTCTCTTCCAGCGTGCGCCGAAAAGGCCAGAGCCCGTCGGGCTCGTCGCGTATTCCACCAGGGACTTCCGCAGCTTCACGGACATGCTCCAGGCCTTTGCGCGCGACGTGCGGCCGCCAGAGCCAATCGAGGCGGCGGCGATCGGTGTCGCCGGTCCGGTCGTGAACGGACGCGCGCAGCTGACCAACGTCGCCTTCGAGATCGCCGTGGACGAGATCACGGCGTGGGGCGGGCGCGTGCGGGCGAGACTGCTGAACGACCTCGAAGCGCTGGCCAACAGCGTCGACGTGCTGCGGCCGGAGGAGATCGTCGAGCTCCAGCCCGGCATCGCGCGTCAGGACGGCAACGCCGTCGTGATTGCCGCCGGCACGGGGCTCGGCGAGGCGTACCTGCACCGCGTCGACGGCCGCCTGCAGCCCGCCCCGTCCGAGGGCGGGCACGCCGACTTCGCCGCCCGCACCGATCGCGAGGTCGACCTGCTGCGCTTCCTGCGCGCCCGGTTCGGCCGCGCCGAGGTGGAGCACGTGCTGTGCGGACCAGGCATCCTCAACCTGCACGAGTTCACGCACCAGGACAAGGACTGTCCCACCCTGATCGCCGCGCCCGTCGGCGGCGAGCCGGCCGCGATCTCGCAGGCCGCCATGGCACGCAGTTGCCCGGGCTGCGTGGAAGCGATGGACCTGTTCGTCTCGGCGTACGGCGCGGAGGCCGGCAACCTCGCCCTGCGGGGCGTCGCCACGGCGGGCGTGTACATCGGCGGAGGCATCTCGCCGAAGATCCTTCCGCTGCTCCGGCGCGGTGATTTCCTTGACGCGTTCCGCAGCAAGGCGCCGATGGACGACCTGGTCGCGCAGATTCCTGTCAAGGTGATCCTCAACGAGGAAGCCGGCGTGCTCGGCGCCGCCGTCTGCGCCAACGAGATGTGAAGCACTCCCGGCTACAATGAGGCGGACCGCACGTAACCGGATGACCTGGTTCTTCGACCGCGAGGGACAGCGGCTGCGCTACGAGATCCGCCGTACGGCGACAGAGGACGCGTACGAGCTGCAGGTCGTCTTTCCCGACGGCCGCACCGAGGTCGAGCAGATGCTCGAACCCTCGGACCTCTTGAAGCGCTGCGCCGAGCTGGCGCAGGCATTGAAGGCGCAGGGCTGGCGGGCGGCGTGACCCCTGAACAGAGTAGACTCTGACCTGATGACAGTCGGCGTTCCCAGAGAGA
This sequence comes from Vicinamibacterales bacterium, assembly GCA_050748045.1. Classification (GTDB taxonomy): domain Bacteria; phylum Acidobacteriota; class Vicinamibacteria; order Vicinamibacterales; family UBA2999; genus CAVYVZ01. The sequence continues at coordinate 2,876 of JBOGIW010000097.1, read as the reverse complement.
CCTTCCCGGGCGAAACACGCGTCGCAGTCATTCCCGCCGGCGTTCCCACGCTCGTCAGATCAGGGCTTCAGGTTGCGGTCGAAGCAGGCGCCGGCGAGGCCTCCGGCTTCGCCGACGAGGCGTACCGCGCGCAGGGAGCGGCGGTCGTCTCGCGGTCCGAGGTGTTCGGCACAGCCGGCGTCATCCTGCAGGTCCGCGCGCTGCCGGCGGAGCGGGCGCTCCTGCGCGCCGGCCAGGCGGTCATCGGCTTCGCGGATCCGCTCGGCGCCCCCGCCGCGATTCACGCCGTCGCCGGAACGGGCGTGACGCTCTTCTCCATGGAGCTGATGCCCCGCATCACGCGCGCCCAGAGCATGGACGCGCTGTCGTCGATGGCGACGATTGCCGGATACAAGGGCGTGCTGCTGGCCGCGAGCGCCCTGCCGCGCATGTTCCCGATGCTCATGACCGCCGCCGGCACGATCGCGCCGGCCCGCGTCTTCATCGTCGGCGCCGGCGTGGCCGGCCTGCAGGCGATTGCCTCGGCACGCCGCCTGGGCGCGAGGGTGGAAGCCTACGACGTGCGGCCCGCCGTCAAGGAGCAGGTGCAGAGCCTGGGCGCCCGGTTCGTGGAGCTGCCGCTCGACTCGGCCGACGCCGAGGACACAGGGGGATACGCCAGGGCGCAGGACGAGTCCTTCTACCAGCGGCAGCGCGAGATGATGCTGAAGGTCGTGGCCGGGAGCGATGTCGTGATCACGACGGCGCTCATTCCCGGCAAGCCGGCGCCGGTGCTGGTCACGACCGAGATGGTCGAGGCGATGCAGGCGGGCTCGGTCGTCGTGGACCTTGCCGCGGAGCGCGGCGGGAACTGCGAGCTGACGCGGCCCGACGAGACGGTCGTGCACCGCGGCGTCACGATTCTCGGGCCGTCGAACCCCGCCGCGCTCGTACCGTACCACGCGAGCCAGATGTACTCCAAGAACATCATCACGTTCCTGCGGCACCTGCTGGGCACGGAGGGCGCAACCCGGCCGGCGCTGACCGTCAACCCGGACGACGAGATCACGCGCGAGACGCTGCTGACGCGTGGAGGAGCCGTCGTGCATCCGAGACTGCAGGCGCTCGCCGGCTAGCGGCCGCCAGGAGGACCCGTGGAACCCCAGGAAGCATGGTCGATGCTGTTCGTGTTCGTGCTGGCGACGTTCGTCGGCTTCTACGTCATCCAGAACGTCTCGCGCCTGCTGCACACGCCGCTGATGTCGCTCACCAACGCGATCTCGGCGATTGCGGTGGTCGGGTCGATCATCATCGCGGGGGAACAGAAGACCACGGTCAGCCTGATCCTGGGCGCCGTGGCGGTCGCCGCGTCGATGACGAACATCGTCAGCGGGTTCCTGATCACGGACCGGATGCTGAAGATGTTTCGTGACAAGGACGCGCGGCGATGACCGAGCACCTCACGCAGGCGAGCTATCTTCTCGCCGCGGCGCTCTTCGTCTGGTCGCTGCGCTGCCTCACGGACCCGAAGACCGCGCGGCAGGGGGTCGTCGCGGGAGTCGCGGGCATGACGGCGGCCATCGTCGGGACGCTCCTCCATCCCGAGATCGTCGGCTACTCGTGGATTGCCGTGGCCATGGTGGTCGGCACGATCGTCGGCGTGCCGCTGTCGCGCGTGCCGCTGACCGCGGTGCCCCAGCGGACGGCGCTCTCGCACGCCTTCGGCGGCCTGGCGGCGGGCCTGGTCGGCACCGCGAAGTACATCCTGTGGCTGCCGGAGGGGGAGCTCACGACCTTCCGTACCTCGGCCATTGCCGTCGAAGTCATCCTCGGGTTCCTGACGTTCACGGGGAGCCTGATGGCGGCCGGCAAGCTGCAGGAAGTGATCCCGACGCGGCCGATCACGTACCGGGGCCAGAACGTCATCAGCCTGTCGCTGCTCGCAACCGCCGTCGTGGCGAGCGTCGTGCTCATCGTCCGGCCCGAGACGTGGCAGCTCTTCCCGGTGGTCGTCGTGCTGTCGCTCGTGTTCGGCGTCCTGCTGATCATCCCGATCGGCGGCGCCGACATGCCCACGGTCATCTCGCTGCTGAACTCGTACGCGGGCCTCTCGGCGGTGGCGATGGGGTTCGTGCTCGAGAACAAGGTGCTCATCATTGCCGGCGCGCTCGACGGCTCGTCGGGCCTCATCCTGTCGATCATCATGTGCCGCGCGATGAACCGATCCTTCACGAACGTGCTCTTCGGCGCGTTCGGCCAGGTGCAGGCGGCGGCGGCCGCCGGCGAGGCGCGCACGGTCAAGAGCGGGACGCCGCGCGACGTGGCGGAGCTGCTCGAGAACGCCAGCCAGGTCGTCATCGTGCCCGGCTACGGCATGGCCGTCGCGCAGGCCCAGCACCGCGTCCGCGAGATCTACGACCAGCTCGTCAAGCGCGGCGTGGACGTGAAGTTCGCGATCCACCCCGTCGCGGGACGCATGCCCGGGCACATGAACGTGCTGCTGGCGGAGGCCGAGGTCCCCTACGACGCCCTCGTCGAGATGGATGAGATCAACCGCGACCTGCCGCAAACCGACGTCGTGCTGGTCGTCGGGGCCAACGATGTCGTGAACCCGGCGGCGCGGCACGACGCGTCGAGCCCCATCTACGGGATGCCGATCATCGACGCCGACAAGGCGCGCTTCGTCGTCGCGAACAAGCGATCGATGAACCCGGGGTTCGCCGGCGTCGAGAACGAGCTCTACTACGCCGACAATACGCTGATGCTCTTTGGCGACGCGAAAGCCGCGCTCGGCGAGGTGGCCAGGGAGCTGGCGGGGCAGGCGGTGCACTAAGGACCCTGGTCGGAATAACGTGGCCACCTTGGCCGCCGATGCATCCCGCCGGGCTGCGTGGCTC
>JBOGIW010000096.1:0-2874 GCA_050748045.1 Vicinamibacterales bacterium | reverse complement strand
CCGCGGCGGATGTCGTCGAGCACGTCCGGGCGCCCGGCCGGATCGCCGGCGGTCATGGGGCGACGGCGTCCCCGCGCAGCATCGTCATCAGCCGCTGCATAAACGACAGGTTGTGAATGGTTGCCAGGCGGGGATACAAGGCGTCTTCGAGCTCGAAGAGGTGATGGAGGTAGCCGATGGAATACCGGGTGCAGCAGGCGCACCGGCAGCCGGGACAGATGGGGTCGTCGCGCTTCACGTGCTGTTCGTCCTGGATGTACAGGAACGCGAACCAGCGCGACTCCAGGTCGCGGCTGTGGCGCGGCGGCTCGCGGTCGAACGTATACAGCCGTCCCCGCCGCGCGTCGCGGGTGGGAAGGGCGCTGTCGAAGAGATTGCACCCGGCTCTCGCGCACGCGACGACGCTCTCCGGATGGCCGACGCCGAGCGCATGAAACGGCACGTCGCGCGGAATCAGCGCGCGCGTGGCGGCAATCAGGTCGAGCAGCAATTCACCACTGGCGGCCAGGGGCCAGCCGCCGAATCCGAAGCCCTGCAGGCCGAGCTCCAGCAACGCATCGGCGCAGCGTCGCCGGCGGTCGAGCGAGCGGCCGCCCTGGACCACCCCGAAGAGCAGCGGACGGTCGGCGCCGGCCACGCGCTTCTGCGTCAGCAGGCGATCCGCCTCCGCTCTGCCCCGCTTCGCCCAGGCGATCGTCCGCGCCACGGCACGATCCTGCACGTCGTCGGGATCGTCGGCGTGGGTGCATTGATCGAGGCAGATGGCGACGTCGGCGCCGTAGGTGATCTGCAGCCGCACGCTCTTCTCCGGGGTCAGCGTGAACTTGCGCTCGCTGCCTTCCGGCGTGAAGTGCAGTCCGCCGTCGGAGAGGCCACCGAGCTTCGGCTGTTCCCGTATGAGGGAAAACGCCTGAAAGCCGCCCGAGTCGGTGACGATCGTGTGGGGCCAGCCGGTCATCGCATGCAGGCCGCCGAGCGCCGCGATGGTTGACGATCCGGGCGTCCGCATCACGTGAAACGTGCTCATCACCACGCCGGGGACGCCGCAGGCCTCGAGGTCGGAACTGTCGACGGCCCGGACCACGGCGCGCGTGGCATCAGGCAGGAAGGCCGGGCAGGCCACGACGCCATGCGGCGTGCGCACCGACCCCACGGCATCGCTCATTTCGCTGCCGCCCGGCCGCGATCCGCCGGCGCGCCCTCGATGACCACGCAATACTCGCCACGCGGCGGCCGCGCCTGGAGGAGCGCGCGCAGCTCCGACAGGCATCCCCGGTGCACCTGTTCGTAGCGCTTGGTGAGATCGTTGGCGATGGCCGCGCGCCGGTCGCCAAGCACCGCCTGCGCGTCGGCGAGAAACCGCAGGAGCCGGTGCGGGCTCTCGTAGAACACCAGGGTGTGCGGCGAGTCGCGATCGACGGCGATGAAGCGCTGTCGCGCTCCTGGCTTCCGCGGAGGAAAGCCCCGGAAGGTGACGGCGTGCGTGGGCAGGCCGGCGAGAATCACGGCCATCACGAACGCCACCGGCCCCGGGGCCATCGTGACCGGCAGGTGCTCGGCAATCGCACCGCGCACGAGCGTGAACCCGGGATCGGCGATGCCGGGAGTGCCCGCGTCGGTCACGAGCGCGACGTGGCGTCCGGCCCTGAGCTCGTCGAGCAGGCGCTCACCGGCGGCGCGTTCGTTGTGCTCGTGAAAGGCGACCACCGGCTTGCTGATGTCGTAGTGGGCCAGCAGCTTGCGTGTGTGGCGTGTGTCCTCGCAGGCAATGACGTCGGCCGTACGCAGCGATTCGAGCGCGCGAAGTGTGATGTCCTGCAGGTTGCCGATTGGCGTGGCGACGAGGGTCAGCACCAGTGGGCCGGGCGCTCAGCGCGCGGGAAGCGCAGGCGCGCTGCGCCGAGCGCGCCGCGATTGACGTCGATACAGATCCAGCGCCGCCCGAGACGCTCGGCGGCGGCGCCGGTCGCGCACGTGCCGCCGCACGGATCCACGACGAGATCGGACGGCTCGGACAGGAGCTCGATGAAGTATGCGGGCAGCGTTTCCGGAAACCGATCCCGGGTCGCGTCGAGGCCCGCGCGGGCGCAGCGGTCGAGGTACTCGGCATCGTCCGGTCCGTCATCGAGCGTCAGAAAGTTGCCGCCGGCCGTGACGAGCGACCCGTACGCGCCGCGGACGCCGCCCGGTCTGGCGCGTGGCGTGGCACTGCGCGAGAACCAGAAGACCATCGTGACGCAGTCGGCGAAGCCGCCGTCGCCGGACATGGCGGGAACGCTGGCGTCGGTCAGGAAGCGCGGGTTGTACCAGTAGAACTCCCGCCGCAACCGCCAGTCGGTCCGCCGGCACAGCTCGGAGACGAAGTCGAACACCGTCGTCTTCCGGGCGTTGCCCGCGCCGGACCACGTCGTGCCCAGCTCCATGACGGCGCTGCCGTGCGGCGCCACCGCATGGCTGGCCGCACGCATGAGTGCGAGCAGCCACTCGACGATGCGAGGGTCGTCGCCCTGAAGGTCGGGTGGTCCGTCGAACGGCGGCGAGGTGACGAGGAGCGAGCAGGCGCCGGCCGGGAGCCGCGAGAGCTCGGCGAGGCCATCGCCGAGGATCGCCCGTCCCGCGCCCGTCTCGAAGGCGACCGTGCCGCTCATGCGTGCCATCCTCGTGTGCGTCGCACGCGATTTCCGTGCAGTCCTCGTATCGTACACCGATCGACGGCGGGACCTGTACGCTATCATCCGCGCATTTCGTGTCATGCGCTCCGACTTCGCATCGCCGCCGTCATCGGCCGCCGGCCCGTCCGCGGCGGATCAGCCGCTCCACGGCCGCGTGGCGGTCGTCACCGGCGCGAGCAGCGGCATCGGCGCGGCGCTCGCC
>JBOGIW010000095.1:0-4748 GCA_050748045.1 Vicinamibacterales bacterium | reverse complement strand
GGGCGGAGGCAACCGGCGCCACCCGCGCCGGTCGATCCGAACGCGCCGACCGACGCCACGCTCGGGTTGCCGATCTACCCGGGCGCCCAGTTTATCGCGTCCTACGACGCGGGCCGCGGACAGCGGTACTACATCTTCGGTGCGTTGGCGGGCTTCACCGAGCTCGTGAGCTACTACCGCACGGTGCTCAGGGAACGCGGCTCGTTCGTCTTCGAGGCGCCCGCCACTCACATGTTCGAGGTCGGCCGCTTCCGCGACGACACGATGGCGTTCCCGCCGGGCGTGACGATCAAGGACTACACGTCGGGAGGATCGAAGGGATACCCGAATCCGAGGCGTCCGGCGAACCCCGAGCGGTTCCCGACGATCATCATGATCGTGCCGGCGCCACCCGCCACGGCCGATCTTCGCTGATGGCGGTCGGACGAGGCCAAGGCGCGCACTGACACTATTACCGAGCGGGCCGCAAGTGCCGGCGGCCGGGTGTGCGTGAGTGGGACGACGCCTTGCCGGAACCGGACGATGCGGCGGAGCCCTGAATTGATCCGTTGCGCTAAGTCACTCACGTGATTGTCCTTTGGTTCGGCGAGACGCTGGCACGCCTCTGGCTGAGGCGCCCGGCATGGACACCTTGCTGCAGGACGTTCGCTACGCCGCGCGGGCGCTGGCTCGCAGTCCAGGCTTCACGGCCGCCGCGCTCCTGACGCTGGCCATCGGCGCGGGCGCCAACGCCACGGTGTTCAGCTTCGTCAACGCCCTGCTGCTCCGGCCCGCGCCGGTCGTAGCCGATCCGTCGTCGCTCTACTCGGTCTTCACGAGCGACTTCAGCAGCGGTCCATACGGCGCGACGTCGTACCCCGACTTCCTCTCGCTGCAAGCCGAGGCATCCTCGTTCTCCGACCTCGCCGCGTTTGCCGAGACCGCGGCGGTTGTCCGCGCGGGCGAGGCCACCGAGCGCGTCGGGGCGATGGCGGTTTCCGGCGAGCTCTTCGAGGTTCTCGGGATCAGGCCCACGATCGGCCGGCTCGTCGAGCGGTCGGACGCCGCTCCGAACGCGCCGCCGGTGGCTGTCGTCGGACACGGTCTCTGGCAGCGTCTCTTCGGTGGAGACCCGGCGGTCGTCGGCGCGGTCGTGACCGTCAACGGACTGCCCGCGACCGTGGTTGGCGTCGCGCCGCCGAGGTTCGACGGGCTGAATCTCGGCCGCCTGGTCGAGCTGTGGACGCCGCTCGTCGGCCGTGCCGGCGGTCCCGCCGAGCGCGGGAGCCGCGGGCTGTCGATCGTCGGCAGGCTGCGCGACGGCCGCCCGAGCGCCGCGGCGCAAGTCGAGATGGATGGGATCGCCGCGAGCCTGGCCCGCGCGTACCCAGAGACGAACATGGGCACGCTGCGCGGTCCGAAGCGCCCGCGCCCGATGACGCTCGTGCGGCATTCGCGGCTGCACCCGTCGTTCCGAGGCACCGTGGCCATGCTCGGCGCCGTCTTGATGTCGGCCGTCGGTCTCGTGCTCCTCGTCGCGTGCGCGAACGTGGCGAGCCTGCTCCTGTCAAGAGCCGCGGCGCGAAGCCGCGAAATCGCGATCAAGCTGGCGCTCGGTGCCTCGCGCGGCCGGCTGCTGCGGCAGCTGCTGACGGAAAGCCTGCTGCTCGGCGTCGCGGGCGGGGCCTTGGGAGCTCTCTTCTCGCTCTGGACCGCCGACGTCCTGCCCTCGTTCGTGCCTGCGGATCAGGCGCGGCTGCTCGACGCGCACGTGGATGGGCGGGTGCTCGCGTTCACGGCGCTCCTGTCGGTGGTCGCAGGACTGCTGTTCGGCCTCGCGCCGGCGCTCCAGGCGATTCGGCCGGGCGCCCAGGCCGTGCTGAAGAGCGATGGCAGCCGCAGCTCGGACGCGCGAGCAGGCGTCATGCGTGGCGCGCTCGTCCTGGTGCAGGTGGCGCTCACCTTCGTGCTCCTCGTCAACTCGGGGCTGCTCGTGCAGAGCCTGTCGAATGCGCTGCGGGGCGACCTGGGATTCGGGACGCGCGACGCGGTGATTGCGAGCATCGATATTCCCGAGGCCGCACTCGATCCGGCACAGGGCGCCATCCAGCTTCAGCGCGCGCTCGACCGTGTACGCGCGCTGCCCGGCATCGAGACGGCTTCGCTGGCGCGAACGCTGCCGCTCGCCGGCAGCGGCCGCCGCGGGTTCCGGATGGAGGGCTACGAGCCGCGCCCCGGCGAGGACACGGAGCTGAACATCAACGTCGTCGAGCCGCAGTACTTCGACACGATGCGCATGCCCATCCTCGAGGGGCGCGCCTTCGACAGGCGCGACACCGGGAGGAGCCCGGGCGTGGCCGTCGTGAACGACGTGCTCGCCGAGCGGTACTTCGGCGGCCGCGCGCTGGGCCGCCGCATGCAGGACGCGCGCGGGACCGACCTCGAGATCGTCGGCGTCGTGAGGACCGCCAAGCATCGCAGCGTCCAGGAACCCGCGCTCCCGGTGGTCTTCTATCCGCTCTCGCAGCAGTACACGCCGCGCCTGACGCTCGTGGCGCGCACGGCCGGCGACGCGGCCGCGTATGCCGGGAGCGTCCGGCGGGCCGTGCAGGAGACCCATCCGAGCCTTGCCGTCTTCCGTGTCATGACGCTCGCCGCCCATCTGTCCGAGGCCCTCGGCGGCGAGCGCCTGACGGCGACGCTCGTCAGCGCCGCTGGCGCACTGGCCCTGGCGCTGGCGGTGGTCGGCGTCTACGGCGTGATCGCGTACGGCGTCGTCCGCCGCCGCCGGGAGATCGGCGTCCGCGTGGCGCTCGGCGCGCGCCCGTTCGACGTCGTGAGGCTCATCGTGGCCGAAGGGCTCCGCGTCACGCTCGGCGGCATCATCGCAGGCACGGTCGCGGCACTGGGCGCCACGCGACTCGTCGCGTCCCTGTTGTACGGCGTCAGTCCCTGGGACGCCGGCGCCTTCGCCGGAGCCGCCGCGCTGCTGGCGGTGGTGGCGCTTCTCGCCGCGTGGGCGCCGGCGCAACGCGCCGTGCGGCTGGATCCGGTCGCGGCCCTGCGGCAGGAGTGATCGATCAGATGAACCGGCGGCGCACGTCGGGAGGCGGCACGTAGCACTGCTCCGGCTCGGGGACGAGGCGATGACGATGCCGGGCGACCGTGTCGTAGGCGGCATCGCGCAGGACACGAGGCATGAGGCGGCCGAGCGCCGCCATCCGCCAGAGTCCGCCCATGTACCTGGCGATCCTGAGGCCCGCCTCGGAGCGGACGAGCACGCGCTCGCCGATGTCGCCGGGATGCTCCACCCAGATCATCGAGTCGAGGCCGTCGATGGCGGGATGCCGCGCGCGCACCTGGCGGCCCGCCTCGCTCTCCAGGGCGGCGAAACGGAGCGTGTGCCGCCGCTCGTGCCGCAGGATGAACTGCACGCTCGCGGCGCAGAACCCGCACGTGCCGTCGTACAGCAGCAAGGGGGACGCACCTGATGCACCAGAGTTATTGCCGAACGTAGATCTCCCCTTTCTTCCGGAACTCGGCCGACATCTCCTTCATGCCCGCCTCACGTATCTGCTGCGTCAGCTCCATCGAGCAGAATTTCGGCCCGCACATCGAGCAGAAGTGCGCCACCTTGGCGCCGTCGGCCGGCAGCGTCTCGTCGTGGTACGCGCGCGCCGTGACCGGGTCCATCGAGAGGTTGAACTGGTCCTCCCAGCGGAACTCGAACCGCGCCTTCGACAGGGCATCGTCCCAGGCCTGCGCGCGGGGGTGGCCTTTGGCGAGGTCGGCGGCGTGGGCCGCGATCTTGTACGCGATGACGCCGGCCTTCACGTCGTCGCGGTCCGGGAGGCCGAGGTGCTCTTTCGGCGTCACGTAGCAGAGCATCGCCGTCCCGTACCAGCCGATCATCGCGGCGCCGATCGCGGAGGTGATGTGATCGTAGCCGGGGGCGACGTCGGTCGTGAGCGGGCCCAGCGTGTAGAAGGGCGCCTCGTCGCACCACTCGAGCTGTTTCTCCATGTTCTCCTTGATGAGATGCATGGGAATGTGGCCCGGGCCTTCGTTCATCACCTGCACGTCGTGCTCCCACGCGATCTTCGTCAGCTCGCCCTGGGTCTTCAGCTCGGCGAACTGCGCCTCGTCGTTGGCGTCGGCAATCGAGCCGGGCCGGAGGCCGTCGCCCAGGGAGAAGGACACGTCGTAGGCGCGCATGATCTCGCAGATGTCGCGGAAGCGCGTGTAGAGGAAGTTCTCCTGGTGATGCGCCAGGCACCACTTCGCCAGGATCGATCCGCCCCGAGACACGATGCCGGTCACGCGCCGCGCGGTCAGCGGGATGTAGCGCAGCAGCACGCCCGCGTGGACCGTGAAGTAGTCGACCCCTTGCTCGCACTGCTCGACGAGCGTGTCGCGGTAGACCTCCCAGGTGAGCTCCTCGGGCCGGCCGCCGACCGTCTCGAGCGCCTGGTAGATGGGGACGGTGCCGATCGGCACCGGTGAGTTGCGGATGATCCACTCCCGCGTCTCGTGAATGTTCTTGCCCGTCGAGAGATCCATCACGGTGTCGGCGCCCCAGAGCGTCGCCCAGCGGAGCTTCTCGACCTCCTCGTCGATCGACGAGCGCACGGCGGAGTTGCCGATGTTCGCGTTGATCTTCACGAGGAAGTTGCGGCCGATGATCATCGGCTCGAGCTCGAGGTGATTGATGTTCGAGGGAATGATGGCGCGGCCGCGGGCGACTTCGGTCCGCACGAATTCCACCGGCA
>JBOGIW010000094.1:0-7894 GCA_050748045.1 Vicinamibacterales bacterium | reverse complement strand
GCGCAAGCGGGCGCGTGTGCAGCAGGCGCGAACCGTGCCGGCGCGGGCGATCTGGGAGCGGCTCGAGCCGCGCTGGCTCGCGCTCAAGCGGCGCGAGAAGCGCTTCGACGCCGGCCTCGCCGGCGAGCCGCGATGATCGACGCTCGCTTGTCGCCCCGTGCCCCTGTGCTGTCGGCGGTCATCGTCAACTACAACGCGGGCGACGAGCTTCGGCGCGCCCTCCAGTCGATTGCCGACGAGCTGCACGGGGAGGTCTGGCAGGCGGCGGTCGTCGACAACGCCTCCACCGACGGCAGCCAGGCGATTGTCGCGGAGTTCGCGCCGTCGGCGACGCTCGTCGCCAACCGTGAGAACGCCGGCTTCGCGCGCGCGGTCAACCAGGGGCTCGCGGCCACCTCGGCCGCGCGCGTCCTCGTCATGAATCCCGACTGCCGCCTGGTGGCCGGCGCCCTGACGGCGCTGAACCTCGAGCTCGATCGATATGACGGCTGCGCAGTCGTCGGGCCCCGCATCCTCAACCCCGATGGGTCCGTCCAGGGCAGCGCCCGTGGCGATCCGACCATGCTCACGGGGCTCTTCGGGCGGACCGGCTCGCTCGGGCGTCTCCTGCCGTGGATCCCGATTACGCGCCGCAACGTCGTGAGCGAGGCCGCCATCCGCAGCGGCCAGCCGAGCGTCGTCGTCGACTGGGTGTCGGGGGCGTGCATGCTCGCGCGGCGCGACGCGCTCGTCCGCGTGCACGGCTTCGATGAGCGGTACTTCTTGTACTGGGAGGACGCGGATCTCTGCCGCCGCCTCCGCGCCTCGGGCCGCCACGTCCGCTACGTGCCCGGTGCGACGGCGATTCACCGCGTGGGACAGTCGAGCCAGTCCGCGCGCGCCGCGGCGATCCGTGCGTTCCACGCCAGCGCCTACCTGTACTACACCACCCACACTGCGCCGCGGCGGCTGCAGCCAAGGCGCGCCCTCGCGAAAGTGATCCTGTCCGGCCGCCAGTGGTGGCTGCTGCGCGGCGCCCGCGGCTAGTCCGTTTTATCCCGGCGCCTCCATGTTGTCGAAGAGGGCGGGGCTGCCTCTTTCGTGGCGCGTTCGCCGCCACAGGCGCCGCTGCAAGCCGTCGCCCCCGGGCGTCATGTGATAATCTGGTCAGTATGACCAGTCTTGAAAAGACGTCAGCGCCGGCGGGACTGCGGCGCAAGCCGCGCGGCGCGCGGTCCGGCAGTTGGCAATTGCAGGACGCGAAAGCCAGATTCAGCGAGGTGGTTCGACGGGCGAAGCAGGAGGGGCCGCAGCACGTAACCGTGCACGGCCGCGAAGAGGTCGTCGTCATTGGCGCCGATGACTTTCGGCGGCTTGCGGGCGAGCGTACGGGACAGGCGCTTGTCGACGCGATGCGGCAATCACCGCACCGGTCCACACACATCGAGCCCCAGCGATCGCGGATGCGCGTTCGCGACGTCGATCTGTGACCGGCTGGCTGCTCGACACGAACGTCCTCTCCGAGATCCGGCGGAAAAGACCGTATCGCAAGGTTGTGGCGTTCGTCGCCGAACAGCGGCTGGAGCTGCTGTACGTCAGCACAGTGACGCTCGCCGAAATCCGCTTCGGGATCGAGTTGGTGGCCGATGCGAACCGACGGGCTGAATTGAACGCATGGCTCACTCACAAGGTCCGGCCACTGTTCGAGCAGCGCGTCCTCGACGTCAGCGAGGATGTGTTGTTCAAGTGGCGTCTCCTTGTCGAGGAGGGCCGGAAAGCCGGACACACCTATTCGCAGCCGGATCTATTCATTGCGGCAACGGCCCTGCATCACGGACTGACGATCGTGTCGCGCGATACACGCGAGTACCAACGGGCGGGCGCGGCTGTCTTCAACCCGTGGGAATCGTGACGGAGCTCAGGAGGATCACGACGAATCCGCGCGAAGACGCGATCGCCGGCGAAGATGCCATCGAGGCGCATCTCACAGTCACCGGCCTCGGCGCTGTGTCAGCCATCCTTCCGACGCTCGAGCCACTTGGCGAAGGACGTCTGTGTTTCACCGGACCGCCGTTCTGCAAACAATCCCTCGGTGCTGATGTCGTCGTCAAGGTTCGGCCGCCAAGGCGCTGCCGACCGACGCCGCGTTGGTCGAGACCGTGCGCACTAGCCCGATGGTCGCGATGGATGCAACCGGGTGGCGCGTCCGGGCCGCGTTGCAGTGGTTGTGGGTCGCGGTCACGCCGCCGATCACGGTGTATGCGATCCTGCCGGGCCGCGGCTTTGACGGGGCGCGGTTCCTCCTGGGCCTACGCGCAGGCCGAGCAGGAGGCTTCGGCGGGGAGTGATTACACCTCTTCCACGGCGGGGCGCCTGACTGGCGCTCCGCCGCTGGTCCTTCTTCACGGGCACGAGGCGGCGCCCCGGTGGTGTCCTGGCTCCTGCTTTGCTCGCCTGTCAGGCGTTCCAGGACCGAGAAACGGAGGAACGGAGATGAGTCGGCGAACCGTCCGAATTGCTGAAAGAGCGATTCGAGCCGACCGCTCCGTCACGCGCTACAGAGTAAGAAAACTCGACATTTCGTACACGTACGAAGTCAACCCGACTTGCATCATGCGTCGAGTACTTGTACGGGCGACTTGTCTGTACGCGCCTGAGCACAACGTTGGCGCTCACCCGCGCGGGCTGCGACGCGCGAGCGGCGCGGTTGGCGTCGGGTGCGGCGCCTTGATGGGCGGGCGTCCCAGTGTTACGCTTTGCAGCATGACGATCAAGGCACGCGTCCGAGCGGGGCGGCTGGTCCTCGACGAGCCGACGGACCTTCCAGACGGCACAGAAGTGGAGTTGCTGCCGCTGGATCCGGGCGACTGGCTCGACGATGCCGATCGCGCGGCCCTGCACGAGGCCCTCCGGCAGTCCGAGGCCGACGTCGCCGCCGGCCGGCTTGTGGACGCCGACGCGATCCTCCGGGAGCTTCGATCCCGTTGAGAGAGCGCCGGGTTCGCTTCACCGCCACAGCACAACGGCACGTCGAGCGGGACAAGAAGTGGTGGTTGGCGAACCGGACCCACACCGACACCTTCGCCATCGAATTCGAGCAGGCATTGCGCGTCCTCTCGCTGCTGCCCGGCGCCGGCGCGACGTATCCACAAGCCGGGATTGCCGGATTGCGACGCCTGTACGTCCCGAAGGTGGCCTGCCATCTGTAATTACACCTTCGACGAACAAGAAGTGGTTGTTCGTGCGCTTTGGGGCGCTCGCAAGAAACGCGGCCCTGCGATCAAGCCATAGTCTATTGCCCTTCTGGTTCTCCCTTATCTGCCCAACGCCTCGCGATGAGCCGCGGCACTGACGATTGCGCCGGCGCTGACGGCTCCATCGCCGTGTTGGACGGCACGTCTCGGCAATCCGACGCGGTGCACCACGGACCGGTCGGGTTCGTACCAACCTGCAATGCAGCGGGCAGCATGGCGCTATCGCGGAACACCAACTCTACAACCTTGCTCGGAGGCCCGTTGAAGCTCGCTGCCGATACGAACGTATCAGGGCCTCGCGGGCTCGCGCGACCACCAGAATAGCGTGGTGATCCGGAGTTGTATCGACAGAGTTCCACCGACGACTCGCTGTTTGCATCGAGTAGTTCGGAGGTCCTGACTCGAATCAGCACTGGACGTTCGAGAGCATACCGACTGAAGTGACGGAGTCCGTAGTCATTCGGGCCAGACTCCGTGCCAGGCCAGAAGAACACGTGCCTGTTCAGCACCTCCACGAGGTCCGCGAACTCCCACCCACTGGACAGAACGAGATTCCTTTGATGGAGTGGCGCCTGATCGCGAAGCCAGATATCACTGCCGCCGACATGAACGACCTCATGTCTTGATCGACGGTGGCGCAGCAATTCCCCACGCCCGCCCTTCACGATTAGGGTGGCAGCACAGTCGATTCGGCGGCCGTTGAGGATCGCACGCAGGTTGCCGCTGGATGTGAGGTGATACGCGTAGCAACGAGTTCGGGCAAAGGCCTCCAAGTCAAGGGCCATTGTTCAGATCGTTCGACCTCGTTGCGCGTCGTGCCGTCTAGACAGGATGGCTGTCACAGCTTCTGCGCGGCGGCGCTCAATCGACGGCCGCCTGCGCGGGCCCCGCACTTGGGTGGGGGGCCTGCTCGGCGGCAGTCTGATGCGGGCCAACGAGCTGAGATCGCGCCAGGGAAGCATAGACCTACCGTCCTCGCAGATCGTGGATGATGCGGAGTGTCTGAGGCTTCGCACCTGGCCACACACGAGGAGGTAGGTCATGGGGAAACGTAGCATGTTCGTGGGGTTGGATGTCCACAATGAAACGATCGACGTCTCGATTGCCGAGTCACCGGGGCGGTGAAGTACGCCACTACGGTGTGATCGCGAGCGACCTCGAGCCGCTCGATAGGGTGGGGCGCGCGTTGCGCGCCCCGGATCGTCGCCTGCATTTCGTTGACGAAGCCGGTCCGTGTGGGTTCGGGATCTACCGCCACCTGACGACCCACGGGGAAGACTGCGTCGTGGTGAGTCCGTCGATGGTGCCGAAACGCAGCGGGGATCGGGTGAAGACGGATCGCCGGGACAGCGCGACGCTCGCGCGCCTGCATCGCGCCGGCGAGCTGCGGGCGATCTACGTCCCGGACGATGCCGACGAAGCGATGCGCGATCTCGTGCGGGCCCGCAAGACGCCGTGGTGGTCGGCACGCAGGCGACGTCCCGCTTGAAGGCCTTCCTCCCGCGCCAGGGCCGGCGCTATCCGGGCCGCGCGGTCTGGACGATGCCGTACCGCCGCTGGCTGACGGATCTCAGTTTTCCGACCCCCGCCCAACACATCAGGTTGCAGGAATATCGCGACACGATCGACGAGACCGAGCGCCGGATCGCGCGGGTGACTGAGCAGCGGCGCCAATTGGCGCCGATTTGGCGCTGGGCCCCGCTCGTGGCCGCGCTGCAAGCCCTCCGCGGCGTGTCGTTCATCAGCGCCGTGGCGCGATGGAAGTCTACTTATGTCTGAACGGCGTGGAACTCGTCGGTACCGTCGATGAGCACGAACGTCTGATGCTGGATCTGGCTGCAGGCCGCCTAACCCGCGAAGCGCTCACGGCTTGGCTTGAAGAACACCTCAAGCCAGCAGGTTCGTAGTTCAGCCGTCTAAAGAGCGCCCGTCGTGGTGCTGTAGGATACCGCCATGATGCATGACCTCAAGCACGCGTGCCGTATGTTGCTGCAGTCGAAAGGCTGGACGCTCGTCGTCCTGCTCTCCCTGGCGTTGGGCATTGGCGCCACAACTGCGTTGTTCACGGCGGTGAATGGCATGCTGCTGCAATCGGTGCCCGTGCCCGACGCAGCGTCGCTCGTGCGAATCGCCGCCGCCGGCGACAACAACATGCGGCGCAGCTCGAGCGACTACGGGTTCTCGATCCCGCACGAAGGGCAGAACGTGCGCGCGTCGTTCTCGTACGCAGTCTACCAGCAGATGCGCGAGGCGAATCGGACGCTGACCAACCTGGTCGCCTTCGCGCCCGTCGAGGCGTTCAACGTGATCGTCAACGGCACGGCGGAGATCGCGTCGAGCTATGAGGTGACCGGCAACTACTTTCCCGTGCTGCGCGTGCCGCTGGCGCTCGGCCGCGCGATGACGCCGGAGGACGACAGGGCCGGCGCGGACCCGGTGGCCGTCATCAGCCACGCGTTCTGGAGGAGACGATTCGGGTCGGACCCGGGCGTGATCGGACAGAGCGTCCGGATCAACAACACGCCAGTCACGATCGTCGGCGTCACCGGCCCCTCCTACACCGGCATCCATCGGCTGGGCGGGCCGGCGCCCGACGTGACGGTGCCGCTCGCGCTCGATCGCATCCTCAACCCGACGCAGGCGGCGCGGCTCACGCAACCCACCAATTGGTGGCTGCTCGTCGCGGGACGCCTGAAGCCGGGTGCCACCTACGCGCAGGTCGCCGCCAACCTCGAAGGCCCGATGCGGCAGGCCGCCCGTGCCGGGATGGATTCCTTCATGGCCGGGCTCAAGGACGAGGAGCGCGCGCTGTCGCGGAACCAGCGTGAGGGCACCGCCATGCCGCGGCTCGTCGCACGCTCGGCGGCGCACGGCATATACGACGCCAACAACGATTCGCGCCGCGCCGCCGCCATCGTCAGCGTGGTCGTCACGATCCTGCTGCTGATCGTGTGCGCGAACGTCGCCAACCTGCTGCTGTCGCGCGGCACCGCCCGCGCGCGCGAGATCGCGGTGCGGCTGTCGATGGGCGCGTCACGCTGGCGGCTCATTCGGCAGCTGTTGACGGAAAGCCTGCTGCTCTCGGGCATCGGCGGCGCGCTCGGGATCGTGATCGCGTACTGGGGCAAAACGCTCCTGCCGTTCGGGCAGAACGCGTCGATCGACGCGCGCGTACTCGCGTTCGTCACCGGAGTCAGCGTGCTGGCGGGCCTGCTCTTCGGGATGGCGCCGGCCTTCCGGGCCACCCGCGTCGAGCTCGCCAGCGCGATGAAGGAGTCCGGACGCAGCGTGACCCATTCACGCGCCTGGCTCGGGAAGAGCCTGCTCGTCGTGCAGGTGGCGATGTCGGTCGTGTTGTTGATCGGCGCCGGGCTGTTCCTGCGCACGCTCCACAATCTGCGCAGCGTCGACGTCGGCTTCAACGCGCAGAACCTGCTGCTCTTCCGCGTCAACCCGCAGGGCAACCGCTACGAGCCTGCGCGCATCGCCCAGGTGTACGAGCGCGCGCAGTCGGAATTGTCCGCGCTGCCGGGCGTGCGCTCGGTTGCCTTCACGCGGCTTCCGCTCCTGTCTGGCGGACGGAGCATTACCGGCATGTACATCCAGGGGCAGACAACCGAGCATGGCATTCACGTGATGTCCGTGTCGCCACGGTTCTTCGACACGCTGGAGATTCCAGTCCTCGTCGGCCGCGGCTTCACCGACGACGACCTGGCGCAGCCGACGGCAGTTGCCATCATCAACGAGACGGCGGCCAGACAGTTCTTCGGCGGCGAGAACCCGATCGGCCGCCGTTTCGGGTCGGACCTCGAGACCTCGGGGCGAACGGAGATCGTCGGGGTCATCCGCGATACCAAGTACGACAGCGTGCGCGAGCCGGCGCCGCCGACGCTCTACCAGGTCCTGCCACGCGATGCGCGAACGGTGAACGTGGTGGTGCGGACGGCGGGCGACCCGTCGGTCATGATCGAGCCGGTGCGCGCGGCAATGCAGAAGGTCGATCCCGAGCTGCCGCTGACAGCCATGACGACACAGACCGACAATATCGAAGGGCGCATGGCGCAGGAGCGGCTGTTCGCACTGGCCTATTCGCTATTCGGCGGCCTCGCGCTCCTGCTGGCGTGCGTCGGGTTGTTTGGGCTGATGTCCTACAGCGTGTCTCGCCGAACGAACGAGATCGGCATCCGCATGGCGGTTGGCGCGCAGCGGGCCGACGTGATCGGCATGGTGCTCCGCGAGTCGATGACCATGGTCGGGATCGGTGTGGCGATCGGCCTGGCCGGCTCGCTGGCCGCCGGCCGGCTGATCGCGTCGGTGCTGTTCGGCTTGTCGCCGGCGGATACGGCGACGATCGCAGCGGCGATTCTCTTGATGGGGGCCGTATCGCTCGCAGCGGGCTATCTGCCGGCGCGCCGAGCGTCACGGGTCGATCCGATGACGGCGCTCCGATACGAGTAAGGGCGGCTCCGGGACGGAGAGCTCGCCGCTCGCCCATCGATCTGCGGGCTCCGGCAACTGCGCGAACGCCGCGGACTCACCCAAGCGGCGCTCGCCAAGCACCTCGGATAGAGTCAGTCCAGAATTGCGAAGCTGGAAGCCGCGGATACCTCAGTGAGCGTCGACCTGATGATTCGCTCGTTGATCAGCGTGGGAGCCAGCCC
>JBOGIW010000093.1:0-8398 GCA_050748045.1 Vicinamibacterales bacterium | reverse complement strand
CTCCCGAGGCTCGCGCCGCGCGCCCGGACCGGGCCCATGCCCCTGTCGTTCGCGCAGGAGCGCTTCTGGTTCCTGGAGCAGGTGGAGCGTGGCAGCGGCGCGTACAACACGTTCCTCGTCGCCGAGCTGACCGGGCCGCTGGATATCGTGGCCCTGCAGGCGAGCGTCCGCGAGATCGTCCGCCGTCACGAGGTGCTGCGGACCGCCTACGAGGACCGCGCGGGCGAGCCCGTGGCGGTGCTCGATGCCGCGTCGGCCTTCGATCTGCAGGTGGTTGATCTGCGGAACGATCCTCGATCGCGGCAGGTGCGCGGGCTCGTCGAAGACGAGATCCGGCACGGGTTCGATCTCGAGCGGGCGCCGCTCGTGCGCGCCGTGCTGTATCGCCTCGCGGACAAGGAGCAGTGGCTCGCCGTCACGCTGCACCATATCGCGTCGGATCTCTGGTCGATGGCCGTGCTGATCCGCGAGCTGGCGTCGCTCTACGGAGCCTTTGCCGCCGGCGAGCCGAGCCCGCTCGCGGACCTGCCGGTTCAGTATGCCGATTTCGCCGCCTGGCAGCGCGAGTGGTTCGCCACCGACCACTATCGGCAGCAGCTCGGCTACTGGCGGGAGCTGCTGGCCGATGGCGTGCCGCCGCTGCAGCTTCCCGCAGACCGGCCTCGGGGGCCCGTCCGGCGGTTCCGCGGCGATTCGGTCTCTCTGCGGCTGCCAGCCGATCTGCTGGCCCGCGCCGCCGCCTTCGGCCGGCACGAAGGCGTCACATTCTTCATGACGTCGCTCGTGGCGTTCGGCATCCTGCTGTCTCGCTACAGCGGCCAAACCGACTTCGCCGTCGGCTGTCCGGTGGCGAACCGTCGCGGCGCCGAGACCCACCGGCTCATCGGGTGCTTCGTCAACACGCTGGTACTGCGCTGCCGCGTCTCCGGATCGCTCACCGTCCGCGCGCTCCTCCAGCAGATTCGCGAGACCTGCCTGGGCGCTTACACGCATCAGGACCTGCCCTTCGAACGGCTCGCCGACGAGCTCAAGCCGCCACGCGACGGCGGGCATTCGCCGTTTTTCCAGGCGATGCTCAGCGTCAACGACCAGCACGATCCGGCCGCGGGGCGCGCGGCGCTGGCGACGACGCTGGATGCCAGCGGCCTTCGCCTGACGCCGGTGGACTTCAGCGGCGGCCGCGTGCCCGCCGATCTCATCCTGCACGTGGACGTGCGAGCCGACGGCTTGAACACCCGGCTCGACTACGACACGGATCTCTTCGACCGCTCGACAGCCGACGGTATGGCGTCGCACTTCGGGGCGCTCCTCGACGCCGTGATCACCGCGCCGGATCGTCGCGTCCTCGAGCTGCCGGTGCTCTCGGCGGCCGGCCGCGAGGCCGTGCTCGCGCTGGGCAGGGGCCGCCGCGCCGTGTATCCCGACGTGCCGCTGCACGTCGCGTTCACGGCGCAGGCCTTGCGCACGCCGACCGGCGTGGCCGTCTGCACGGCCGGCGAGCAGGTGACATATGGCGAGCTGGCGCACCGCGCGACGCGGCTGGCGCGGGAGCTCGCGCGGCGCGGCGTCGGCCCGGACACCACGGTCGCGCTCCTGCTCGATCGATCGATCGATCTCGTGGTCGCGATGCTCGCGGTCCTCGAAGCAGGCGCCGCCTACATGCCTCTCGATCTCGCCTACCCCGACGCGCGCCTCGCCTTCATGCTGCGCGATGCGCGCGTCCTGTTCGTCGTGACGCAGACCTCGCTTCTGCCGCGCCTGCCGGCCTTCGGCGGCCAGGTCGTGCACCTCGATCGCGACATGCCGGCCGCCGTGGACGTGCCCGGCGCTCCGGAGGTGACGATCACGCCGGATCACGTCGCGTACGTGATGTACACGTCGGGCTCGACGGGCGAGCCCAAGGGCGTCCAGGTTCCGCATCGGGGCGTGCTCCGGCTGCTGCACGGCGTCGAGTACGTCGAGATCGGGCCGGAGGACTGCCTGCTGCAGCTCGCATCGCTTGCCTTCGATGCCGCCACCTTCGAGATCTGGGGCGCGCTGCTGCACGGCGCGCGCCTGGCGCTCTCTCCCGAACGGGTCCTGACGCCGGCCGCGCTCGGCGACCTGCTGGCGTCCCAAGGCGTCACGATCCTGTGGCTGACGGCCTCCCTCTTCAACACCGTCATCGACGAGCAGCCCGAGGCGCTCCGCGGCGTGCGGCAGCTCCTGATTGGTGGCGAGGCCCTGTCGGTGCGCCACGTGCGCCGCGCGCTGGCGGCGCTCCCGGACACGCGGATCATCAACGGCTACGGGCCGACGGAGAGCACGACGTTCGCGTGCTGCTACCAGATTCCGCGGACGATCCCCGACACGCAGGCCGCGATTCCCATCGGCCCACCGATCGCGAACACGACCGCCTACGTGCTCGACGAGCGGCTGGAGCCGGTGCCCATCGGCGTTCGAGGCGCGCTCTATCTCGGCGGGGACGGGCTCGCGCGAGGCTATCTCCACCGCCCCGGCCTCACCGCCGAGAGGTTCGTACCCGATCCGTTCAGCAGCGTGACCGGCGCCCGCTTGTATCGCACGGGCGATCTCGCGCGCCTGCGCGCCGGCGGCGCGATCGACTTTCTCGGCCGGCTCGACGGACAGGTGAAGGTCCGCGGCTTCCGCATCGAGCCCGGCGAAGTCGAAGCGGCGCTCGTCGCACATCCCCGAATCAAGGAAGCCGCGGCCGCCGTGCGTGAGATCGCGCCGGACGACCACCGGCTCGTCGCCTACATCGTCACCATCGATTCTGACGACGCGTTCATCGACGAGCTCCGGCAGTTCCTTCGCGGCTGGCTGCCGGAGTACGCCGTGCCGAGCAGGTTCGTGGCCCTTCCAGCGCTCCCGCTCACGTCCACCGGCAAGCTGAATCGACGCGCGCTGCCGGCGCCGGTGGCCGCGCCGCCCCCCGCCGCGAGCACGGCGCCGCGGACCTCGCTCGAGGAGGCCGTGCTCGACATCTGGCGGAGCGTCCTCCAGGTCGAGCACGTCGGCCTCCACGACAACTTCTTCGATCGCGGAGGGCACTCGCTGCTGGCCACGCGTGTCGTTTCGCGGATCCGCCAGGCGTGCGGCGTCGAGGTGCCGCTCAGAGGCTTCTTCGCGCAGCCGACCGTGGCGGGCCTCGCGCAGATCATCGAGAGCCTGCGCCCGCAGGAGGATGACGACGCGCCGCCGCTGGAGCCCATGACGAGCGAAGGCGAGGTGCCGCTCTCGTTCGCGCAACAGCGGCTCTGGTTCCTCGAACAGCTCGATCCGGGAAACAGCACGTACGTCATCCCGATCGTCGCCCGCCTTCGCGGCAGGCTCGACGTCGAGGCCCTGCGCCAGAGCTTCGAAACGGTTGTCTGCCGTCATTCCGCGCTTCGCACGACCTTCCATTCGCGAGACGGCCAGCCGATCGCGATCGTCCAGCCACCAGCCGCATTCCGCCTTCAGGTCGATGACCTGACCGGGATTCCCGACGGCGAGCGCCAGATCGCGATGCGCAGGCAGGTGGCCGCAGAGGCGCGCCGACCCGTCCGGCTCGACGAAAGCCCTCTCATCAGGGCACGTCTGCTGCGGGTCGGCGCGACGCACCACGTGCTGCTCGCGATGCTGCACCACATCGTGGCGGATGGCTGGTCGGTGGCCATCCTGCTGCGCGAGCTCGGCGCCTGCTACCGGGCCGCCAGGATGGGAGGCCATGCGGCGCTCGAGGCGCTGCCCATTCAATACAGCGACTACGCGGCCTGGCAGCGGACGTGGCTGCAGAACGAGGTGCTCGAACGGCAGGTCGCGTACTGGAGGACGCGGCTCCACGGAGCCGAGACGCTCCGGCTGCCGGCGGACCGCTTGCCCCGGAGGGTCCAGACCTTCGCAGCCGATCGGGAGCGGTTCCGCGTGCCTCGCCCGCTCGCGGGTGCGCTTGCGGACATCAGCCGTGCGCGCGGCGTGACGCTGTTCACGACGCTGCTGGCAGCGTTTCAGACACTGCTGGCCCGCTGCACGGGCCAGACCGACATCACGGTCGGGACGCCCGTGGCCGGACGCGTCCGTCTCGAGCTGGAGCCGCTGATTGGACTCTTCGTGAACACGCTCGCCCTTCGCGGCGATCTGTCGGGAAACCCCCGCTTCTCGGATCTCCTGATCCAGCTCCGGGACGTGACGCTCGACGCCTACGCGCACCAGGACGTGCCGTTCGAGCGCGTGATCGAGGCGCTGCAGCCGGTGCGCGGTCCGGACCGCACGCCGATCGTCCAGGCCATGATCGTCCTCCAGAACACGCCCGCGACGCGCGTGACGCTGCCCGGCCTGCGGATCAGGGACATCGCGTGGGAGGCGGACCGTGCCAAGTTCGACCTGACGCTGGCGCTCGCGGAGATCAAAGGCGAGATTGCCGGCGCCATCGAGTACAACACCGACCTCTTCTCCGCCGCGACGATCCACGGCGTGATCCGGCATTTCCAGGCATTGGTGCGCGGCATCGCGTCGAATCCCGACTGCCGCATCGGCGACCTCCCGCTCGTGTCCGACGAGGAGCGGCGGGCGCTGGTTGCCGGCCGACGGGGGCCGTCGCGTGCGGTCGGACCGCTGACGCTGCACGAAGGGATCGAGCGTCAGGCCGCGCGCACGCCATTCCGCCCCGCCATCGTCAGCGGTACGAAGCGTATCGGCTACCGTACGCTCGACCGGCGTGCGAACGCGCTGGCCCAGCGGCTGCGCGAGGCAGGCGTAGGAGCGGAGACGCGCGTCGCGCTCCTGCTCGATCGCTCGGTGACGCTCGTCACGGCGATCCTCGCCGTGCTCAAGGCCGGCGGCGCCTGCGTCCCGCTCGATCCCGTCAGTCCCGCGGCGGACCCGGCGCTCGTCCTGGCAGATGCACGCCCCACGGCGATCCTGACGGCGCGGCGATGGCTCCACCTCGCCGCGGCATCCTCGTCGCACGTCATCTGTCTGGACGAGGACGCGGCGCACGAGCAGGCGAGCGGGCCGGCTCAGGCGGCTCTTCCCGACTCGCTCGCCTACGTGCTGTATGCCGCCGGGACCGGCGGACGGCTGGCGGGAGCCGGTGTGACGCACCGCCACGCGAGCGCGTTCGTGAGGTCGATGCGCTCGATCTTCTCGCGCGAGGATCTCTCGGCGGTGCTCGCCTCATCGTCCATCGCGGGTCACGCGGCGGTCTTCGAGCTGTTTGCGCCCCTCAGCGCGGGCGGGACCGTCGTCCTCGTCGAGAACCTCACGGCGCTCGCCCATCGTCCGGTTCCAGCGCCCATCTCACTTATCAACGCGTCGCCGTCAGCCATGCGCGACGCGCTGCGCGCTGGACGGGTGCCCGCCTCGGTGCGTGTCGTCACGCTCGCGGGTGAACCGCTGACGGGCGATCTCGTGGCAGCGCTCCATGGCGCCGCCGGGCGGCGGGTCTTCCACCTCTATGCGCCACCGACTGCACCCGTCTATGCCACGTGCGGGCTGGCGCGGCGCGACGCGCACGACGCGCTCTCCATCGGCCGCCCGCTGGCGAATATGCAGGTGCAGGTGGTGGATGCGCGCCTGGAGCCGGTTCCCCCGTGCGTGGTGGGAGAGATCCTCGTCGCAGGCGGCGGGCTCATGCGGGAATACTGCGGTGAGCCGGCGCTGACCGCCGAACGCCTCGTCCCGCATCCAGGCGAGGCCGGCGGGCGGTGGGCCCGCACCGGGGATCTCGGCCGCTATCGGCCTGATGGGACGCTGGAGCTCATCGAGCGCCGCGACGATCGTGTCGAGACGTGTGGGTTCCGGATCGCGCTGGTCGAAGCCCACGTGCGCGATCATCCTGACGTCGCGGAGGCCGCGGTCGTGCCAGGGACCGGCTCGCGCGCGGGACGGCTCGTGGCGTACGTCGTGATGCGTGAGGCCCAGGCCGACGCGGCCCGGATCCGGCGGTTCCTGGAGGAGCGCCTGCCGGCCGACCTGGTGCCGTGCGCGATCGTCCGGCTGTCGTCGCTGCCGCGCTTCGGCGATGGGTCGATCGATCGGCGCGCCCTGCCGCCGCTCCTCGAGCCGAACGCGACCCGCGGCGGACCACCGCGCACGCCGGTCGAGCGCGCGCTGGCCGGCATCTGGCGAGAGCTGCTGTCGGTGGAGTCGGTCGGCCGCGAGACGGACTTCTTCGACGCGGGCGCCCACTCCCTGCTGGCCACGCAGCTTGTGGCGCGCGTGCGGCGCGACTGGCACGTCGATCTCCCTCTCAAGCTGGTGTTCCAGCATCCAACCATCGCCGGGCTTGCCCAGAGCATCGAGGTCGTTCGCTGGGCCGCCGAGGGTGCGCCGATCGGCGTCGCGTCCGACGCGGAAGAGGAGCTCAGTCTATGACGACCGTCGAGCTCTTCGCCCATCTGCGGGCGCTCGGGGTGAACCTCTGGGTCGAGGGTGGACAGGTGCGCTGCCGTGCGCCCAGAGGCACGCTCACGGCGGCGCTCGAGGGAGAGCTCGTGCGGCGGAAGGCGGAGGTGCTCGCGTTCCTCGAGCGCGCGCGAGACGCCTGCGGCGCCCCTCATATCCCTTGCGTCCCGCGCGAGGGTTGCGGGCTGCCCCTCTCGTTCGGGCAGCGCCGATTGTGGTTCCTCGATCGCATGCAGCCCGGCAACCCGGCGTACAACATCTTCGTCGCCCTGGCGATGACCGGGCCGCTTGACGTCACGTCGTTGCGCCACAGCCTCTCGGAAGTCGTCCAGCGGCACGAATCGCTGCGCACGGTCCTCCCTGCTATCGACGGGGCGCCGGTCCAGGTGGTGCGGCCTGCGACGCCGATCGATCTGCCGGAGGAGGATCTGCGCGCGGTTCCGCACGCGAGCCGGCACGACGCGCTGCTGACGCTCGCGCAGGAGGAATCGCGGCGTCCCTTCGACCTTGCGGTGGGGCCGCTCTGCCGCGGCCGGCTCGTCCGCCTGGACGAGCACGAGCACGTGCTCTGCTGGACCATGCACCACAGCATCGGCGATGGATGGTCGCTCGGCGTGCTCGTGCGCGATCTCGCCGCGTACTACAACGGCACGCGCGATGGCCAGGCGGTCGTGCTGCCCGACCTGCCGATTCAGTACGCCGACTATGCCGCCTGGCAGCAGTCGTGGCTCGATGACCGGCGCCTCGCGCCGCTGCTGGCGTTCTGGCAGCAGCAACTCTCGCGGAGCGGGCCCCTCCACCTGCCCACGGACCGTCCGCGCCCGGCCTCGCCGGCGTTCCAGGGCGCCCGGCACCGGTTCACGTGGGATCGAGACCTGCACGAGCGGCTGGTGACCTTCAGCCGGTCGCACGACGTCACGCCTTTCATGACGCTGCTCGCGGCGCTTTTCATCCTGTTGTCGCGGCACAGCGGCCAGGACGACGTCGTGATCGGATCGCCAATCGCGAACCGGACGCATCCGCTGACCCAGCATCTCATCGGCTTCTTCGTCAACACGCTGGCGCTCAGGGGCGACCTGTCGCAGAACCCGCCGGTCCTGGAGCTCCTGCAACAGGTGAAGCAGACGGCGCTCGGCGCGTACGAACATCAGGAGCTGCCGTTCGAGCGCCTCGTGGAGTCGACCCGGCAGGCGCGCGACCTGGGCAGGAATCCGATCTTCGACGTGATGTGCGTCTACCAGAACGTGCCGATTCCTTCCGTGACGTTCTCGGGTCTCGACGTCCGCCCGCTCGAGATCGAGCACACGCTGGCGAAGTTCGACCTCACGTGGGACCTCTTCGAAACGGCGGGGACGTTCTCCGGCCGGATTCAGTATCGGACTGACCTCTACGACGCCGCGACCGTCGCGCGTCTCGGCACGGGGCTTCTCACGGTCATCGAAGGGATGCTGGCGGAGCCGAACCGGCGCGTGCGTGACCTGCCGCTCGTCGATGCGGCGGAGCGGCGCGCCGTGATGGCGATGGCATGCGGCCCGGCCGATCGAGGGACGCCGACGACGGCGCGTGCGACCGCTCCGCGTGGCCTGCATCAGGCGTTCGACGGACAGGCGACGCATGCGCCCGGCGCGATCGCGGTCGTCGACGAGCATCGGCGGCTGACGTACGCCCAGCTCCAGCGCCGGTCGAACGCGCTCGCGTGGCGCGTGCGGGCGGCCGGCGTGCGCGCGGATGCCTGCGTCGGCCTGTGGACCGATCGCACGGTGGACACGATCGCCGCCATCCTGGGCATCTGGAAAGCGGGCGGGGCCTACGTGCCCGTCGATCCGGCGTGGCCGCGGGACCGCATCGATCTCGTGCTCGGGAATGCGGGCGCCCGCGTCATCGTGGCGCCGGCCGCGTGCGCGTCGGCGCTGACCCACGACCCGCGGACGGTCGTCGCCGTCGATGAGTCTGCCGAGGAGCAGGCGCCGGACAGCCGGACCTCGCTCGAGTCGGCTGCATACGTCATGTA
>JBOGIW010000092.1:0-3577 GCA_050748045.1 Vicinamibacterales bacterium | reverse complement strand
GCTCGCGGCCGTGCTCGCGCTCAGCCAGGCGCGGGACTGGAGCGGCGTTCGCGACGCGCTGCGGCAGTACGTGGCGCCGCCTATCGCGTTCTCCTACGCCGATGCCGACGGGCACATCGGCCTGCAGGTGGCAGGGCGCATCCCCGTCCGCGCGTCGGGTGACGGATCGAGTCCGGGCGAGGGATGGACCGGCGCGTCGGACTGGACGGGGTTCGTGCCGTTCGACGAGATGCCCAGGATGCACGACCCCGCCGCCGGCTTCGTGGTGGCGGCCAACGCCGAGATCACGCCCGCCGAGTCCGGCTGCTTTCTCGGACGCGCGATCGTCGAGCCCTATCGCCAGCGGCGCATCGCCGAGCTGCTGGCGGCGAGGCCGCTTCTGAGCTGCGGCACTATCTCGTCATCCAGGGCGACACGGTCTCCGTGCACGCGCGGGCCCTGCTGCCGGACCTCCTGACCTTCGTGACGGCGGAGACGCCGCGCGAGGCCGACGCCTTGTCAATCCTGCGCGCGTGGGACTTCGACATGCACGCGCAGAGTGTCGCCGCCGCGATCTTCGCCGCGTGGTGGCTGCGGCTGCCCCACGCGCTGGTCGAGCAAGAAATCGGATCCCGCCTGTATCGCGCGTTCGAGGGCTGGGTCTCCTGCGTGGACCGCTTCGTGCGCAACACCCTGCGCGAGGCGCAGGCCAGCGGTGACGCGGGCGCGCGCGCGCAGTGCGCGCAGATCGTCCAGGAGTCGTTCCGGCGGGCGTTGACGGACCTCGAGCGGCGGCTCGGTCCGGATCTCCGCGCGTGGCAGTGGGGGCGCGTGCATCGCGCCGTGTTCCCCCACACCCCCTTTCACCAGGTGCCCTGGCTGCGCCGCTGGTTCAGCCGGTCGGTCGCCACGGGCGGCGACTGGAGCACGATCAGCGTCGGGGGCACCTGGACCATCGCGCGGCCGTTCGAGCAGCGCTACGTCGCCGGCTATCGGCAGGTCATCGACCTGTCAGCGCGCGATGGAGGCGAGTTCATCCACCCGATGGGCCAAATCGGGGCACGTGCTCTCACCTCACTACGACGACTATCTCGCGGATTGGGCGGCCTGCCGGACGCGGCCGATGCGCCGTGCGCGCTCGACCGTGGAACGCGCGCAACGCAGCGTGTTGTGGCTGCGGCCGCGGGCCGCGACGGCCCCACCCCGACGACACGAAAGGGCTTCATGACCATGAGTCATGCCATTCCTGATGCCGCCGTGATCGAAGAGTTTGTGACCGCCTGCCACGGCAAGCTCGAACTGGCCAAGAGCCTGCTGGACGCCTACCCGTCCCTCCTCGACGCCCGATCGAAGGTGGACGAGTCGGGCCTCGAAGCGGCCGCCCACATGGGGCAACGGGCCATCGCGGAGCTCCTGCTCGAGCGAGGGGCGCCGCTGGATCTCTGCACGGCCGCCATGCTCGGACGACAGGCCGACGTCCGGAAGATGCTGGCCTCGATGCCGGACGCCAGCGCGGCCGCGGGCGCGCACGGCATCCCCGTGATGGCCTACGCCGCGATCAGCGGCGACCTGGCGATCGCGGAGCTCTTGTTCGCGAAGGGCGCTCCGGTGAACGGAGGAGCCGGTCCCATCACGCCGCTGCACGCTGCGATCGGCTTCGATCGCCCTGAGATGGTGGCGTGGCTCGTCGAGCGCGGCGCGAGCCTCGACGCCACGGACTTCACGGGCCACACGCCGCAACAGATGGCCGAGAAGCTGAAGCGCGAGAGGATCCTGGACCTTCTGCGTCAGCACACCCGCTGAGCGCCATTCCCCGAGATCACCCCTCATGGCTCCCGTCAACGCGCGCCCGGTGGGCATCGAGGCGCGCACGCTCGTCGACGTGCTCCGCGCGCGCGTCCAGGCCGGCGATCGTGTGCTGCTGCTGCAGACCGACGCGCTGGAGTACATCGCCGCGTTCTGCGGCTGCCTGTACGCGGGCGTCATCGCCGTGCCGGCCTACCCGCCGCGCCTCCGGAACCCGGAACCGGGAACGCGCGGTTCGGCGGGCCAGGTCACGTCAATCACCGCGACGCCCGGCTGCACAGCCTGATCCTCAACGCCCGTCCGGCGCTGGCGCTCGCCTCGGCGGACCTCACGCCCGTGCTCGGCGCACTCGCCGCGCAGGATCCGGCGTGGGCCGCCGTCTCCTGCCTCCCCACCGAGACGATCGCCGAGGAGCGGGCGCTCGGCCCGGACCAGGCCTCGATCGATCCGGGCGCCGTGGCGTTCCTGCAGTACACGTCGGGCTCGACCTCGGCGCCGCGAGGCGTCATGGTGACGCACGCCAACATCATGCACGCCCAGGAGACGCCGCACCGCGCGTTCGCCCAGTCGGCCGATTCGGTCATCGTCGGATGGCTGCCGCTCTACCACGACATGGGGCTCATCGGGAACGTGCTGCACACGCTGTACCTCGGCGCCCGCGGCGTGCTGCTCCCGTCGATGGCCTTCCTGCAGCAGCCGGTGCGATGGCTCCGCGCGATCAGCCGGTTCCGCGCCACGACGAGCGGCGGGCCGAACTTCGCCTACGACCTGTGCGCGCGCCGCGTCGAGACGCGCGACCGCGAGGCGCTCGACCTCTCGTGCTGGAACGTCGCGTTCAATGGCGCCGAGCCGGTGCAGGCCGCCACGATCGAGCGCTTCTCCGGCGCGTTCGCCGGGTGCGGCTTCAAGCGGGCCGCATTCCAGCCGTGCTACGGGCTCGCCGAAGCGACGCTGATGGTGACGGCCGCGCGCGGCGCACGAACCCCGAACCGAACCCCGAACACGAACCCGGAACCAGGAACCTGGAACCCGGAACCTCGAGGCTTCTCCAACAGCTCGTGGACGAACTCCGCGACCATCTGGCGGCGCACCTGCCGGCCTACATGGTGCCGAGGAGCATCGTCCGGCTCGACGCGTTGCCGCTCACCGCGAACGGCAAGGTCGATCGTCGGGCCCTGCCCGTGCCCGAACGCGCCACGCCAGCGCGCCCGGTGTCCGGCGAGGCCTATCGCGCCCCCGAGACCGGCGTCGAGCGCCGCATCGCCGCGATCTGGCAGGACCTCCTCGACGTCGACCGCGTCGGCCTGGACGATTCGTTCCTGCTGCTCGGCGGCTACTCGCTGCTCGCCATCCAACTGATCGCACGGCTGCGGCAGGAGCTCGACGTGCAGGTTCCCAACCGGGCCGTGTTCGAACGCCCGACGCTCGAGGCGCTCGCGGCGTTCGTCGTGGAGCAGCAGGCAGTGTCCGCGTCAACGGCTGACGTGGAGGCCATCCTGGCGGAGATCGAAAGCCTCTCGATCGAGGAGGCGCGGGCGAGACTCACCTTGCCAGACTGACGGTTCGCCGGCCGGATGGCCGTCTGGTGACCTGGCGACGATCGAACATGCCCGTCTATACTGAGCGGGACGGAAGATCCACCATGATACTGATTCAGGACGTCCGGTACGCCTTGCGGATGTGGCGTGCGTATCCGCTGCTGACGGGCGCCGCGATCCTCTCGCTGGCGCTGGGGATGGGCGCGAACACGGCCGTGTTCAGCGTGTTGAACGCGCTCCTCTTCGAGTCCGCC
>JBOGIW010000091.1:0-3787 GCA_050748045.1 Vicinamibacterales bacterium | reverse complement strand
GAGGTGGCGCCGCGCGAGGCCACGAGCCACGCGCCGCCGTCGGCGGCGACGTAACCGGCGCCGCGGCACGGGAGCCGATCAGGCCTGGCGGCGATTCGGCACGTGCTGGAAACGGAGGCGCTCGTCGCCGCTCTTCGAGCAGACGTCCTCGGTCAGCTCGATGACGCCGATGCGGCGCCACAGCCGCGTTCCCTCCGGCGATGTCTCGGTGGCCACCGAGATGGTAAAACGCAGCCGGCCGTCCTTGTAGTTGGCGACCCGCAGCTCGTCGCGGAAGTCGGCCGCATCGGACGTGCCGATTCCAGCCTCCGTCGTCAGTTGCATCCACTTCGGGCCTTTGGGCGTCTCTCCCGGCCGGAGACCGCACGCCGTGAGCCTGGTGAGCGGCCGGAAGCTCGGTGTGCTGTCGACGGCATTGAAGACCACGACGACATTGGCCACGACGAGCGCGTCCCGGAGCAGTCCGAGATTCACTCCGAGAGGCGGCTCATTGGTCAGCGCCACGTCCGTGAACCGGTCGGCGAGAGTCCCTCCGAGCGTATCGATGGTGATGAAGTTCGCGGTCTTCACCAGCTCGTCGGGGTCGAGCGTGGGAAAGATCTTGCCTGCAATCCCGAAGCCGCGCCGCGATCCGCGGTGCGTCTGCGACAGCAGCGTCGAGCAGCGGACGATGATCAGGTGATCGGTTCCGGGGCGAAAGCAGCCGGTGTAGCCGGTGTCCTCGGTGATGATCCACCGGCCGAAGAGGCAGATGCCGGCGCGGTGCAGGAGCTTCGGCCGCGGCGGCTCCAGGTCCTCTTCGCTTGCCAGGCGCCGGAGCGAGTCGAGCTTCAGGACGTTCGTCCACCCCTTGAACATCGCGCTGATGGTCGTACGGCGACGCGGCAGCGTCGCGTAGCCATCGGACAGCAGTTGCGCGCGTATGTCGCTGAAGCGACTCCCTGCATAAGTCCCGGGAGCCCCGGCGCGGGCCGACCCGACTCCAGCCATGCCAAGGTTCACCATGTCGGCACTCCCTGAAAATCGACTGTTTTCGCGAGGACGATTACGTTACGCCGCGACCGCGGGGCCGTCAAGCGGGCCCAGCGTCCGCTTCTCGATTTCTCACTTCCCGCAACACACCGCGGCCTGCCGTGATATCGTCGCCTTCCCCGCTGACAGGTGAATGGTCGTGGCGTCGATCGGCCCGTGTGAGCTCGCGTCAATAGGACTCTGGCGATCAGGGCCGGTGCGCCCTGCATTCGGCGCGGCCGACCTGCCGGCCCTCGTCCCTCGTGTGCGTGAGCCCGTTCACATCGTGCGCGACGATCGCGGTCGCATCGGCCTTGCGCTCGGCGGCGACGTCACGGTCCCAGGCGCGGGGCGGGCCGCTGACTATCCCCTGATGGCCACGCTGCCACCGCTCTATCCCGAGTGGATGGGCGATCGCTCGTTCTGCGAGGCTCACGGCGTTCGGTTCCCGTACGTGACCGGCGAAATGGCGAACGGGATCGCCACGACCCGCCTCGTGATCGCCATGGGACAGGCGGAGATGCTCGCGTTCTTCGGCGCGGCCGGTCTTGCGTACGAGCGGGTCGAGCGGGCGGTCGACGAGCTCGAGCGCACGCTGGGCGACCGCGCCCCGTGGGGGGTGAACCTGATCCACTCGCCGAACGAGCCGGCGCTCGAGGAGCGCGTCGCCGGCCTGCTGATTCACCGCCGCGTGGCGCGCATTTCGGCCTCCGCCTTCATGGAGTTGACCCCGGCGGTGGTGCGCTGCGCCGCCGCCGGCCTGCGCATCGATCCGTCGTCGGGACGCATCGAACGGCGTCATCACCTGTTCGCGAAGATCTCGCGACCCGAGGTGGCGCGGCGATTCATGTCGCCGCCGCCTGACGACATGCTGCGCCAGCTCGTGTCTCGCGCGCTCCTCACGAGCGCCGAGGCGGAGCTGGCCGCACGCCTGCCGGTCTGCGAGGATGTCACGGTCGAAGCCGACAGCGGCGGCCACACGGACAACCAGCCGCTCGTCGCGCTCTTTCCCGCCATCGTCGCCCTCCGGGACGAGCTGGCGGCGCAGCACGGATACACGCGGCCCATCCGGGTCGGCGCCGCAGGAGGGCTCGGCACGCCGAGGGCCGTCGCAGCGGCGTTCGCGCTCGGCGCCGCATACGTGCTGACCGGGTCGATCAATCAGGCGGCCGTGGAGTCGGGCCTCTCGGCAACGGGAAAGGCGATGCTGGCCGAGGCAGACCTGCCCGACGTGATGATGGCACCGGCCGCCGACATGTTCGAGCTCGGGGTCCGCGTGCAGGTGCTCAAGCGCGGGACGATGTTTGGCGTGCGCGCCGCGAAGCTGTACGACGCCTACCGCACCTATCCGTCGCTCGAGGCCATCCCCGCCGACGTGCGCACGCGCCTCGAGCGCGACGTGCTGCACGCCACCGTCGAGGAGATCTGGTCGGAGACCGCGCGCTTCTGGCAGCATCGCGACCCCGCCGAGGCGGCGCGGGCGGAGCGCGATCCGAAGCACCGCATGGCGCTCGTGTTCCGCTGGTACCTCGGGAAGTCGAGCCGGTGGGCCATCGACGGCGAGGCGTCACGGCGCGCTGATTATCAGATCTGGTGCGGTCCGGCCATGGGATCGTTCAATCGCTGGGTACACGGGTCGTTTCTGGCCCCGCCCGCCAACCGCAGCGTCGTGCAGATCGCACGCAACCTGCTGGAAGGCGCGGCGGTCGTCACGCGCGCGCACCAGGTCCGGACCTACGGGGTCGCGGTCCCGGCCGCGGCGTTCGAGTTCCGCCCGCGCCTGTTGTCCTGAGTGGACCGTCACCAGTTCTTCTTTGCGAGGTCGTCGACATGTCGGAGCGTGACCGCGAGCCTGTCCCCATCGCCGTCGTCGGTGTGAGCGCGCTGTTTCCCGGGTCCGCCGACGCCCGGGGCTTCTGGGCGGACATCCTGGCCGGCCGCGATCTCGTGACCGACGTGCCGCCGACGCACTGGCTCATCGAGGACTACTACGACCCCGACCCTGCGGCGCCGGACAAGACGTACTGCAAGCGCGGGGCGTTTCTCTCGGCCGTGCACTTCGACCCGTTGGAGTTCGGCGTCCCGCCGAACATCGTGCCGGCGACCGATACGGCGCAGATCCTCGCGCTCGTCGTCGCGCAGAAGGTCCTCGACGATGCCACCCAGGGACAGTTCGCGTCGATGGATCGCGAGCGGGTCAGCGTGGTGCTCGGCGTGGCGTCGGCCCAGGAGCTGCTCGGCTCGCTCGTCAGCCGGCTCCAGCGCCCGGTCTGGATCAAGGCGCTGCGCGAGAGCGGGATCCCGGAGGGCGAGGCGCAGGCGATCTGCGACCGCATCGCGAAGAGCTACGTGCCCTGGCAGGAGTCCTCGTTCCCGGGATTGCTCGGCAATGTCGTCGCGGGGCGCATCGCGAACCGCTTCGACCTCCACGGCACCAACGCCGTCACCGATGCTGCCTGCGCGAGCTCGATGGCCGCGGTGGCCATGGCGACGAGCGAGCTGCAGCTCGGGCACTCCGACCTCGTGATCACGGGCGGCGTGGACACGATGAACGACATCTTCATGTACATGTGCTTCAGCAAGACGCCGGCGCTCTCGCCGACGGGCGACTGCCGGCCATTCTCCGACCAGGCGGACGGCACGCTCCTCGGCGAAGGCATCGGGATGCTGGCGCTCAAGCGGCTCGCCGACGCCGAGCGTGACGGCGATCGGATGTACGCCGTGATTCGCGGGATCGGGTCTTCGTCCGATGGGCGCAGCAAGAGCGTGTACGCGC
>JBOGIW010000090.1:0-5977 GCA_050748045.1 Vicinamibacterales bacterium | reverse complement strand
GTGCCCTCGTCGTCGTCCAGGTGGCGCTGGCCGTCGTGCTCGTGGTCGGCGCGGGGCTGCTCGGCCGCAGTCTCGTGGCGCTTGCCGCCGTGGACATGGGCTTCGCGCCGGAGCAGGTGCTCGTGCTGCGAACGGCCGTGCCCATCGCCAGGTTCGAAGAGGCGCCGCGCGCGACCGCCTTCTATCGCGATCTCCTGCCCGAGCTGCGCGCCGTTCTCGGCGCGATCTCCGTCGCCGGCGTGACGAGCCTGCCGACCGCCGTCCGGTCGAACGGGAGGTATTGGGTCGAGGGGGGACCGGGGCCTGACGAGTTGGGCCCGCGGTCGCCCCAGGCGATCTTCAACGTCGTGACCCCCGCCTACTTCAGGACGATGCGGATCCCGATGAAGGCCGGACGCGACTTCACGGAGGCCGATCGGCGAGAGGCGCCGTTTGTGACGATCGTGAACGAGGCGCTCGTGCGCGCGGCGTTCCCCAACGAGGATCCGATCGGACGCTGGATCCGGTGCGGGCTCGACAACCTGGAGCCCATGACGATTGTCGGCGTGGTGGCCGACGTCCGAACGTGGGGTCCCGGGCGGCCGGCGCAGGCCGAGATCTACATGCCCTACGAGCAGCACCCCGGCCCGGCGTCGTCGCTGGCGCTCGTGGCGCGCACCCAGTCGCCCGATCCGCTCGCGCTTGCCGAGACGATGCGGCGAACGATCCGCGAGCGGAACGCGGACGTGCCCGTGAGAGCCGAGACGATGGAGATGACGCTCCAGACCGCGTCGGCGACGCCGCGGTTCCGGACGGCGCTGCTCATCGTATTCGCGGGGGTGGCATTGCTTCTGTCGATGGCGGGCGTGTACGGCGTGATGGCGTATACCGTGAGCCAGCGCGTCCCGGAGATTGGCGTCCGTGTGGCGCTCGGCGCGACGCCTCGCGATGTGCTCGCGCTCATCGTCGGCCAGGGGGCGAAGCTGACCGCCGCCGGCCTGGTGCTCGGCGTCGGGCTGGCGCTCGGCGCGACGAGGCTCCTGCAGGGGCTGCTCTTCGGCGTGACGCCGCGCGATCCGCTGATCCTGGGCGCCGTAACCGTCCTCGTGGCCGCGGCCGCGCTCGGCGCGTGCTACGTCCCTGGCCGCCGCGCGCTCCGGGTGGAGCCGATGACGGCGCTGCGGGCGGAGTAGGTGCTCCGCGATCCGCGGTCCGCTTTCCGCGGTCCGCGATCCGCGGTCCGCATGCGCGGTCCGTTCTCCGCGGTCCGCATCTGCGGTCCTGTGAACCTGAGCAGGCACGTTGAGCTGGGACGAGCGACGGTCGTCACAATCTGCTTGTTCGAGAGTCCCGTCCGAGGCGGAATCTGCGCGCATGGCGCGCCGGTTCGATCCCGTGCATCTCGGCAGTCCGAGGTTCCGCACCCTCGAGCGTGGCCCGTTCCTCGTCACCGAGGCTTGGTTTCCGCCGGGCCTCGGGTTGCCGCCACACGAGCACGACCGCGCCGTCGTGGCGGTGACGCTCGAGGGAGGCTGGGATTCGGTAATGCTGGCGCGGCCGTACGCATGCGCGCGCGGCACGCTTCTCATCGAGCCCGCCGGGGAGCGGCACAGCAACCGTTTCGGGACATGCGGCGGCCGTGTGCTCGTGCTGCAGCCGGATCTCGCGGATCGCGACGCGCTCGGCCTGGCCTCGCGCGCCCTCGAGTATCCGATGGCCTTCGGGTCGGCGGCGGCGGCGCTCGTCGCGAGGCGGTTGCGCGACGAGATCCACGCGCCCGACGCGCTGACGCCGCTTGCGATCGAGGCGCTCTCGCTCGAGCTGCTCGTGGTGGCGTCACGCGGGTCGGCCACGGCCGATCGCAGGCCGCCGGCATGGCTCGCGCGCGTGGTCGAGCACGTCCAGGCGCATGCCAGGGAGAGCCTCACGCTTGCGGGGCTGGCCGCGGTCGGCGGCGTGCACCCCGCGCACCTGACGCGAGCGTTTCGCCGTCACGAAGGCACGTCCGTCGCGTCCTTCGTCCGGGGTCTTCGCCTCGCCTGGGCGGCCGAGCGGCTTGCCGCGTCGCATCAGTCGATCGCGGAGATTGCCGCCGAAGCCGGCTTTGCCGATCAGAGCCACTTCACGCGGGCGTTCCGCGCGCGGACCGGCCGCACGCCGCGCCAGTACCGGGAGCGCGCTACGGTCTGACCGTCAGGTTGCCGACGACCGGCCAGATGTTGTCGTCGCGCCACGGCTGCGTGGTGCAGTACGCCAGCGAGCTTGGGATCACGCCCTCGAAGCCGACGAAGGTCGTTCGGTCGGGCAGCCCCGAGCCGCCGTGGCCCACGTCGAGCACGCGGAACCAGATGTCGTGCCCTGGCTGCGCCCAATCGGAATCGCGGTAGGTCGGGTGTTCCGAGCGGTTGGCGGTGATGACGCCGCCGATCCAGGCGCGGTTGTTCGCCCGTCCACCGACAGGCAGGTGACCTCTCCCGTGAAGTCGATCATCTGGCCCTGGAAGAGCCCCTGGTGGTGGAGGTGCCCGCTGGCGCGGCCGTCTCCGTGGAGGATGGCGCTGTAGGCGAACTGGATCTCGAGGATCGTGCCGTCGCCCAGGGTGATCGTGTAGTGGCCGCCGCCGGAGGACGAGCCTGCCACGCCGGCCTGCGCGGCGAGGGTGTGCCGAGCGTGGGGCGCGGCCAGGCTGAGCACGAGCGCGAGGGCGAAGACGAGTCGGGAACCGTGCATGGGGTGTCTCCTCGTATGCGCCGGTGACGGCCGGCGTGAGGGCGACGCTAGCGCAGGGGCGGCGGGGCGTTCTTGAGGGATCCGTGCGTGGCTGGGAGGATCGGCGCGTGGGCGTCGAGCCAGCCCGGCCTTGCCGGCTCTGGATCGGTGTGGTACGCTAGCATTTCGTCGCGAGCGGGAATAACTCAGTGGTAGAGTGCGACCTTGCCAAGGTCGAAGTCGCGGGTTCGAATCCCGTTTCCCGCTCCATGCTTCCCATTCCGCTGAGCCCGCGTCCGCGGGTTCCCGGTTCCCGCGGCCGAGCGAGGGGCGCCGTCGCCAAGTGGTAAGGCAGAGGTCTGCAAAACCTCCATCCCCGGTTCAAATCCGGGCGGCGCCTCCAACCTTTTCCTAGAGAATTTCAGCGAATGGATCCGGCGCGTTCGGGTTCGGGCCAGCGACTATAGCTTATCTATAGCTTATGCTCGCCAGTCGTCGCAGGGCTGACTCCCGAGGGGGAAAGAGGAATGCCGATGATCACGTTGACCGCCGCTGGTCTGCGCGATCCTGAAAGGTCGCGGGTCACATTGCTGGATCTCGAAGTCCGATCCTCCGCGGGGACGACGGATCCTGTTACGGCCGTCCGGCGGTTGCCAACTACGGGGACGGGATGACGGTTTCGTTTGCCGAGGCAGTCGAGATGCTTTCGGAGGATTGGGGCATGCCGAAGGACGAAGTAGCTGCCCACCTGCGCGGTTTCATCAAGGGGCTGCCGAGGGAACGAACAGCAGAACACTGGCATCTCAAGATTTGGGGCGAGGAGCCGAGTGCTTCGCCTCGATACTACGAACTGCCGAAAGCTCGTCGAATCGAACGAAGATGAAGGCGAATAGGGACCGCGAGCGTCAGGTTGACGTTCGCGGTAACAGGGAGCCCTACCGGCTGGCAGTGCGAATTGACACCGCTGCAGCGTCGAGCTCGCGCGCGGCATCGCGCAGGTCGCCATCGCTCACGATGTTGCAACGCTCGAATACCGAGCGCGTCGTGTGGCCGGTCATCTGCATCGCGACGCGCTCCGGGATGCCCGCGCGCACGAGGTTCCGCACCGCCGTGCGCACGTCGCGAGACGCCTCGGTGACGGCGAGCGGGAAGATATCGCGCTGGCCGTGGAGGTCGGCGCTGATGCCGTTCTCCTCGACGATCGCCCCGCGCGGCGCGTGGCCGAGGCCGCGGGCCTGAACGTGATCGGCACCCTTAGTCTGCTGCTCGAAGCCAAGGGGCTGGGCCTTGTTGCGGCGGTTCCCCCCGAGCTCGACAACCTGCTTGAGACCTCGTTCTTTCTGAGTCAGCAGCTGTACGATCGCCTTCTGCGGATGGCCGGCGAATCCGAAGCGTAATGGGAATCAGCAATCTGCGGACAGGGGCGTTCGAAATCCGCCGGGCCGAGCGCTCGGACGTCGATGAGATCGCCTTGGCGCATCGCGACTCGATCCAGTCGATCGGTCCTGCTTTCTACTCCCCGGAAGTCGTTGAGCATTGGCAGGAAGCCATCACCGGCGAGCTCTACCTCAATGCCATGGAGGGCGGGGAAGTGTTCTTCATCGCCGTTGGCGAAGCAGGCGACAGAAGCGCTGTCCTCGGGTTCGCGAGCGGCTACTCCATAGACGGCCAGAAGCACGGCACCTCGGTGTACGTGCGAGGCTGCTCGGCGCGGCAGGGCGTTGGTTCGGCCCTCCTCGCAAGGGCCGAGGCTCACGCGGTCTCGAACGGCGCAACGAGCATCGAGATCGAGGCGTCGCTTGCGGGCGTAGCCTTCTACAAGGCCAACGGGTTCATCGAGGTGGGACGCGGGGAGACGCGCTTGACGACGGGCCGTTCGATGGAGTGTGTGTTTATGCGGAAGGATTTGCACTAGCAAGTCATTGAAGAGCACACGGAATGCGACCGTGGCTCATGAATTGGCCTCGGTCCTCAGCTCGCCAGAACCTTGGTCAGAACCTCTTCCATGCCCGGTGGCTTGAAGGTCGTGTCGCGCATTCGGGCGACGATCAGATTGCGTCGCACCTCGTAACTCAAGTCTCCTCCGATACGCGTCGTGAATCGTTTGAGCACGGACCTCCCTCGGAATGTGCGGCGCCACGCGCCTGAGGCAAGATCCGTTGACGATCTCAATCTCGTACGGTGCGCTCTCCCACTTCGAAACGCGACGAATGTCGTGAGCCGTTGTCGCTCACGACCATATGGCGTGCGCCGACCGGGCCGACGCCCGACTGGATATAGCCGGCGTCAGTCGTGTGGCCTTGCGCCGAAGCGCGGCGAGGATGGCGTTGATCTGCATCGCGTTCCCCTTTTGCTGACGGTCACGCACGCGCGGTCCCTGAGAGCGGCGCGGACTGTCCCATAGATTGTCACAAAGCAGGAAAAACGAGGGTATACGGCGGGTAGAGCAGGGCACGCGCCCTATCTTGATAACTTCGTGTGCTGTCGGGATTTGCGAACGTTCTCGACGACTGCGGGAGAGGCACCGCCACGGCTGCAAAACCTCCATCCCCGGTTCAAATCCGGGCGGCGCCTCCAATCTATCTACTGAAATAACCTGGCTTATATTGCGCGGCTCGTCCAGCTATTGCGCGGCTCGTCCAGCCAGCAGCCTCGCTGGCGGGTTGTGGACTGAAGTTTCGGACGGAGCTCCAGAGAACCTCCACCCTTCGGTCGAAGTCCACAGGCTGCGGGCGGCAGACGCGATGATCCTCGCGATCGGGCCCGAACGTCGCCAGGCCCTCCGCAAGCGCGCTGCGAGACATCCAGGTCCCGAGCCTGCCTGGCGCGCCTTGACTTTGTGCACAGTGTGCACAACACTGGAGTCATGAGCACGGCGTACGTCTCCGGCCGGGTGCCGGCGCGCTACGAGCGGTTGGTGGCCAAGCAGGCGCGCGCGGCCAGGACCTCGAAGAGCGACCTCGTCGCGCGGTACGTTATCGAGAAGAGTCTCGAGACCGAGTTCCCCGGCATCTCCTTTCGCGATTCGCTTTCAGGCCGTGAAGCGTACCTGACCGGCCACCGTGTCGCGGTCTGGGAAGTCCTGGCCGCATACGAAGAGACCAAATCCGTCGACAAGACCGCCGACCATTTCCGCTGGCCACGCGTGCTCGTCAAGCGGGCTTTGGCTTACGCCAAGGCCTTCCCCGAGGAAATCGGCAATTCGCGTGACGGAGAAACCGACACCGCCGCGGTTACTGGCTGACGAGAACACGTCCCATCGGCTCGTCTCAGCCTGCCGACAGCTGGT
>JBOGIW010000089.1:0-6152 GCA_050748045.1 Vicinamibacterales bacterium | reverse complement strand
GCGAGACGTTGGTGGCTTCATTGGTGAGCGTCACGGTGACGCCTGGGATCACGCCGTTCACGTCGCTCACGACGCCGCGGA
The DNA here is from genome assembly GCA_050748045.1 of Vicinamibacterales bacterium. Lineage (GTDB taxonomy): Bacteria > Acidobacteriota > Vicinamibacteria > Vicinamibacterales > UBA2999 > CAVYVZ01. The sequence goes on along the minus strand of JBOGIW010000089.1, from coordinate 6,071 downwards.
CGCCGCCGGTAAAAGTCTGTGCCCACGCGGCGCTCGCGAAGGCGCCCAGGAAGATCAGGCAGGTCAGTGCGCGTTTCGTCGCTCTCATGGCAGGCCTCACGAACAGGAGTGAAAGAGCCAAACCCCGAATGGCCCTGGACCGGAAGAGTGCCGACGTCGGTATCAGCGCAGTCGTGGAATACTACGTTAGGCGTCCGCGGATCGCGGGGCAAGGGGGAAGGCTGAATATTCTGGGAAGGCCGCATGCGCTGGCGTAGCACACGCGGCGAAGCGCCTGAGGTGACGTTTCGCGAGGCGCTTTTCGCCGGCCTGGCGCCCGACGGCGGGCTGTACATGCCCGGCCGGATCGCCCCCCTGCCCGCCGAGCTGGTGTCGGCCCTCGCCGGGCGCACCGTTGCCGAGGTGGGCGCCGAGATTACGGCGCACGTCATCGGCGACACGATCCCGCGCGACGCGCTCGCACGGCTGATCGCCGATGCGCTCGACTTCGACATCCCGCTCGTTCCAGTCGGTCCGATCCACGTGCTCGAGCTCTTCCATGGGCCCACGTTCGCCTTCAAGGATGTCGGGGCCCGGGTGATGGCCCGGCTGATGGCCTGGTTCGTGGAGCCCGGCGATTCGCTCACCGTCCTGGTGGCCACGTCGGGCGACACCGGCAGCGCCGTGGCGCAGGCGTTTGCCGGCGTGGCCGGCACGCGCGTCGTCGTGCTCTACCCCGACGGCCAGGTCAGCGACGTGCAGGAGGCGCAGTTTGCGACGATCGGCGGCAACGTGCAGGCCGTCGCCGTGCAGGGGACCTTCGACGACTGCCAGGCGCTCGTGAAGGCGGCCTTCTCCGATGCGACCCTCCGCGCCGGCGTGCGCCTGACTTCGGCCAATTCCATCAACGTGGGACGCCTGCTGCCGCAGGTGTTCTATTACGCGTGGGGATCGGTGGCGCGGCCCGGCGCGGAGTGGTCGGTGCCCTCCGGCAACTTCGGGAACCTCACGGCCGGTCTGATCGCGAAGCGTCTCGGGTTTCCGATCGCCGGCTTCGTCGCGGCCACCAACGTCAACGACGTGGTGCCGCAGTACCTGGCGTCGGGCCGTTACGAGCCGCGCGCCTCGATCCGTACTCTCGCCAACGCGATGGACGTGGGGGCCCCGAGCAACTTCGAGCGCATCCAGGCGCTGTACGATGGATGCCTCGAGCGCCTCCGCGCCGACGTGCGCGGCGCCGCGTTCGCCGACGCGCAGGTGACCGAGGCGATCGCCGACGTGCACGCGCGGCATGCGTACGTGCTCGATCCGCATTCGGCGATTGCGTGGCTCGGGCTCCGGCCCGAACCGGGCATCGTCGTCGCGACGGCGCACCCCGCCAAGTTTCGTGAAACGGTCGAGCCGGCGATCGGGCATGCTGTAGAGCTGCCGCCCGTGCTCGGTGCGGCGCTGACGCGCCCGCGTCTCGTCACGCGCATGCGCCCGCGCATCGCCGATCTGCGGACGCACCTTCGCGCCGCGAGCGCGTGACGCCGGCGCATGACGCGGACCCTGGGACCCTCGACCGCTGACCGTTGACGTGGTGACTGCTGACTGCTGACTGTATGGAGACCGAGACGTATCGTCCCGAGCCTGGAAATCTGCCCGAGCGCGCGCAGGTGCCCGGCCGCTACACCTGGAAGCTCTCGGACATCTGTGGCGACTGGGAGGAATGGACGGCGCTGTACCGCGAGCTGGCGGTGGGCATCGATGGGCTCAAGGCCCTCGAGGGGACGCTCGGGCGGAGCGCCGCCGATCTCCTCGCCGCGTTCAGGGCGCAGGACGCGGTGGGGGCGCTGATGTACCGCGTGTGGTATTTCGCGTCGCTGCACTACGACCAGGACCAGCGCGACAACGAGGTGAACGCGCGCCGGCAGCAGGCGCAGATCCTCCTGGCGAAGCACCAGCAGGCCGTCTCCTGGTTCAATCCCGAGCTGCTGGCGATCCCGGCCGGCATCGTCCGCCGCTGGATGGAGGCCAACGCCGACCTGGCGGTGTACCGCTTCGCGATCGAAAGCCTCTGGCACGAGCAGGAGCACGTGCTCGACGCCCAGGGGGAGCGGCTGATGTCGTATGCCGGGCGCTTCAACGGGGCGCCGTACGACGCGTACGCGGCGCTGACGACGGCCGACATGAGCTTCCCGACGATGACGCTCGCCTCGGGTGACGCCGTGACGCTCTCCTACGGACAGTACCGCGCGGTCCTCGAGACGAACCGGCACCAGGAGGATCGCGCCGCCGCGTACCGCGCGTTCCACCAGGGATACGCCGTCCGTCAGAACACGTATGCGGCGCTGTACCACGGCGTGCTGCAGCGCGACTGGTTCCACGCGCGGGCGCGCGGCTACCCGACCACGCTCGACGCCGCCCTGCACGGCAACAACATCCCGACCTCCGTCGTCGAGAACCTGATTCACGAAGCGAAGGCGGGCGTGGAGCCGCTCCGCCGGTATCACCGGCTGCGCCGGCGGGTGCTCGGGGTGGAGACGTACCGGCTCTTCGACGTCTTCGTGCCGCTCGTGCAGCACGACGCGCACTACGCGTACGACGAGGTGCTCGACTGGATCACCGCGTCGGTGGCGCCGCTCGGGCGCGAGTACCAGGAGCACGTCGGGCGGGCCTTCGAGGGGCGGTGGATCGACGTCTTCGAGAACGCGGGGAAGCGGAGCGGCGCCTACTCGGCGCCGGTGTACGGCTCGCATCCGTACATGCTGCTCAACTACAACGAGACGCTCGACGCGGTGTTCACGCTGGCGCACGAGGTGGGCCACTCGATGCACACGCTGCTGGCGCACCGGGCGCAGCCGTTCGTCTACGCCGGCTACACGATCTTCGTCGCGGAGGTGCCCTCGACGCTCAGCGAGGCGCTGTTCCTCGACTACATGCTGGAGCGCGCGCGCAGCCGCGAGGAGCGGGCGCTCCTGCTGCAGCACGCCATCGACAGCATCGCGAGCACGTTCTTCACGCAGGTGCTCTTCGCCGACTTCGAGCTGCAGGCGCACCGTCTCGTCGAACGGGACCAGCCCGTGACGGCCGCGACGCTGAACGACATCTACGCCGGGCTGTTGAAGGAGTACTACGGAGAGGTCATCGACGAAGAGGCGATCGCGCACGTCACGTGGGCGCGGGTCCCGCACTTCTTCAGCACGCCGTACTACGTGTACCAGTATTCGACCTGCTTCGCCTCCGCCGCCCGCCTGATGCAGGGCATCCGCGCCGGGGACGACGCGGCGCGCCGCGAGGCCGTTGCGCGCTACCTCTCGCTCCTCGAGGCCGGCGGCAGCGACTATCCCATGGCGCTCTTGCAGCGCGCCGGCGTGGACCTGACGCAGCCCGACACCGTGCGCGCCGTCTCGGCGGAGCTCGACGCGCTGGTCAGTAAACTGGAATGCGAGCTGGGTCGTAACTAACCTGGATGTTCCGCGACCCGGGCTCCACGACCCTGGCGCTGGTGCCGCTGCTGGTGCTGGGGTCCGCGCCGGCCGTCGCGCAGGACCCGCCGTCACACCTCCTGCACGCGGTCCGGCTCGAGCATGCGGAGACGCTGCGCCTCGACGGCGCGCCGGACGAGCGCGCGTGGCAGCGCGCGGCGCCGGCGACCGGCTTCGTGCAGCGCGATCCCGATAACGGCGCTCCCGCCACCGAGCGCACCGAGGTGCGCATCGTGTACGACGACACGCGCCTGGTGCTCGGCGTCGTCTGCTTCGACAGCGAGCCCGGCCGGCTCCTGGCCAACCAGATGCAGCGCGATCAGTCGTTCGAGGCCGACGATCGGTTCATGTGGACGATCGACAGCTTCCTCGACGGCCGCAGCGGCTACTTCTTCGAGATCAACCCGTCCGGCGCGATGGGAGACGGGCTGATCGACCCGGCGGGCAACGAGGACGATCTCGGCGCCGACGTGAACCGGTCGTGGGACGGCATCTGGACCGCACGGGTGCGGCGGACCGCCGTCGGATGGACCGCCGAGATCGAAATTCCCTTCCGCACGCTGAACTTCGATCCGGCGTCGCCCGCGTGGGGCATCAACTTCCAGCGCACCATCCGCCGCAAGAACGAAGAGACCCTCTGGACCGGGCACGCGCGGAACCAGGGCGTCGCGCGCATGTCGAGCGCGGGCCGCGTCACCGGGTTCTCGCAGATCTCGCAGGGCATCGGCCTCGACCTGAAGCCCTACGTCGTCGGGAGCGCGGTGGCAGAGCCGGGACGCGGCCGCGCAGGGACGGTCGCGACCGGCGATGCCGGCCTCGACGTGTTCTACAACATCACGCCGGCGCTCCGCGCGAACCTCAGCCTCAACACCGACTTCGCCGAGACCGAGGTGGACGAGCGGCGCGTCAACCTGACGCGCTTTCCGCTGTTCTTCGAGGAGAAGCGCGACTTCTTCCTGGAAGGCTCGAGCTTCTTCGACTTCGGCCGCGAGCCGGGCGAGGCCGTCGTGCCGTTCTTCAGCCGCCGCATCGGCCTCGACGAGGACGGCGCGCCGCAGCGGATTGACGCGGGCGCGAAGCTGACCGGCCAGGCCGGGCCGTTCGACCTCGGCGTGCTGCAGGTGCGGACGGGTGAAACCGGGGCGCACCCCGGCGAGGACTTCTCCGTGATGCGCGTGCGGCGCCGCGCGTTGCGGCAGTCGTATGTCGGCGGCCTCTACACGCGCCGCTCCGCGCGCCGGCCCGGCGACGTCGACCGCCACACCGTCGGCGCGGACGTTGAGCTGCAGACCTCGACCTTCCGGGGAGACCGGAACCTGGAGCTCAGCGGGCTGTGGCTCTGGACCAGCTCTCCGCTTGGCGCGGGTGAAAGCGGCGCGTGGGCCGTGCGCGTGGACTATCCGAACGATCCGTTGAGCGCGCGCCTGTCGTTCCGCGAGCTCGAGGACCACTACGACCCGGCCGTCGGCTTCGTCGAGCGTCGTGGATACCGGCGCATGAATCCCGCCGTCGAGTGGAGGCCCCGCCCGCGCAATCACCGGTGGATCCGCAGCTTCGAGCTCGGCGCGAACATCGACCTGCAGAACGACACGGCGAACCGGCCGCTGACGCGCGAGTGGCAGCTCACGATGTTCGACGTGAACCTGCACAGCGGCGACAGCGTGCGCCTCGAGGTGACGCCCACCTACGAGCGCCTCGAGGAGGACTTCGAAATCTCGGACGGCGTGCTGCTGCCGTCGGGCGCCAGGTACCGCTTCACGCGCTACGACCTTGGCGTGTTCACGTCCGACCACCGCGTGGCCACGATTGAAGGGCAGGTGCAGTTCGGCCGCTTCTTTTCAGGCACGCGTCGCGAGTACGTCCTCGAGATGGAGATCCGCCCGCGGCGCGGCGTGCGCCTGGGGATCGAGGCCGAGCACAACGTGGTCGATCTCCCCGAGGGGCACTTCGAGGCCGACGTCTACCGTGCCTGGGCCGGCACCCAGTTCAGCCCGTGGATGTCGCTCTCGAACAACGTGCAGTACGACACCGAGAGTCGTCTCCTCGGCTGGCAGATGCGCTTCCGGTGGATCCGGCGGCCCGGGAACGACGTGTACTTCGTGTACACGCACAACTGGGTGGAGCCTGACCGCGCCGCCGCCACGTTCGACCGGCTCCGCCCGCGCCGCTTCGCGACGCTCGACCGCCGCGCGGCCATGAAGGCCGTGTACACGCTGCGGTTCTGAGGTCGCCGGTGAAGCTCACCGGGACGGGGTTTGAGGCTCTTGACCCCGCGCGAGCAAGACGGCATCGTACGCCCGTGAGAACGAGGATGTCGTCGAAGGGCCGGAACGTGTTGCCCGCGAAGCTCCGTCAGATGGATCGAATCGAGCCCGGTCAGGAGTTCGAAATGGAGCGCCTCAATCCAGGTGAGTATCGCCTGCTCCGGCGGACGTCTCGTCCGAACGAAGGCGTGGTGGACTGGCTGCTGGCCTGTCCGGCAAGGGGCTTCTTCGTTCCCGTCCCGTCCGAATCGACAGACACGCTGTGAGTGCCGCCGTACGAGGCCGGCCTTGCCGGGCGGCGATTTAAACGTATATACGATATAATCGTGCATCTGGAGTTCGACGCAGCTAAGGACCC
>JBOGIW010000088.1:0-7042 GCA_050748045.1 Vicinamibacterales bacterium | reverse complement strand
GCGCCTCCACTGTTCCCTGCAGCAGATGGCGGCCCAGCCGCTCGACGCGCAGGCGGCCGTCGTCGAGCACCGGGTGGGCGCGCAGGAGAGTCCGTCGCGCGTGGCCCGTATCGCCGGAGGGCCACACATCGAGCGGCGCCGTGGCGCCGCCGACCGTCTCGAGCGCGCCGGACACCTCGAACGCGAAGCCGCGCCGTGCCGTGGACGAGCGCCAGCCCGCGTGCGCCGCAACCGCGGCAAAGCGGTCGTCCCCAAGCCAGGCATCGACGGCCGCCCCGCCCCACGCCCGGCCGTGCTCGACACGCGCCGCCCCTCCGACCGTGCCGAACGAGCCGATCCCTCGCCACCGTGAGAAACCGCTGCGCAGCTCCCATCGAAACGCGGCCGTCGCCCAGTCCGCGAAACGGACGGCGGTCGCCAGCCGTTCCGCGTCGGCGAGCGCGAGGTCGTTGAAGGGCTGGCGCTCCGCCGAGAGCTCCAGCGACAGCAGCCCCAGGCGTCCCGGCACGTGGAGCGCGACGGCGGCGGCGGGGCGATGCGGCCAGAAGCGCCAGCTCGCATCGAGGCGCTCACCGCTCCGGCCGAGGCTGGCAAACCCGAGCGCGACCTCACGCGACGCCGCGGCGCGCAAGCCGATCGCGGCCCAGGTGAGGGCGCCGCGCGGCACCACATTGCGCTCGACGACATGCGCGCGGACCTCGGCCGCGCCCGAGGGGCGCGGGAGGTACTCGAGGCGCATCGCCGCTGCGGCAGGCATCTCTCCAAGTCTGCGCCGCGCGCGATCGAAGTCCGGCCTGGTCAGCACGGCGCCGGTACCGACACCGAGCACCTGCTCGACGACACGGTGAGATGTGCGCTGCAGGCCGCTGGCGGTCACGAGATCCACGACCGGCTCGCCCACACGGTTCCACGCGTCGAGCGCGCCAGGATGATTGCCCTCGATGTAGCGAGCCGTCGCGAGCAGCCGCCACGCGTGGGCGTCGGCCGGATCGATCGCCACCGCCCGCCCCGCAAGGTCGCGCACCTCCGGCCACCGCCGCTGGAGCAGACGCACGCCGGCAAGCTCCCGTAGTGCCGCAGCGCCGGCGCACTGGTACGCCGCGTCCGCCAGCAGACGCTCGGCCGAGGGCAGGTCATTCTGCTGCGCCGCCTGAACACCGCCGGCCACCAGCACGTCGCAGGCACCACCCTGAGCAGGGGATCCAACTGGCAACTCGGCGCCTGGACTCGGAGCAGGGGCACCGAGCGGCGACTCGGCGCCATCACTCGGAGCAGGGACTCCGAGCGGCGACTCCGAGCCACGACTCGGAGCAGGGACGCCGAGCAGCGACTCCGAGCCACGACTCGGAGCAGGAGCACCGAGCGGCGACTCCGAGCCTGGACTCGGGCTCGAACCGGGCGAAGCCGTGCGCGGGGCCACGGCCAGCATCCAGTTGCCGCTCACCCGCCATCGCCGCTCGAGCTCATCCGGCCGCAGCAGGATGTACGGCGTGCGCGCCGGGTCGTGCAGCACGACGGCGCGCGCATGCCAGCCGACCAGCACGACGTAATGGAAGGCGCCTGGCCGATCCTCGATCAGCGCGATGACGGGGCGACCCTGCGCCAATTCGCGCCGCGCCAGCGCGGCCGTGCCGGCCGCCGGCAGCGCCTGATAGCCTCGCTCCCGGACGGCCCGCGCGAGCACCGACGTCTCGATGCCCCCCTTGGCGCGGTCGACGAGCGGTGCGAAATCCTCGGCGGCGACGCCCGTCGCGCCCCAGTAGCGCAGAACCATGGCCACGGCCGCGCCGCCGCACAACGCTTCGGACTGGGAGAGAAACGGGACGTCGAGCAGCGAAAGGGGGGGTGCCGCACTCGCGCGTACCGATGGCGAGGGCTGCGCCACGACGCCCTGCGCCAGGACCTGCGCGGGGAGAACCGCGAGGGACGCCGCCAGCACCAGCGTCCCTGACCGTGCGATCAATCGATCGCGACGATGAGCAGGATCAAGACCAGCAGCGCAATGATGATGAGCGTCGTCGAGATCCTGACGCTGCCCTGGCCGCCGGCGAGCGCCTGCTCCGCCTGCCGGGCCTGAGCCGCAAGGTCCGCCAACTGCCCGGCGTCGAGCGCCGCCACTGCCGTCTGCGCACGGCGCACGTCGAGTCCGATCTCCGCCGCGAGCGCCCGCACGTCGGGCCGTTCGAGCAGTCGCTGCACGACGGCGCGATCGGCGTCGATCGCCCCGAGGTGCTGCTGGAGCGCCTGATCGATGGCCGCGGCCGGCGCCGCGTGAGAGCCCGCAGGCGGCTGCTGCGCGGCGGCCGGCGGAATTGCCAGGAGGATGCAAAGCAGAACAACTGGACCTGACACGGACGTTCGCATGCGTGGAGTGCCTCCCTCGGCCCTCTATATTAGCGGGTCTCGGGTCTCTCGTCTCTTGTCTCCTGGTCTCTTGTCTCCGTCTGGTCTCAGGTCTCTGGTCTCTTGTCTCTCTCGACTCTGTCGTCTCGGGACTCCTGTCTCGGGTCCTCTGGTCTCGGGTCTCCGTCTCGAGTCGGGTCCTCGGTCTCTGGTCTCGGCGTTCTCGTCTCTCGTGCCGGACCCGAACCTGACGAAAGACACACCTCAGGCGCTGGCGCCGGGCGTCCACTCACGCTCGACGATGACGGCATTGCCCCCCGCCTGCCGCGCGTGCCGGAGGGCGGCGCTGGCGAGGCGCATCATTTCATCGGGGTCCGGACCTGGCGAGGCGAAGCACGCGATGCCGACGCTCGCCGTCGCCGGCGACTCGGGGTAGACGCGTCCGAGCCCGGCCACTTCCGCGACGAGCCGGTCGCCGACGCGCTGCGCATCCTCGGGGCTGCAGCCGTACAGGAGGATGGCGAACTCGTCGTTCTCGAGCCGGGCCGCGAGGTCGCCCATTCGCGTGGTGAGCACCAGCGACGTCGCCACGTTGCGGAGCAGATGATCGCCGTCGGCGCGCGAGTACGTGTCGTTCAGGCGGTGAAAGTTGTCGACGTCGAGACGGGCGACAGCCAGCGCGCCGCCGCTCCGGCGGCTGCGGGCCTCGGCCTGCTGCAAGGCGTCGACGAACGCGCGGCGGTTGCAGAGCGATGTGAGCGGATCGGTGCGCGCGTAATTGTGCTCGATCTGAACGAGCTCGCCCACACGGCGCTCGAGGGTCCCGATCTCCTCACGCTGCGCGCGCGCGCGACTCACAAACTGCGCCAGCGCGACGAAGGCCGCCGTCCAGGCCAGACCGTTCCATGCCGCCAGCGCATCCGGATCGTGCCAGGCCAGCTCCGACGCGAGCCTGGCGATGCCCGCCGCCACCGCGACGACCAGGCCCGCACGCCCGCCGACATGCCACGTGACCAGCGCGACGACCAGTCCGTAGAAGGGCGTGAAGGCAAACCGCGGCGCGACGCTCGCATCGAGGCCGCTCACGAGGACGACGACCCCCAGCGCCAGGATGGTCCGCAGGGCGGCGGGCATGAGCCGCAGGCAGTATAAACCCAGTCAGGCCGGGGTCGGCGCGCCGGTTCGCCCTGGAGGGCTCGAGATCGATAATCTCCGGCCGCAGGCGTCCACGCCGAGGTGTGACAGCGGTGTCGCGCGGATCCGTGTCGCTCACCGGCCGCCGCGCCTCGTGGACAATGGCATCTGAGGAATGACCGACAGGGGCGCTGACCTCTCTGGCTGGCTCGCCGCGCTCGAGGCGCGGCATCTCGCCGATCTTCGCCTGCCGGAGGCGGCCCGCGCGCTGCGGGCGCTGTCATCGGCGTATGTGGAGCGCCGGCAGGCGCTCGCCCGCGGCGCCGCCCTCGATAGCGCCGGCAAGCGCGCCGCATTCGCGCTGTTCTATGCCCCGCTCCATTTCCTCGTCACCCGGCACATCGTCGAGGCGCTCGGCACCGGCGCACCGGCCACGATCGTCGATCTCGGCTGCGGCACCGGCGCCGCGGGCGCGGCCTGGAGCCTGGCGTGCGCCACGCGCCCGCGCATCGTCGGGATCGATCGGCATCCGTGGGCGGTGCAGGAAGCCCGCTGGACGTGGCGGCAGCTCCGTGTCGACGGCCGCGCGCGACAGGGCGACCTCGTCAATATCCGACTCCCGCACGGGAGCCTTGGGGTCCTCGCCGCCTACGTGCTGAACGAGCTGCCCGATCCGGCGCGCGCGGCCGTGGTCGAGAGGCTCGTCGACGCCTCGGGCCGCGGCGCGCGCGTGCTCGTGATCGAGCCGATCGCGCGCGGCGTCACGCGGTGGTGGGACGCCGTGCGCGCGCGCGTCGAAGAGGCCGGTGGCCGCGCCGACGAGTGGGACATCCCGCTCGATCGCCCGCCGCTCGTCGCACAGCTCGATACGGCGGCGGGCCTGAATCATCGTCGCGTGAAAGCGCGGTCGCTGTTCATCGCGCGCAGCAGATGACAGAGGCGGCGTGCGTCCCCTCCCTGCTGCACGTGATCGCCCAGCCCGCGGGCAGGTCGCCCGCGAGCACCGGCTGCGAGCTGCGCATCTCGCCAGACACGCAACGTCCCCCGCCGCCCGTCGCGAGCCACCCCGCATCGCAGGCGGCTGATGCGCCGCGTCCGCGGCCACTCGCCGCAAGCACGCGGCACGCCAGCACGGGAGCGGCAACGGGTGGGCCAACTGGCGAGCCCCCGACGACGAGCGTGCCTTCGATCTGTGCATTGCCTCGAACGACGAGCGAGGTCTCCGGCCGCGCGGCGGGATCCGTTTCGAATCCCACCTCGAGCTGGCCCGACGGATGCAGGCGCACGTGCTTGATCAGATCCTCGGGCGAGTACGGGGAACCCGTCCGGGTGCTCCCCGACTCGCCTGTCGCGGTCGCGAGATCGAGATATCCCGTGCCGGCGTCGCGCACGGCGCCCTGCACGGCCGCGAAGTACGAACCGAAACCGTTGGCGCCCCACCGTACGAATCCGACGTGCCCGACGGTCGTGCCCGGCTCGAGGACGGCGGCGAAATCGGGGGCGTTCGGATAGGAGCCCGGCGCGCGTCCGAGGCGCAGGTCCGCCGGGTCCTCCACCTCGTGCAGCACGAGCGAGCGCGTGAACAGTCGCCGGTGGACGGCGTCGTACCAGAAGTCCGCGATGGCGGCGTTGTCGCCGTACGGGCCGCCATTCGCGTCATAGCGGTGGCGCGCGAGCCACGTATTGGTCAGGCGCGGGCTCTCCATCACGAAGTGCGCGCCGCCAGGACGATCCGCGCAGCCGGCGCACTCGCGGTTGGCCGGGCGCTCGCGCGCGGTCGTGCGTGACGGCGCGGCTGGCCGCAGCCTCCCACGTGGGTCGGCGGGGAACAGCCGCCCGAAGATCTGCCGGGACGGCTGAAACGTGCCCGCCGTGCGGGCTTGCGCGGCGGCCTCGGCCGCGGGAGCGGCCAGCATGACGCAAGAGAGAAGCGCTCGGATCCCTCGCACGATTTCCTCCGCGGCTACAATGGGCGCCGTGATACCGCGCCTGTTGGCCGTATTGTGCGCCGCGCTCGCCCTGGCGCGCCCCACGGCGCAGCCGCGCCCGTCCGCTTCGAGCTCGTGCAGCCGGAGCTCTTCTCGACGCCGGGCGGACAACCGAACGCCTGGGCCGACGACGACGGCGACGGCGACCTCGATCTCTTCGTCGGGTTTCGCGGCGCCCCGAACCGTTGGTCGATCATCACGGCCGCATGACACAGGCAGGAGCCGAGGTGCGCGTGTATCGGGCGGGCACCCGCCGGCTCGTCGCAAGCGGCATCGTCGATTCGGGAAGCGGCTACGGCTCCCAGAACGCGATGCCCGTGTTCGTGGCGGCACCCCGGCAGGGACGGGTAGATGTCGAGGTGACATCCGTGGCGCGCGGCGTACGGCGTGTGACGCGGTCGGAGGGCGTTGACCCGGAGGCGCTTGCCGGAAGGCCGCTGCTCATTCGCGCGACGGAGGCTTCGACGAACGCGCCGCCGGAATGAAGGCGCGGGAGGCGCCCTGAGCGCCTCCCGCTGTCGAGGCCGCGACTAGCGGGGGGCCGTCGTCATGCGGCCGAGCTTTTCGTCGATCTGCTTCGCCGTCTCGAGATGCTTGCGCACGGTGGGCGCAGTCTTCGCCGCCCATTGGTTCAGCTCCATCTCGAAGGGGTTGTCGGCCTTCTTCGGGGTGTACAGCGGGTTCTCGTCCTCGCCTTCCTTGTCGAGCCGATCCTCGAGCGCCTCGAGCGTTTTCTCGTGGTCGTCGACCATGGTGTCGATGTACTCACGATCGAACTGCCGCGGCTCCAGCGCGGAGAGCCGATTGGCCTTCTCGCGATGATCGTCGTCGAGATCCGACGGCACCATCACGTTGTGCCTGGCCGCAATCTGCTTGAGCTCGTCGCCGGCCATCGAATGGTCCTGCACCATCGTGCGGCCGAACGCTTTGACGTCCTCGTGCTGCCCCTTCTGGCTGGCGATTTCGCCCAGTCGCACCTCGGTCAGGCCGGCCAGCACGCGGTCCTCGAGCCATTGACGATCGCCGGCGTCAGCGGTGCGGTCACCCGCGGTGCCCACGGCCGCCGTGTCGCTCGCTGGTCTGTTCATGTCAGTGTCCCTGCCCTCGCGACCGCACGCGATGGTCAGCATCGCGGCACACGTGACGGACAGGATTCCGATGCGTGTCATGCTCTCCTCCTCCGATGAGCTCTCTCGCTCGCTCCGGAGGCACGTTGCTGCAAACGGCGGGCCTTGTCGCGTGCATGAGGTGTGAGCCGCGCATGAGGTCTGAGCCGTGCATGAGGTGTGGGCCGCGCATGAGGTGTAGACCGTGCATCGGCCGTTGAGGCATGAGGACCATGACCACCTGCAACCTGATGCATCCAATGCACCCGCTCTGACACTCACGTCAATTGGTGATGGGCGCTGATTCACAGGCCACGAAGGTCACGAAAGACACGAAGCGCCGTTCGATGCTCGTGATCACGATCTTCGTGACACTAACCCGTCGCTCTTTGTTTTTTTGACACATAGTCATGCGGCTAGTTGCTCGAGCGTCGCTGCCCGGCATCGTAGGGCAGTGGTCATGATCTGATG
>JBOGIW010000087.1:0-7171 GCA_050748045.1 Vicinamibacterales bacterium | reverse complement strand
GGAGCGCGCCGAGGCGCGCCGTGCCGTCGCACGGGAGCTCTTCTACAAGCCGGGAACGGCCACGGCACGCTGTGCGGCCGCGTTGTACGACCTGATGAGCCTCACGCCCCATGCGTCGATTGTCCGGGAGGCCAAGCCGTGCGTCGCCTGAGGCTCAGGCCCTTCTTCCAGGCGGTCCGCCGCCTCGATCGCGCGATCGACCACCTCTGGGCACGGCGTCGCGTGCTCGTCGAAGTGCGCAGCCCGATGAACCTGGAAGTGCTGCGGCCCATCTGGGCGGCGCTGGCGCGCGACCCACGCGTGGACCTCACCTTCACGGCCGAGGAGGAGGACTGGGTGCGCCCGCTCATCGAGGTGGCGGGGCACGCCGACCGGCTGGTGCCGCGCGCGCGAGCCATCTGGGGCCGGTTCGACCTGGCCTGCAACGCCGACCCGTGGAATGCGCTGCCGCTCCTGCGCTGCTGGAAGCGGGCGAATTTCTTCCACGGCGTGGCGGGCAAGTACGACCTGGACGATGCGCAGGCGCTCGGACGGCGCGTCGACTTCGCCATCTACGACCGCGTGATGTTTGCCAACGAGGATCGGCTCCGCCGATACGTCGACGGCGGCCTCGTGCCGCCGGCCCGCGCCGCCCTCGTCGGCTTCCCGAAGGTCGACGATCTCGTGAATGGCCGCTGGTCGGCTGCCGGGGTCCGGGCGGAGATCGGCCTCGATCCCGCGGTCGAGACCGTGCTGTACGCGCCGACGTTTTCTCCGGCCTCGTCGCTCCACCTCGCCGGGGAGGCGATTGTCGAGGCGCTGCTCGCCACGGGGCGAAACGTGATCGTGAAGCTCCACGAGCGCTCCACCGTGCCGCACCCGAAGTACACGAGCAACGTGGACTGGCTCGCGCGGCTCGCCCGTTTCGAGGGACGGCGGGGGTATGCCTACGCAGCCGGCGCCCACGCGGGGCCGTACCTCGCGGCGGCCGACCTCATGGTCACCGACCACAGCACGATCGGGTTCGAGTTCGCGCTGCTCGATCGGCCGCTCGTCGTCTTCGATGCGCCCGATTTGCTGCGGCTCGCGCGCATCAACCCCGACAAGTGGCATCTGTTGCGCGGGATGGCCGACCTGGCGTCGAGCGCGGGCGAGCTGCCGGACGTGGTGGCCAGCGCCCTCGCGTCTCCGGAGCGCCATGCCCCCGCGCGGCGCGCCGCCACCCGGGTGCTTTTCGCGCACGCCGGCTGCGCGACCGAGCGTGCCCTGACGGTGATGTACGGGCTCCTGGAGCTTCAACCGCTTCGCGAGGTTCGCGGCGCTCCGGAGCGCCTCGACGCTCGGGAAGCTCCCAGGCCTCGGAAGGTTCCGGGCGAGGTGCGGGCATGAAATACTCAGTCGTCGTCCCGACCTGCAACCGCGCGGGCGAGCTCAGGGAAACGCTCGCCAGCCTGTGCGCGGTCCGTTCCCGCGAGCCGTGGGAGGTCGTCGTCGTCGACAACAACTGCACCGACGGGACGCCAGGCGTCGTGCGCGGGGCCGCGGTCGCCTTCCCCGTGCCGCTGAAGTACGTCTTCGAGGTCGTGCCCGGGCGCTCGGCCGCGCTCAACGCGGGCATCGCGCACGCCACCGGCGACATCCTGGTGACGATCGACGACGACGTGCGGGTGGAGCCGGACTACCTGGATCACGTGGGGCGCTCGTTCGGCACCTTGCAGTGCGACTACATCGGCGGGCGCGTACTGCCGCTCTGGCGTGGCCGGCGGCCGTCCTGGCTGCCCGAGCGCCGGACGCGGCACTGGGCGGTCATTGCGCTCGTCGACGAGGGGCAGGAGCCCTTCGAGTGGACGACGATGCTGCCGATTGGCGCCAACTTCGCGATGACGCGGCGCGCCTTCGAGATCGTCGGCCCCTGGAACACCGGCGTCGGGCGGAAAGCGGGGACGCTCCTCGGGCAGGAGGTGCGCGAGTGGTGCTTGCGCGCGCGAGAGCGGGGACTACGCGGGTACTATGCGCCGGCGTCGGTCGTCAGACACGTCATTCACGCCGATCGGTTGAAGAAGAGCTATTTCCGCCGGTGGTTCTACTGGCGCGGCATCAGCCGCGCCCTCATGTACCAGCAGCACGGCCTGGACATGGAGAGCCCGCAGCGGGCGGCGTTCGACTTCGCCCGGATGCCGCACGTCGCGGGCGTGCCCAGGTATCTGTATCGAACCGCCGCGTCCACGATGGCCCGGGTGATCGCCACGCGCGTGCGGGGCGACGAGACGCGAGCGTTCGAGCAGGAATTGCTGCTGTGGATGTACGCCGGCATTCTGCGGCAGCGATGGCGTGACCGGGGGAGGCCGTTGGCGTGGGCGAGTCGTGAGGCTCGTGGGACCGCCGCGCCCGGCGGGCGGGCGCACGTCGGCGACGCCGCGTGACGGTGAATGATCGGTGAGCCACGGAACCGCAGAGTGAGCTGGCCATCCCAGTGGTGATGCAGCCTCGAATGCCAGAGGGGCGGAGCCTGGCTCGTGCACTACTTCTGCCGCGGTTACCTTGACCTGCACTTGTACCGAGACTATTCTGTGTCGGACATGTCGAGGTTCCGGTCCCTCCTGGTCCCGCTGACTGCCGCGTGGCTGTCTGTGCATCTTCTGGTGATGACCGGGGCAGCGATCGTTGCGTTCACGTCAGGAACCTCTCCTTCAGACATCGTCTGCACCTGCACGCACGGGGCCGATCACGGTTGGTGCCCGATGCACCGAACACCGATGGATGCGACTCGGTGCCGGTTGCAGGGTACGCAGGATGACCTGGCCACCGCGTTGATGTCGGTGCTCGGCCCGCTGGTGTTGCCGGCCACATCTTACGTGGCGACTGTTGATTCGCCTTCGCCTGGTCCGATCGGCTATGCGTCGCCGTTGCCGTCGGATTGGATCGTTTCCCCCGAGCCGCCGCCACCTCGCAATTAGTCCCGCTCTCGCCAGCCTCCCAAGGAAAGCTTTCGCGCCGACGTTCGCATGGTGCCGGCAGCACGGCGCCGGCGGCCGTTTCTCTGTCCTGTGGCAACGCAAGACTGAGACGGCGCGAGCGCACAGCCACGAGACCGATGCTCGTCGGTCTTCGGCTGCCTGGCCTGGCTGGCGACCTTTGTCCACAGACAGAAAGAGAGGGACTGAAAGAGAGGGAAATATGCGTCAAAAGCTCTTCATGGTTGTGTTCTTCGCGATCGCCAGTGTTCTCGCCGGTGCAACTCCCGCCCTGGCGCAGGGAGAAAGCGCTATTCACGGCACGGTGACGGCCCAGGCGGACGGATCAGCCCTTCCTGGGGCGGTTGTCGAGCTCCAGGGCGCTGCTCTGGCTGCGCCGTTGACGATGACGACGATGACCGATGGTCATTTCGCGTTCCCGCGGCTCATGCCGGCCGATTATGTGCTCACCATCACGCACGCCAGTTTTCAGGGGGGACGGTACCGGCTCTCCCTGAAGCCGCGGGAGGCGCGAAACCTCGAGGTAGCGTTGGTGCTTCGGGCGGTTCAGGAGTCGGTGGAGGTCACCGCGGATTCTCTTCCTTCGGTGTACTCTCCTGGTTCCACGCACCTCACCGGAGAGAGGCTGGCGATTCTCCCGCTGACGCAGCGGACGAACCTGCCGGACGCGATCGTCACGGCGGCTCCGGGCATGATTCGCGGCCATGACGACTTCGTACACATCCGCGGACACGAGGTGGCCCTGAATCCGTCCATCAACGGCGTGCAGTTCTGGGAGAACGCGCACGCCGTGTTCTCGCCTGGACTCGGCGTGGATTACATCGAGTCCATGAACGTCATGACGGGCGGCTATTCCGCCGAGTACGGCAACCGGTTCGGCGGGATCCTGGATGTTGTCACCAAGTCCGGGTTCACCACCAGGGACAGGGGCTCGGTCACCCTTGGGACTGGAACCGCGCAGCGACACAACGTCAGCGTCGAGCTCGGGGGCTACACCGGGCGGACGGGATACTACCTGAACCTGAGCGGGTTCACGTCGGATCGATTTCTGAGCCCACCGTCGCCCCGCTCGATCCACAACACGGGCCGCGGCCTGCGCAGCTTCGGGCAGCTGGACTTCCGAGCCAACGACAGCAACTACGTCAAGCTCGTGATGATGGGAGACGGCGTGAACCTTGAGCTCCCGAAGGAGGAGCGGGACGAGTTGTTGCGGCCCGACTTCAACAACCTCCAACGGACGCGTTCACAGAGCGTGATTCTCTCCTGGGACCACGTGCACTCCACGAGAACCGTGATGCGAACCGCGTTTTACCAGAAGTGGTCCCGTGCCCGGCAGCTTCCCGACACCATCGATCCGTATGGCGCCCAAACGGACGCGGAACGCACGCTGGGCACATTCGGAATCAAGAGCGACATCACGCGTCTCTCGGGCCGACACACGGTGAAGGGCGGAATGGACCTGGTGCTGTTGCGTCCCCGCGAGGACCTGTATTACCTCAGCCAGCCTTGGATCAACTTCACGCACCTGCCCAACGTGAACGAGAGCCACGTGCACTTGCGAGGCCCGAACCTCGACGCAGGCGTCCCTCGACCCGTCGTCTTCAATGACAAGGAGACCGGAGGGCAGGCCAGCTTCTTCCTGCAGGACAAGATGCAGCTCACCTCCAGCTTCACGCTCGATCTGGGTCTGCGGTTCGACCGGTACAGTCTCGCGATTTCGGAGTCGCACGTCAGCCCGCGGGTGAACGCAGCCTACCGTTTTCCATCGGACACGGTGTTGTTCGGGTCGTACAACCATTTCTACGTTCCGCCGCCGATCGAAAATGTGCTGGCGAGCAGCGCGGGCCTGACGAGATTCGTGTCCGAGGTGGGAAGGCCCTTGCCGCCGGTGCGGTCGATCAGGGAGAACCAGTTCGAGCTGGGGGTGACGCAGCCCATCGCGGGCACCATGAACCTGGGCGTCACCAGTTACTACCGTCTCAGCAACGACCCTCCCCACACCACGCTCTTCCCGGATTCCAGGTTCTATACATATGCCAGCTTCGACAAGGGAAAAGCGTACGGGATCGAGATCAAGGCGGAAGTGCCGCGGATTGCCGATCTCGGTCTCTCGGGGTATCTGAACTACGCCCTGGGGCGCGTCTGGTTCTACAACCCCATCACCGCCGGCTTCACGACCGAAGCCGCTCATCTCACCGAAACCAGCCGATTCCTGGCGCCGATGGACCAGACGCACACGCTCACGTCGGGTCTGACGTACCACGACACCCGAACGAGACTCTGGGGCGCGGTGGCGTTGGAATACGGGAGCGGGACGCCTGGGGGACATGGCGCCGGCGACCATGAGCACGAGGACGGCGAAGCGCACGAACACGCCACGGGACCTGGACTTTGCGGGACGCGCTGCTCCTCGCACTTCACGCAAAACGTTTCGGTCGGCTGGAATGCGATCTCGAACGGGAACCAGCCTCGGCTGTCGCTTCAGTTCAGCATCGAGAACCTGTCCAACGAGGTTTACCTCCTTTCGAAGGAGAGCACCATGGTGCAGGGGCAGTACTCCATTCCGCGTCTGTTCTCGGGCTCTCTGAAGATACGGTTCTGATTGGGTCTGCGGCAGTTCGGCGATCGCAGGACGAAGGAGGTCCATCACGATTCGCCATGTGGCGAATTGTGATAGGCCGCCACGTGCCCCACGCGCCGATAATCCGGCGCCGATGACGGCATGGTTCAAATGGTGCCAGTGATCGATCGGGACGAGGATCGGGGAGCGGAGGGTGAGACGAGCGCATCGAGACTCCCAGACGCCGTCGTACCCGTACTCCCAGACCACCGCCGCCGTGTCCGCCTGCTGCCCCCACGTCAGGATGTTCCCGACCGCGTTGTAGGTATAGTCGAATCTCGAGAGCGTCGCGGCGTTCGGATACCGGTGGTGAATCGTCTGCAGCCGGTGATCCTGCGCGGCCGGATAGTAGCCGTACTCGCTCGCCTGGCCGTTCAGGTACGCGACGCTCGCCGGCCGCGTCGCCCCGGGCGCCGACGGCACGGTCACCGCGTGATACCCGTACGTCAACGTGCCCCGTCCCATCCGCCATCGTCGCCAGCCGGCCGTAGACCGGGTCGTACGTGAAGCTCACGTCCGGCGTCGCGACCTGCTCGTTCGTGTGGACAATGTCCTTCACCGATGTTTCCGGTTGCACACAGCTGGCCTTCGGCCCCCCTGCCGGCTCCCTCTCTTGACTCAGCCGAGCTGCCGTCCATCTTCTGATCCAGGAAGAACTGAACTCTCCTTCCGTAAGAGTTCAGGGTGTCTGACGCCGATTCAGCAATGACGCGACTGGTTGCCGGCGGCGATGAGCGGCAATGGCGGCCGTCAGGTACGCGAGCGTGTTGAGTTGCTGGAGTTGACAGGTCCGCACGATGGTCAGCAGACGTTCGACGGCGCGTTCACCGGGTTCGCTCCGCGTGCCGCCGTTCGGAGGGTTCTCTCGGCGGAATTGTTCGTCGGCTCAACGCCCTCCTCGTGCACGAACGTAAAGAAGTGCGGATTGTGCACGAAGAACGCGTGCGCCAAGTTGCGGACGTCCGCGTTCGCCGCGTTGAGATGCCGCTCCCCGAGGGCAAAGAGCCGTTTCTCAATCGGCAGGACTTTCGCGATCAGTTCCGCGCGGGTCAGCGGGGCACCACGGGCATCAGGATCGCCGCGGAATCGATGCCAGAGGCGAAAGAGGCGGCGATCGAGCGCGAGGGCCTCCCGGCGTGAAGAAGACGTAGTCGACGCGGCATCTTCGCGGGCTGATCGTCGCACTTGTACATCGAGTGGTTGCGTGTGATCTCCTGCAGCCCCACGAGGTCGGGCTGAACGCGCGCGATGACGTCCACGGCGCGCTGAAGGTTGTAGCGGCCCCTCCCGTCCATCCCGTGCCGGATGTTGAACGTCATGACGCGCAGCGAGCGGTCGGTCGCCGCGGCCGCCGCGGGGGGAGGCGCAACCTCGCAGCCCGCCAGGTGAACGGAGCCGCATAGGAGCGCGACGAGGATCGCCGTCACGAGAGGACGAAGGTCGCGTCGCATGTCTCGCAGAGAGCCGCGGCGCCGAGCGATTGCAGCCTGGCTCCGCAATCGGGGCACTGGCCGGCCGCCAGCCGCCGGGCCACAGGCTCTCGCCGCGCGAACGAGCGCCCGTCCGCTTCCTCGCGCGCGCGCGAGCGCCACCGCTC
>JBOGIW010000086.1:0-9556 GCA_050748045.1 Vicinamibacterales bacterium | reverse complement strand
CTGTCGACGCCGGCCATCAGCTCGCCGCCCATCTTCGCCGACGGCCAGGGGCGCGAGCGCGCCGCGGCGCTCAAGGTGATGCTCCCGCACTTGAAGTTCATGGACGGCGAGCATCGCGGCTACGTGCTGCTCGACCTCACGCCCGAGCGCGTGCAAGCCGATTACCTGTTCGTGCCGACCGTCAGCGAGCGGAGCGATCGTGAGACCGTCGCCGCGTCGCTTGTGACCGAGCGAGGATCCGCGCACCTAGTGGACACACGTGGGGCGGCTCCGAGCGGGCACGCCCCTCCGCTGGCGGACTGAACGTCCGCCGGGCCACGCGGCTCAGTGATGGGAAGCCCCGTGCCTCGCCGGCGCGCGCCACCGCAGGAACGCGTGGAACGAGACGGGGGACCCGTAGGAGAGCTGGAGGTTCGGCGGCACGCGGTAGCCGGTCATGTCGCCGCCGAGGCCGAAGCGGCCGAAGCGATTCGACACGAGGTCGCGCACGTAGCCGCCGGTCAACGCGCCGACGCGCGAGAACTGGTGCTGATGCCGGAAGCCGGGCGGGTGCAGCGTCGAGCGCCCGATCACGACCTTCGTGACCAGTTCCCCGCGAACGTACACGCTGTCGGCGGCGCGCATCCGCCACGTGCCCTCGAGCAGGTACGCATCAAGCTTCGAGCCGCCTTCCTGGTTCTGGCCCCATGCCGCGATCCAGGCGATTGGCCGGTTGCGCCACGTGCCCTCATACCCGACCGACGCGGTGAGCCGCACGACGTCCAGCAGTTCGTACGGCTCGGGCTCGTTGAGGTGCCCCGCGGAGATCTGCGCGCGCCAGCCGCCCCGCTCGTACCGCATCCGCCCGGCGTACGAATCGAGCGGCCCGAGATCGAGATCGGTGCGCGTCTCGTCGGGCTCGCGTCCCTGGAAGGCCGACGCCTCGACCGTCACGCCCTTCGTCGTCACGCCCGCGCGGACGACTCCGTGGGTGATGTGGGTCGCATCGATGTGGTGGTGGCCGAGCGGCGCCTGCGGGTTGTCGCGCGCCGATTCGCGGTGCATGAATACGTCCGGGCCGAGGGTCGCCTGGCCCACGAGATCGGCGCCGATGACGAGCGCCATCGCCCCGAGCCCCCGCTGCCACGTGGCACCCAGGCCCATCACGAGATCGTGGGGATGCTGATAGTCGACGAGCGGCACGCCCTGGAACGTCTCGCCGGTCTGGAACACCTGCGGGGAGCCGATGTCCTGCAGCGTGAACGCCTCGAGGGAGGTCATCGCGTGCAGGCGCCACGTGTCGCGGCCGGAGCGGCGCTCGCCGTGCAGCATGAGCCAGTTCTGCGATTCCCAGGCGTAAAAGTCCGTGAATCGGCGGTACTGGTAGTTGAAGCCCGCGAAGACGGTGCCGTCCCACGACCACTGCCACGCGGGAGTGGCGGGCGTCTGGTGAGCGCTGTGTTCCTGGGCTCCGGCCGCGGTCTTGAAAGCGAGCAGACACCAGGCGACCACGGCAAGGCGTCGCGTCATCGACTGAGAGCCGGCGTACCGCGATGCGCGAGTGGATCCTCCACTCTCACGGGCGACACGTCGAAATATTGCCACGGAACGGCGGCCACATCCGTGCCAACGTCGTCCCTCCGTTTGCCGAGGAGAAATCACGTGTCGCCGGGCGGCGCCGTTACAATGCCCGAATGCGCTTACCGATCGCGTGCGCCGCTCTCCTGCTGTCCGCCGCGCTTCTGCAGGGCCAGGCGCCCGGCCACTTCGTCGCGCGCGTCAGCGACGACGCCGCCATTCGCCCCGCGGAGGCCTCGATTGCGATCAACCCTGCGAACATCGACCATATCGTCGCCGTCTCGCTGCAGGCGATGAAGCCGGGATCGCCCGTCCGGATCAGCAACTACAGCTACGCGTCCATCGACGGCGGCCGCACGTGGCGCACCGTGCCGGCGCCGAACGAGCATCAGCGCGTGCACGGCGACGACGCGGTGACGATCGCCAGGGATGGAATCGTGTACCACTCCTACATCGCCTTCGACGGCATCCGCGTGCCGCGTCCCGACCGTGCGTCGAGCGGCATCTACGTCCGCACCTCGCGTGACGGCATGTCGTGGAACGACCCGGTGCCCGTGGTCGATCACGTCAACACGGCCATCCCCTTCGAGGACAAGCCGTGGATCGGCGTCGACGACGGCGAGGAATCGCCGCACCGGGGCAACGTGTACGTCGCGTGGACGCGGTTCGACGTGTACGGCAGCGCCGACCCGGATCACAAGACGCACATCTGGTTCTCGCGATCGCGCGACGGGGCGCGCACGTTCGCGCCTCCGGTGCAGGTCTCGGAGTCGCCGGGGGATGCCATCGACAGCGACGGGACGGTTGAAGGCGTGGTGCCCTCGGTCGGGGTGAAGGGCGAAGTCTACCTCGCGTGGGCGGGACCCGCGGGGCTCGTCTTCGATCGATCGCTCGACGGCGGCTATACCTTCGGCGCGGACAAGGCGATCACAACGACGCCCGGAGGGTGGGACCTTCCGGTGCCCGGTATCACGCGCCACAACGGCATGCCGGTCACCGCCGTCGATCACAGCCGCGGCCCCCATCGCGGCACGATCTACATCAACTGGATCGACGAGCGGAACGACGATCCCGACGTCTTCGTCGTCAGCTCGCGCGACCAGGGCGAGACGTGGTCGCCGCCGGTCCGCGTCAACGACGACCCGAAGGGCAACAAGCGGCCGCAGCTCTTCACGTGGATGGCCGTGGACCCGAGCGACGGCTCCGTGAACGTGGTGTTCCTCGATCGACGCGACACCGAGGGAACGCACAACGCGGTCACACTCGCCCGAAGCACCGACGGAGGCAAGACGTTCGCGAACCACCGGGTAAATCGGCCGCCGTTCCCATCGAATGACAAGCTGTTCTACGGCGACTACCTGGGCATCGACGCGCACGGCGGGCGCGTCGCCGTCATTTATCCAGTCGTCGTGGACGAACCGGCGCAACTCGTCCTCGAGACCGCGGTCTTCCAGTTCCGGGACGCCGGCACCCGGTGAAAGAGCGTCCCGCACCGTTTGATATTCTCGGAGGCATGCGACCGGCCGCCCCTCTGATTGCCATCTGTGTCCTTCTCACGCCCATCGCGCACGCACCGACGGCCCAGGTCCGTCCCGTGTACAGTCTCGGCACGGCGGGCCTCATGCAGGTCCTCGAGCGCTTGCAGACCACCGCCAGCGCGCTGCACACGGCGGCGCACCCGGATGACGAGGACTCGGCGTTCATCGCCCGGCTGGCGCGCGGCGACCAGGCGCGCGTGGCCTACCTGTCGCTCAGTCGCGGCGAAGGCGGGCAGAACATCATCGGCACGGAGCTCTTCGAGGCACTCGGCGTGATCCGCACGGAGGAGCTCCTGCAGGCACGCCGCCTCGACGGCGGCGTGCAGTTCTTCACGCGCGCGATCGATTTCGGCTTCTCAAAGACATCGGCGGAAACGGCGAAGCAATGGGACGAGCGGATCGTGCTCGGCGACATGGTGCGCGTCATCCGGATGTTCCGGCCGCTCGTCATCTACTCGCGCTTCAGCGGCACGCCGGCCGATGGGCACGGCCAGCATCAGCTCGCCGGTTCCCTGGCGCCCCTTGCGTTCAAGGCCGCCGCGGATCCGGCTGAATTCCCGGAGCACGTCCAGGAGGGCCTGAGGCCGTGGCAGGCGAGGAAGCTCTATCGAGGCATCGGGTTCCGTGCCGATCCGGAAACGCCGCCGACGCTTCACGTCGAGACGGGCATCTTCGATCCGGTGCTGGGGCGGTATTACACCGAGATTGCGAACGAAGGCCGCAGCCAGCACAAATCGCAGGAGATGGGCGTCATCGAGACGAAGGGGCCGCAGCGCTCAGCGCTCATCCGGCTCGATGCACCCGTGGCGAAGGAAGCCGGCCTCTTCGACGGGCTCGACACGACCGTCCCCGGACTGGCGAAGCTCGCCGGCCTGCCGGACGGCGCGCTTCGCGCGGAGCTGCAGGTGGTTGCCGACGCGGCGCGTCGTGCGCTCGACGAGTACGAGCCGCTCGACCCCGAAGCCATCGTTCCCGTCCTCGCGGAAGGCGTGCGCGCCGCGCGCGCGGCCCGCACGCGGGTGAGATCGCTCGCGGCTGCTGCAGCGGCGCGTGCCGAAGCCGACTTTCTCCTGGCGTTCAAGGAAGCCGACTTCACGGACGCGCTCGTCCGCGCCGCGATGGTGGTCGTCGATCCGCTGGCCGATCAGGAGACCCTCGTCCCGGGAGGGTCCCTCATCGTCACGGCTCGCGTGTTCATGCCGGAAGACGCGCGCGTCACGGTGGTCGGCGCGCAGGTGAAGGCGCCGCGCGGCTGGAGCGTCGAGCCGGCGCCGCCGGACAGTGAACCGCGCGACAGCGACAACCCCTTCGCCCGATTCTTCCGCGAGACTCCGTCCTACGCGGCGCGCTACCGCGTCACGGCGGCAGCCGATGCGCCGTTCACGCAGCCGTACTATCTCGACCATCCCCGCGACGGAGACCGCTACCGTTGGGACGACGACGATCCGAAAGGCCGTCCGTTCGCCCCGCCGCTCCTGGCGGCCGAGATCACCCTCGACATCGGCGGCACGCGTCTCATCGTCCGTGAGCCGGTGCAGCACCGGTTCGCCGATCGCGTGCGTGGCGAGCTGCGGCGCAACGTCGAGGTGGTGCCGCCGGTCAGCGTCGGCCTCGACTCCCGCCTGCTCATCGTGCCGACGGGCGACACGCCGAACGAGCAGCGGCTCGTCGTGCGCGTGACGAATCACCTCCCGCGCGGTGCCAGCGGTACGCTGAGGCTCACGTTGCCGCCGGGCTGGACCTCGTCACCGGCGGAAGGGCCCTTCAACGTGAAGGCGAAGGGCGACCGGATGTCGGCGCCCTTCGTGGTGACGGCACCGGCGGGCCGTTCGCCCGGGGCGTTCGAGATCAAGGCCGACGCGGTCGTGGACGGGAAGGCGCACGGCACGGACCTGCAGGAGATCGCCTACCCGCACATCCAGACCCGTCGCCTCTACTCGCCGGCGAAAGCCACGGCTCGGGTGCTCGACCTCTCCGTGGCCCCGGTGTCGGTGGGCTACGTGATGGGCAGCGGCGATCAGGGTCCCGAGATGATCCGGCGCATGGGCGTGCCGGTGACGATGATTGACGATGACACGCTTGCGACGGGCGACCTCTCGCGGTTCGACACGATCGTCGTCGGGATCCGCGCCGCGGAGGCACGGCCGGCGTTCGCCGCCAGCCATGGTCGGCTGCTGGACTACGCCGAGCGTGGCGGCACGCTCGTCGTCCAGTACCAGCAGAACGAGTACGTCGCGCGAAATCTTCCGCCCTATCCCGCGCAATTGAGCTCGCGCGTCACGGATGAGACCGCCCCCGTGACGATCCTCGCGCCGGATCATCCGGTCTTCACCTTCCCGAACCGGATCGGTCCGGCCGACTTCGACGGCTGGGTGCAGGAGCGAAACCTCTACGCGTTCGCCACCTTCGATCCGCGCTACACACCGCTCCTCGAAACGGCCGATCCCGGGGAGCCGCCGCAGCGCGGGGGCCAGGTGTATGCGCGCGTCGGACGGGGTCACTACATCTACACGGCATACTCGTGGTTCCGCCAGCTTCCCGCCGGCGTGCCCGGCGCTTACCGGCTGGTGGCGAATCTCGTCAGCCTGCCCAAGGCGAAGTAAGATGTCGGGCATGCGCATCATCGCTATCGCTCTTCTCGTCGCGGCGGCTGGCGTCTCGGCGCCGCAGGCCCAGGACTTCCTGGCCCGCGCGAAGGCGCTTCACAAGCAGGCGCCGCTCATCGACGGCCACAACGACTATCCCTGGGCGCTGCGCGGGCACAACGTGGAGCGTGACATCAACAAGCTCGACATCAGGGCGCCACAGCCGTCCATCCACACCGACATCGCGCGGCTCCGTGAGGGCGGCGTCGGCGGCCAGTTCTGGTCCGTCTACGTTCCGGCCTCGATGCAGGGCCAGACGGCCGTGCGCGCCACGTTCGAACAGATCGACGTCGTTCACCGCATGATGCGGAAGTACCCGGAGACGTTCGAGCTGGCGCGGACCGCCGCCGACGTCGAGCGCATCTTCAAGGCCGGGAAGATCGCATCGCTCATCGGCATGGAGGGCGGCCACGCCATCGACACCTCGCTCGCGGCGCTGCGCATGTTCTACGCCGTCGGCGCCCGCTACATGACGCTCACCCACAGCTCGAATATCCCCTGGGCCGACTCCGGCACCGACGCGCCCAAGCTCGGAGGCCTCTCGAGGTTCGGCGAAGAGGTGGTCCGCGAGATGAACCGCATGGGCATGTTCGTTGATCTGAGCCACACATCGCCCGAGACGATGGACGATGCGCTGCGGGTGACGGAGGCGCCGGTCATCTTCTCGCACTCCGTGGCGCGCGCGCTGAACGATCACGGCCGGAACGTTCCGGACAACATCCTGCAGCAGCTCCCGAAGAACGGCGGCGTCGTGATGGTCACGTTCGTGCCGGGCTTTCTC
Organism: Vicinamibacterales bacterium; assembly: GCA_050748045.1. Taxonomy (GTDB): domain Bacteria; phylum Acidobacteriota; class Vicinamibacteria; order Vicinamibacterales; family UBA2999; genus CAVYVZ01. The sequence goes on along the minus strand of JBOGIW010000086.1, from coordinate 3,035 downwards.
TCGCCGGCGGTGAACGCGCACAGCAGGCGGCAACAGGCCGAGCGCGATCGCCTGCGCGCGCAGTACCCCAACGACACGGCGAAGGTGGACGCCGAGATCGCGGCCTGGCGCACGGCGAACCCGGAGCCGCGCGCGACGCTCGCGGACGTGGCCAACCACATCGACCACATCCGCAAGGTCGCGGGTATCGATCACATCGGGATCGGCAGCGACTTCGACGGGATCTCGAGTGTGCCCGTCGGTCTCGAAGACGTGTCGACCTACCCGGCGCTGACGGCGGAGCTCTTGAGGCGCGGCTACGCCGACGCCGACGTGAGGAAGATTCTCGGGCTGAACGTGCTGCGCGCGATGAAGCGCGCGGAAGACGTGGCGGCTCGCCTGCAGAAGCAGCGCGAGCCCTCCACGGCCACGATCGAGCAGCTCGACGGGGTGCCGACGACGGCGGCCCGCTGAGCGCCGCTCCGGCAACTGCCGTTCTCGCGGGCGCGCTTCACCGTGGAGCGGGTGGCTGCGGCGTAGCCATCAGCTCCTGGATGCGACGGACCGTCCGGTCGATCTTCAGCTCGAGACCCTTCTTCCCGTACGCGACGCTGGCTCGCGTCGGGTTGCCCGAGACGCCGCTCCCCTCGAAGCCGCCGCGGTCGGCGAGCTTGTCCTTCCGGATGTGCTGCGGCGCGATCGCGAGGAGCTGCGACGTGTCGGTGATGCCCGCATGCGTGCCGATGTCCTCCTTCTTCTCGCCCTGGCCGATCAGCCACTCGCGGAACGACTCGCCCGAGCCGCTGTAGTACTCCGGCACGAAGTGGATCCGAACGCCCGTGCCCGCCCACTTCGTGTTCAAAAGCTCCGAGACCTGTTTGAGCCCGTTCTGGTTTCCGCCGCTGTCGCCGATGAAGACGATGTCTTTGAAGCCGTTGACGCGGAAGCTGCGGGCCGCGAACTCGAGGAGCTTCATGTAGTGCTCGTTTGGAAGCGTGATCGCGCCGGGGAAGCGCATGTGGCCGCTCGGCGGGTCGATGTTGCCTTCGGGCACGTAGGCCACCACCGGAGCGACGAGCGTGTGGCCCAGCCTCCGCGCAATCTGCTCCGCCGTGTGCCTGATGATGACATTGTGCTTGCCGAGCACCATGTGCGGCCCGTTCTGCTCGGTGCCGCCGGTGGGCAGGATGACCGTCGTCTTGCCTGCCTTGATGGCGTCGCGCACCTCGGTCCAGGTGAGCTCTTCGATGAAAACCGTATCGGGCGCCTGCGCGTGTGCCGATAACGAGAGCGTCGCGAGCGCCGACGCCAGGATGAGTGTCCGCATGGAGGGCCTCCTCGCCGGCGCGATTATAATCGCCCGACCAGGCGTAAAAATGGTTGGCACCACCCTGTCCCACTACCGCGTGCTGGAGCTGCTTGGCCGCGGCGGCATGGGCGAAGTCTATGCCGCCGAGGACTTGAGGCTCAGGCGCCGCGTGGCGCTCAAGGTGCTGCCGCCGGAGATGGCGGAGAGCCCCGAGCGGCGCCGGCGGTTCGAGCGCGAGGCGCAGGCCGTGGCCGCGCTCAACCACCCGGGCATCGTCACGATCTACTCCGTTGAGCACGACGCCGGCCGGTCGTTCCTGACCATGGAGCTCGTCGAGGGGCGGACGCTGGACCAGGCGATTCCAGCGGGCGGCCTGCCCCTCGCGGAGTATCTGCGCATCGCGATTCCGCTCGCCGACGCGCTGCAGGCGGCGCACGAGCGCGGCATCCTGCACCGCGACCTGAAGCCCAGCAACGTGATGCTGACCAGGGACGGACGGATCAAGGTCCTCGACTTCGGCCTCGCGAAGCTCGCCGAGGCTGCGCCCGGCGGGGCGCTCACCACCGTGCAGGGACCGCTCACGACGAGCTCCGGCCAAATCGTCGGCACGCTGTCGTACATGGCGCCTGAACAGGCGGAGGGCCGCCCGGTCGATCACCGCGCCGACATCTTCGGTCTTGGCGTGCTGCTGTACGAGCTTGCCGCCGGCATACGGCCGTTCTCCGGCGAATCGAACGTGGCGGTGCTGACGGCGCTCCTACGAGACACGCCACGCCCGATCACCGAGACGCGGCGTGACCTTCCCCAGGCCCTCGAGCCGATCATCCAGCGGTGCCTCGAGAAGGACCCGGCGAACCGTTATCAGTCAGCGGCCGAGGTGCGCACCGACCTCGAGGCGCTCGGCGGCACGGTCCGGCCGGCGACGAAGGTGGTCGTTCCGTCGTGGACCTACCCGGCGGCTGCCGTCATCGTGCTGCTTACCGGCACGGTCGCCTGGTGGAATCTGCGCTCGTCGGGAGAGTCCGTCGCGACGATGCCCATGGCCGGCGTCGTCACGGAGACGCCGGTGCTCATTACCGGCAGGCACGTCGCGATCCTCGACTTCACCAACAAGACGGGCGATCCCTCGTTCGAGGCCTTCGGCCGGATGGTGAGCGAGGCGCTCGCCACGGCGCTCGCCGCCGAGGGCCTTCCGGTCGTCAGCGCCACCGAGGCGTCGGCGGCCGACGGACTGACGATCGCAGGGGCCTACTTCGTGGAGCGGGACAACGTGCGCTTCGACGTGCGGCTGCTCTCGGCGAGCCGCGGCACCGTCGTGCGGGCGCTCGAACCGGTTCGCAGCTCCCGGAGCAGCCTGATGCTTGCCGCGGATGCGACGCGTCAGCAGGTCATGTCCGCCGTCCTCGCCGTCTTCGAGGCGCAGTAGATACGCGCCTGGCGATCAGGGGATTGCGTTATCGTCCCCGCCGCCGCATCCAGCGCCGGCCGTGAATACGCGCGTCCACCAGCTCGCGCGGCGACAAACCCGAGTAGCCCCGATCCTTCACGAACTCGGCGTCGACGCCGTGGATGCGGAAGGCGACCAGGCGATCCGCCGGCAGCGCCTTGTAGCCGGCGGCGGCCATCTCCTCGATGAAGTCGGGCGTGACGCCGTGAATCCGGAACGCCACGAGGTCCTTGAAGTCGAGGCCGCTGTAGCCGTGTTTCTTCAACGCGTCGAGGAACTCCGGCGGGGTCAGAGTAGCGA
>JBOGIW010000085.1:0-8729 GCA_050748045.1 Vicinamibacterales bacterium | reverse complement strand
GTGCTCGAGGAGGTGGCAGCCCGGGGGCCGCGCGGCGTCCGGACGGCGGCGCGGGCGCAGGTCGGCATGGTCCGCGCCGCCGGCCCGCGCGAGAGGATGAAGTCGTGAGCTCGAGCCAACGCGCGCGCCTGGCCGACGACCTGGTCCGGAAGCTCTCGGCGGCGCTCCGGGGCGCGCAGCTCTACGCCCCGACGCACCCGCTGGTCACCCGGAGCGTCGGCGCACTGCACGAAACGCTCGTCCTCGTGCACGGCTCGACCCCCTCGATCGCCATCGGCGTCGTCGGCGACGACCTCGTGGTCGGCGACATTCCCATTCCACGGGCGGCGGAGAACATGGGCGAGCTGATGCGCCGCCTCCAGCAGGCCGGCATCGAGCGCATCGTCATCGATCGCGGCGTCGCGCCGGACGAGCTCGCGAAGCTGGTGCAGACCGTGGCGAAGAGCGAGGCCACGGCGCCGGGCCGCATGCGCGCCGACGAGGTGACCGCCGCGCTCGGGAAGCTGCCGCACATCCGCGTGGGACGGCTCCAGGTCGAGCAGCGGGTCGATGCGGCGGTCGGTGACATGTCGACGTTTCGCCGCCTCTATGACGACGCGGTGTCGATTGCAGGCGCGCTGTGGGACGGCGCGCGTACGGAGGGGACGCCGGATGCCGACGCGGCGCGCGGGATGGTCGACCACCTCGCGCAGGCGGTCGCGCAGAACCGCACCGCGCTCCTCGCGCTCACGGCCCTGAAGAACTACGACAACTACACGTTCACGCACATGGTGAACGTCTCGATCCTGACGATGGGCCAGGCGCGCGGCATCGGCATCGACGGTCCGCTCCTGCGGGAGCTCGGCCTGTCGGCGCTGATGCACGACATCGGAAAGGTGCGCACGCCCCCCGAGGTGCTGAACAAGCCCGACAAGCTGACCGACGACGAGTTCGCGATCATGCGGCGGCACGTCGTGGACGGCGCCGAGATCCTGCGGCGCACTTCCGAGATACCGGCGCTGGCGCCGGTCGTGGCCTTCGAGCACCACCTGCGCATCGACGGCACCGGATACCCGCTCACCGTCCAGCGGCCGGCGCTGAACCTGGCCACGATGCTGTGCGGCATCGCCGACGTCTACGATGCGATGCGCTCCCAGCGCGCCTACCAGCAGGCCTTCCCGACCGATCGCATCCTCGCCGTGCTGCAGCGCAACGACGGGACGCAGTTCGATCAGCACCTCGTCCGGCGGTTCGCGCAACTGGTGGGCATCTACCCCGCCGGGAACCTCGTGCGCCTCGACACCGGCGAGATCGCGGTGGTCACGCGCACCTACGCGCCCGACCCATACCGCCCGCGCGTCCGCGTGATCGTGTCGGCGGACGGTGTGAAGCTGGAGCGCCCGTATGACCTGAACCTCTGGGAAGCGCCCGAGGGAGCCCCGACCGCCATCCAGGCGCCGCTCGATCCGGACGCGCATCAGATCGATCCGCTCACGTATCTCTGACGCTGCATTAGAATGCCGCCCATGTCCCGACTGTTCCTCTCCGTCCTCGTCATGGCCGCGCTGGCCGCGCCGTCGGCCCAGGATGTGCCGGCGGATCTCATTCTGCACAACGCGAAGATTTACACGGCCGACGACACGAAGCCGCGCGCCGAGGCGATCGCGATCCGCGGGGACCGCATCGCAGCCGTGGGTGCCTCGGCGGAGATCCTGAAGCTGAGAGGGCCGTCGACGCGCGCGATCGACGCGCGCGGCCGGACGATCGTCCCCGGCCTGCACGACGCGCACGGGCACTTCACCGGCCTCGGCGCCAGCCTGCAGGTGCTGCGGCTGCGGGGCACGCGCAACTGGGAGCAGATCGTCGGCATGGTGCGCCGCCGCGCGGCGTCGGCGCGCCCGGGCGAATGGATTCTCGGCCGCAACTGGGATCAGAACGACTGGCCTGTGAAGGAATTCCCGGTCCACGAGCTGCTGTCGGCGGCTGCGCCGACCAATCCCGTGTACCTGACCCGTGTGGACGGCCATGCCGCGATCGCCAACAAGGCGGCGATGGACGCCGCAGGCCTCACCCGGGACACGGGAGACCCGGACGGCGGGCGGATCATCCGCGACGCGAACGGCAATCCCACCGGGACACTCGTCGACCGGGCGATGGGCCTCGTGTCGCGCCACGTGCCGCCGCTCAGCCGCGAGCAACTCGAAGAACAGATCCTGCTCGCCGATGCCGAGGCGCGGCAGCTCGGGCTGACGATGGTGCACGACGCCGGCGCCAACACGCAGACGGTCGAGGCCTACAAGCGGCTCGTCGACAGCGGCAAGCTCCAGACTCGCCTCTACGTGATGCTCCGCGGCCCGATGAGCATGCTGAAGCCGCACTTCGACCGGGGACCGATCGCCGACTACGGCAATCATCACCTCGCCGTGCGCGCGATGAAGATCTCCGCCGACGGCGCGCTCGGCTCGCGCGGCGCCGCACTGCTCGAGCCGTACAGCGACGAACCGGGCAACACGGGGCTCCTCGTGAACCGGCCCGAGGAGGTCTACGCGCAGGTGCTCGCCGCCGCGAGGGCCGGCTTCCAGCCGTGTGTCCACGCCATCGGCGACCGCGGCAACCGCCTGGTCATGGACACCTTCGAGCGCGTGCAGCGGGAAGTCCCCGGATCGCGCACCCTGCGGATGCGCAACGAGCACGCGCAGATCCTCGACGCCGCCGAGATCCCTCGCTTCGCGACGCTCAACGTCATCGCCTCGATGCAGGCGACGCACGCCACCTCCGACCTCCCGTGGGCGCCGGCGCGGCTCGGGCCGCAGCGCATCGAGGAAGGCGCATACGTCTGGCAGAAGCTGCTGAAGAGCGGCGCCGTCATTGCGAACGGCTCCGATTTCCCGGTCGAGGAGCCGAACCCGATGCTCGGCATCTACGCCGCCATCACCCGCCAGGATGAATCCGGCAACCCGCCCGGCGCGTGGCAGCCCGACCAGCGGATGTCGCGCGACGAGACGCTGAGATCCTTCACCATCCACGCCGCGTTCGCCGCGCACGCGGAGAAGGACCTGGGCTCGCTCACCGCAGGCAAGCTCGCGGACCTCGTGGTGCTCTCGAAGGACATCATGACCGTGGCCCCGAAGGAGATCCTCACCACCACGGTGACGACGACGATCGTCGGCGGGAAGATCGTGTACGAGCGGAAGGCTGGATCGTAGCTCCTGGTTCCGGGTTCCTGGTTCCGGGTTCCAGGTTCGTGTTCCAGGTTCGTGTTCCAGGTTCTTGTTCCGGGTTCCGGGTTCCAAGTTCTTTGTTCCGGGTTCCGGGTTCCAAGTTCTTTGTTCCGGGTTCCGGGTTCCGGGTTCCAGGTCGCGGATCGCGGATCGCGGATCGCGGATCGCGGATTGCGGATTGCGGACGTGCTGAACCGTTCCACATTCACGGCTCGCGTGCTCGCGGCCGTCCGGCGGATTCCGCCGGGACGGGTGGCCACCTACGGCGACATTGCCGCGATGGCCGGTCGGCCGCGGGCGTGGCGCGCGGTCGGCAACATCATGCGCGAGTGCCGCGACGCGGCGACGCCGTGCCACCGCGTCATCGCCTCGGGCGGCGCGCTCGGCGGATACGGCGGGACCCTGCAGATCAAGCGGGAGCTGCTGCGCGCGGAAGGCCACGAGGTGGGGATGTCGCGGGTGCGGAGATTCGACGAGGTGCGATGGATGACGAAGGGACGACGACCACGAAGCGCCACGAAGACATGACGAGTGGTCTTCGTGGCGCCGGTCGGATCCACGTCGAGGCCTATGGGCGATCGGGATCGGTGTCCGGGTCGAGCCTGTCGGCGACCTTGCGCCCGGCTTCGCCGACCTTCTCGCGCACGCGGCCGCCGGCCTGGTTCAGTTCACCCTCAGCCTCGAGATCGGCGTCGCGAGTGACCTTGCCGACGCCTTCCTGCACCTTGCCCTTGACCTGCTGGCCGATTCCCTTGATCTCCTCTTCGGCCGATTCTTTCTTCAGCTTGTCCATTCGGTCCCTCCTGGGGAGTTCAGGCCGCAAGAACCGTTCCGCGCCGGTTTCCGTCTAGGCCCATGACCATGGGATTGACCGCCCGGCCTTTCGGACAGGCTCACGACGACGGGCAACGCGCGGGCGCGAAGACCACGTCTAAGAGCTCAGGAGATGTGAGACGCGCGGACCTGGAGCTGGCGAAGCGCTGTCGCAGCGGGGATGCGGACGCCTTCGAGGAGCTCTACCGGCTCCATGCCGGCCGTCTCTACAGCCTGGCGTGTCGCATGGCGGGATCGGCGCAGGAAGCCGAAGACCTGTTGCAGGAGGTCTTTCTGCATGCCTACCGGAAGCTGGAGAGCTTCCGGGGCGACTCGTCGCTCGGCACGTGGCTCTACCGTCTCGGGATGAACCAGTGCCTCGACTACCTGCGCGGGCGTCGCGCCAGGATGAACCAGGCCACGGACTCGCTCGATGAGGATGGGGCCGCCGAGCCATCCTCGCCGATGCCCGCCACGCCGATCGCGGTGAACCGGCTGGATCTCGAGCGCGCGATCGGAAAGCTGCCAGAAGGCTGCCGCGCGGCCTTCCTGCTGCACGACGTGGAAGGGTTCGAGCATCACGAGGTGGCACGAATCCTCGGCGTGTCGGAAGGCACCTCGAAATCGCAGGTGCACAAGGCGCGCATGAAACTGCGCGCGATGTTGACTCGACCATGACATGTGACCGTTGCCAGGCGCTCGTCGGCGACTACGTCGACGACACCATCTCCGCCGACGAGCGGAGCGGTGTGGAGGCGCATCTCCTCGGCTGCGACGCGTGCCGCACGATGGCGGACGATTTCGGCGCGATCCGCCGCGCGGCGCGCGATCTCGCGCCGCTCGTGCCGCCGGCACACGCGTGGGCGAGGCTCTCGGCGTCGCTCGAGGCGGAGCGGACGCGCGGCATCGCCGGAGGCCGGCGCTCCTGGGTGTGTGCGTGGCGGCCGGCCGCGATAGCCGCGACGCTCGTCCTCCTCGCCGGCGGCTCGTCCTGGATCGTCCTGCGACAGGCGGCCGCGCCCGCGCCGCCCGCGCGGGCGACGGCGGCGCCGGCCCCGGTCGCCGATCCCGAGCTCGTGAAGACCGTCGAAACCGAGCTGCGGCTCGCGGAAGAGCACTATCAGAAGGCCATCGCCGGGCTCGAACAGATCACCCGCACCGAGAGCGCCACGCTCGACCCGCAGGTCGCCGCCGTGCTCCAGAAGAACCTCGACGTCATCGACCACGCGATCGGCGAAAGCCGCGCGGCGCTCCACACGCAACCGGCGAGCGACGTGGCGCAGGAGAGCCTCTTCGAGGCGCTGCGCAACAAGGTCGCGCTGCTGCAGGACACCGTGGTGCTCATCAACGAGATGCGCAAGGGCAACCCCGAAGGGACCGCGCGCGTCGTCTCAGGGCTCAACCAATGACAGGACGACTCCTTGCTGTGCTGTGTCCCGTGCTGCTGGCGATGCCGGGAATGGCCGCGCCCGATCCGATCGACACGCCGCGCGTCAAGGCGAAGGTCAAGGTGCGGCACGAGTGGGCCGCGCGCTACCAGGACTCACGATACGGTCCCGAGGTCACCGAGCGGTTCTCCCGAACCGTGCGCATCGGCCGGACGGGGTCGGTGGATCTCTCGAACATCGCCGGCGACGTGACGGTGACGGGCGGCACCGGCGAGGAAGTGCGGATCGAGGCGGTGAAGCGCGCGAGGTCGCGCAACGAGTCGAACGCGAAGACGCTCCTCGACGACCTGCGGATCGAGGTGACGGAGCTGCCGAGCCGCGTCGAGATCCGCACCGTGTTTCCGCGGAACCGGCGCAACTACTCCGGCTCGGTGGATTACACGATCACCGTGCCGAGCGGCGCCAGCGCGACGATCCGCTCCGTCTCGGGCGACCTGCGCGTCACGAACGTGAAGGGCGAGCTCCGGGCCGAGACCGTCAGCGGCAACGTTGTGACGAGCGGCGCCACGCGCCTGTCGCTCGTCAAGACCGTCTCGGGCGACATCGACGTGACCGACGCGGCGGCCGAAGGCCAGGTAACGGCCTCGACCGTCAGCGGGGACCTGACGGCGCGCGGCCTCAAGGCGCGTGCGCTGGAGCTCGGATCGGTCAGCGGCGACATCAGGCTCACCGCCGTCACCTCCGAGCGGGCGAGCGTCAAGACCGTGAGCGGCAATGTCGAGTACGAGGGACCGCTCACCCGGAACGGACGCTACGAGATGACCTCGCACTCGGGCGGCGTGCGCCTCGCCGTGTCGGAGACGACCGGCTTCGAGCTGGAGGCGACGACGTTCAACGGCGATGTGCGATCGGACTTCCCGCTGACGCTGCGGGCCGGCATCGAGGAAAGGAGCGATCGGCGCGGACGCCGCCTCAATCGATCCATCCGAGGCTCGTTCGGCGACGCCAGCGCCATCGTCACCCTCAAGTCCTTCAGCGGCGACATCGTCGTCACGAAGCGCTGAAGAGGGAACCGCGAACCGAGAACCGAGAACCCGGAACCTGGAACCCGGAACCCGGAACCCGGAACAGAACGATGAACCAGAACCGGGAACCAGGAACCAGGAACCCGGAACAGTAAAGCAGCGCCACCGTTCTGCCGACAACAGGCAGTGCGATGTTCTACTTCTTCCGCCGCGGCGAGGCCCAGATCCGCTGTGAAGTCAGAACCGATTGGAATGGCGAGGGTTACGAGCTCGTGATCGACCGGACCGACTCGATGGTCCAGGTCGAGCGGTTCCGCGGCGCCGGCGAGCTGAATCGGCGTTGGACCGAGTTCGAGGGCATGCTGCTCAGGGACGGTTGGCGCGGTCCCCGGCCCTGCGCGGATTAGGCGCCTCGGCATCCCCCCCTGGCGGCGGCATCAGCCACCCGTCCGTCTTTCTCCTGCCGACGCCAGGCACGCGCCGGCGATCCGGCCGGTTCGGATTGCGCCGGTCGCGGAACGGCAGCGGCGGCGGGGGGACCGGGCCCCCGATGGGAGCTCCTTTCATGTCACCCAGCACGATCCGGACGCACGCGCGCCCTTCCGACTTGGCGCGGTAGAGGGCGCGATCCGCGCGGTTGAAGAGCGCCTCGATGTCGTCTTCCCCCGGGCGCGCGAGCGTGAGCCCGATGCTGGCGCTGACACGAATGGTCCCGGCCCTGGTGTGCACCGGCGACTCCGCCAGGCGGCGCAGCAACGACTCGGCGACCTGGCGCGCCGGTTCGAGGGCGGTCTCCGGCAGCACGATCAGGAACTCCTCGCCGCCCCACCGGCAGCGGACGTCGCTGGCGCGGAGGGTCTGCAGCATCGTGCGGCCGACCGCGGTCAGCACGGCATCGCCCACGCTGTGGCCGAAGCGGTCGTTCACGTCCTTGAAGTGATCGAGATCCACCATGAGCACGGCGACGGACGTGCCCGACCGGCCCGCCCGTTTGAGCTCGATCGCGAGCCGCTCCTGACCGTGCGGCCGGGTCGCGCAGCCGGTGAGCGTGTCGAGGATGCTCGTCTCGCGCAGGCGATCGGTGGAGTGGGCGGTCACGAGCGCGTGCGCGATGATCGGCCCCACGGCGCGCACGATCGCCACGGCGCGATCGGCGAGCTTGCGGCCGGTGACTTCGACGCCGAGCACGCCGACCAGTTGCTCGTCCGACATCAGCGGAAACGTGGTCCAATCGGCACGATCGCCGCCGAACAGGGGATCCGCCTTGTCGTGCCCCTCCTGCACCGGGGCCGGCAGGATGACGCGCTGGCGGCCCTCGAACCTGGCGACGATCCACGCCCGCTCCACGCCCAGGAGCAGCGGGAGTTGCCGCGCGATCAGCCGCTGTAACTGGTCGAACGAGGCTGGTTTCGTGACGTCGCGCGCGAAGCGCAGGATGGCGTCATCGCGCTCGACCGCCATGCCGCCAGCCGCGGCCGGAGCCTCCGTCGTCAGGATCGTCGGCAGGGAGACAGGGGCCCGCCGCCGGCGCGCCATCAGGAGCACGAGCCCGATGCCGGCCACGCCGAGCGCCACGAGCGCCGCCTGCATCATCGGCGTTCGAATGACGGTGGCGACCAGCGCGGCACCGACCGCGAGACAGATGGTGCCGATCGCAACGCCGGCGATTCCGCTTGCTCGCTCCCCGGTAATTGACGCCTCCTTCCTGGGAGAAGACAGAACGACGAAGCGATTTCCTTGCCACGCGCGCGGCCCGTGCCAAGGGCGCCGGCTGAGCCGTGCATCCGTAAAGTCAACTGCCCTATAACCTTTGTTCACCCTCGAAGTAGAAGCTCTCGCCGCGCGGAATTTGTGCAGAAACGCGTTGTATCATGCAGTACCTCCATGCACACCGACGCCGCGCTTCCTGACGAACCCCGCTCGATCGAACACACGGTCCACGCACTCGATCGCGAATCACCGGCCGACCGCGAGCGCTCCGAGGACGCCGACGATGATGCGCCTTCGTCTCGACCCCGCGAGGGTCTTCCGAAGACGTACCAATCGCGACACGATCGGCACTACGTGGAACAAGTGGCGTCGGCGACCGGTCTGCCGCTGCTGCGGATGCTGGCCGTGTCACGCATCGACGCGGCGAGCCTGCCGGAGCCGGGCGACGTCGCGGCGCTGACGGCATCGGTGGCGCGGCTCGGCGTTCTGCAGCCGCTGCTCGTGCGCGCGCAGGACGACCGGTTCGTCCTCATCGCCGGCCGCAAACGGCTCGTGGCCGCGCGAGCAGCGCAGTGTCGCGAGGTGCCGTGCCT
>JBOGIW010000084.1:0-4971 GCA_050748045.1 Vicinamibacterales bacterium | reverse complement strand
TGCCGGTGTTCAACGAGGTCGAGACCGTCGAGGAGATAATCCGCCGCGTCCGGGCCGTGCCGCTCCGCACCCAGCTCATCGTCATCGACGACGGTTCCACCGACGGCACGCGCGAGCTGCTGGCGCGGCTCCAACCGGAGCTCGGCTTCACGCTGCTCCTGCAGCCGCGGAACCAGGGCAAGGGGAGCGCCCTGCGCCGCGGCTTCGAGTCGGTGCTGGGCGAGGTCGTCGTGGTCCAGGATGCCGACCTGGAGTATTCGCCCGAGGAGTTCCCCGGTCTCATCGAGCTGATCTGCGAGGGGCGCGCCGACGTGGTCTTCGGATCGCGCTTCCTCGGGCGCCACCGCGTCTTCCTGTTCACGCACTATGCCGGCAACCGGCTCCTGACGCTCGTCACCAACCTGCTCTATAACACGATGCTCACCGACATGGAGACCTGCTACAAGGTGATGCGCACCGAGGTCGTCCGGTCGATGCGCCTCCGGTCGAAGGGCTTCGGCATCGAGCCGGAGCTGACGGCGAAGATCTTCAAGCGGGGGTATCGCGTGTACGAGGTCCCGATCACGTACGATGGGCGCGGGTACCAGGAAGGCAAGAAGATCACGTGGCGCGACGGCGTCGTCGCGCTCTGGGTACTGCTGAAATACCGCTTTACCGAGTGAATCCGTTTCTCCGACTGCTCGCGTTCGCGCGCCCGCATCGCGCGCGCCTCCTGGCCGCCCTGGCAGCGATGGTGCTGTACGGCGCCGCGTCGGCGGCCGTGGCGCTGCTCATCCAGCCGATCCTGGACGACGGCCTGACGCACGGCGAGAACGTGCGCCTGCTGGCCGGGGCCATCGTCGCCGTCTATTTCGTCAAGGGGATCGGCGCGTACCTGTCCGGGTACCTGATGGCCGACGTCGGCCAGCGCGTCGTCCGCGATCTCCGGAACCTCCTGTTCACGCACATCCTCGGACAGTCCGCCGCCTTCTTTTCCGTGCGCACGAGCGGCAAGCTCATCTCCCGCGTGACCAACGACGTCACCCAGGTACAGCAGGCCGTCTCGGAGACGCTCGGCGATCTGGCGAGGGAAACGCTCGCCATCGTCGGCTTCGCGGCGCTGCTCTTTTACTACGACGCCCGGCTGGCGATGGTGTGCCTGACGGGCGCGCCGCTCGTCGTGTATCCGCTCGTGCGCCTCGGGCAGCGCGTGCGGCGCACGACGCGCCGCAGCCAGGAAGCGCTCGAGCAGGTCACGCATGTGACGGCGGAAGCGTTTGCCGGCCACCGCATCGTGAAAGCGTTCGGGGCCGAGGCGCGCGAGACGGAGAAGTTCCGGCGGGCGTCGCAGGACTTCTACCGGACGAGCATGAAGGTGACGAGCGTGCTCTCGGTGCTGCCGCCGCTGATGGAACTGATGGGGGGCCTGGCCTTCGCGGCGGCGCTGTGGTACGGCAGCCAGGCGATCGCGGCCGGCCGGCTGACGATGGGCGAGTTCGTGGCGTTCGTGGCGGCGCTGTTCATGATGTACGGGCCGGCGAAGAAGCTGAGCCGCGTGAACGCCACCCTCCAGCAGGCGATCGCGGCCTCCGAGCGGATCTTCGAGATGCTCGACACGCACAGCGAAGTGACCGAGCGCCCCGGCGCGACGCCCCTCCCGCGGTTCCGCGACGCCATCGAGTTCCGCGACGTGCAGTTCAGCTATGCGTCGACGAACGGAGACGCGACGCTGCGCGGCGTGAGCTTCCGCGTCCAGGCGGGCCAGATGCTGGCGATTGTCGGGCGGAGCGGCGCGGGGAAGACCACGCTCGTCAACCTGATCCCGCGGTTCTATGACGTGACGGGCGGCGCGATCCTGGTGGATGGCCGCGACATCCGCGACGTGTCGCTGGCGTCGCTGCGGGCGCAGATCGGCATCGTGACGCAGGAGACCGTGCTCTTCGACGACACGATCGCTGCCAACATCGCCTACGGCCGGCCGACCGCCTCCCGTGCGGAGATCGAGACGGCCGCCCGCGCCGCGCACGCGCACGAGTTCATCGTCACGCTGCCGGACGGCTACGACACCACGATCGGCGAGCGCGGCCAGCGTCTCTCGGGCGGCCAGCGCCAGCGGCTCGCGATCGCGCGCGCGATCCTGCGCGACTCTCCAATCCTCGTCCTCGACGAAGCGACCTCGTCGCTCGACGCCGAGTCGGAGATGCTGGTGCGGGAGGCGCTCTCGAACCTGATGCTCAACCGCACGTCGTTCGTGATCGCGCACCGGCTGTCCACCGTGCGGCGCGCGGACGGGATCGTGGTGCTCGAGCGTGGCGGCATCGTGGAGGCCGGCACGCACGAGGAGCTGCTCGGTCGCGCCGGCCCGTATGCCAGACTGTATGACCTGCAGTTCCTGGAGGAATCGACGGACGAAGCGGAAGTCTCCGGTCCCTAGACCAGAGACCGGAGACGAGACCAGAGACGATGATCAAGTCCATGACCGGCTTTGCGTCGCTGACGCACGAGGACGAGCGTGCGACGATTGGCGTGACGGTGCGCGCCGTCAACCACCGTTTCCTCGACGTGCAGCTCCGCATCCCGCATTCGGTCGGCGACCTGGAGCCGCGCGTGCGGGCGATCCTGCAGAAGCGCCTGGCCCGCGGTCGCGTCGAGCTCGCCATTTCGGTCCAGCTCCGCACGCCCGTCGCCCCGGCGGTCGAGCTGAACGAGGCGTTCGCGAACGCGCTCACCGCCGCGCTCGATCGCGCGCGGGAGCGGGGGCTCGTCATCGGGCCGCTCACGCCGGGCGACCTCCTCCGCATGCCCCAGGCGATCAGCGTGCGCGAGCAGGGACGCGAAACGGATCCGGCGATGGAAGCGCAGCTCGCGGCGAGCGTCGAGGCGGCCGTCGAGCAGGCGCTCGCCGACCTGGACGCCATGCGCGCCCGCGAAGGCGCCCACCTGCGCGCCGACCTCGACGCGCGCAAGCTCCTCGTCGGCGAGCTCGTCGAGCGCCTCGCCTGCGCGGCGGAGGAGGGACGTGCCGAGCTCGAAGCGCGCCTGAGCGAGCGCGTGAAGGAGCTCTCCTTGCAGTTGCCGGTCGACCAGGCGATGGTGGCCCAGGAGATCGTGCGGACCGCGCAGCGATCGGACGTAACCGAGGAAATCACGCGGTTCCGCGGCCACCTCGCGCACTGGGACGCCCTGGCCGAGAGCGCCGAACCGTGCGGCCGGAAGCTCGACTTCCTGCTGCAGGAGATGAACCGCGAGGTGAACACCCTCGGCGCCAAGGCCCACGGCCTGCGCGTGTCGGAGATGATCATCGCGGCCAAGGCGGAGCTCGAGAAGATGCGGGAGCAGGTTCAGAATGTCGAATAAGCCCCTCGACCTCGCGCACGGCAGGCCCGCGAAGCCCTCTCA
The DNA here is from genome assembly GCA_050748045.1 of Vicinamibacterales bacterium. Taxonomy (GTDB): domain Bacteria; phylum Acidobacteriota; class Vicinamibacteria; order Vicinamibacterales; family UBA2999; genus CAVYVZ01. Next base: position 1,593 of record JBOGIW010000084.1, on the reverse strand, counting down.
CGGCCGGCGGGGGCTCCTCTTCATCGTCTCGGCGCCGTCGGGGACCGGCAAGACGACGCTCGTCGAGCGCCTGGTGAAGATCACGCCCAACCTCCGGATGTCGCGGTCCTACACGTCGCGGGCGACCCGGGAGGGCGAGCGGGACGGAGTCGACTATAATTTCATTACGCGCGACGAGTTCGAAACCATGGCCCGGGAGCACGAATTCCTCGAATGGGCCGATATCTACGGGAACTATTACGGGACGTCGGCCGCCGACACCGAGCGGCTCCTCGCCGGCGGCGAGGACGTGGTGCTCGTGATCGACGTCCAGGGGGCCCGGCAAGTCAGGAGCCGCGGCCTGGAGAACACCGGGATCTTCGTGCTGCCGCCGTCGGCCGAGGCGCTCGAGCGGCGGCTCCGCGGGCGCAGCAAGGACTCCGAGGAGCAGATCCAGCGCCGCCTCGAGGTCGCGTGCCGCGAGGTCACCGACGTCGCGTCGTACGACTACGTGGTCATCAACGACGAGCTGGAGCCGTGCGTCGAGCGGCTGAAGGCGATCGTCGTGGCCGAGCGCGCGCGCGTGCGCGCGATGCGCGAGTCCGCTGATGCCGTCATCCGCACGTTCAGGCGGAGACACTGATCGGCCCGAGACACCGATCGAAAGGACACCGAGGTGGAGAGAGCCCCGAAAGAGAAGCGTTTCGAATTCGTCGTCACGGCGAGCCAGCGCGCGCGCCAGCTCCTGCGCGGCGCCGCGCCGCGCGAGACCGGCGAGAAGAAGATCACCATCGCGCAGCGGGAGGTCCTCAGGCGCAAGGTGCAGAAGATCGAGGATGCCGATTCCCGATTCTGATGCGGATCGCGGATCGCGGAGTGAGAATCGCCGAATGAGAATCGGGCATTGCGGATCGCGGAGTAAGTGGTGTCCTTAATCGCCCTCGGCGTCACCGGCGGCATCGGGGCGTACAAGGCGGTGGAGGTGTGCCGCGGGCTGCAGAAGCAAGGCCACGATGTCGTCGCCGTCATGACCCGATCCGCGACCCGTTTCGTCGGGCCGGTCACCTTCGAGGCGATCACGCGCCATCCCGTCATCACCTCGCAGTGGACGCCCGGCGCGAACGCGGACATCGAGCACGTCGCCCTGGCCGATAGCGCCGCGCTGCTCCTCGTCGTGCCCTGCACGGCGAACGTGATCGGCAAGCTCGCCAACGGCATCGCCGACGACTTCCTCACCACGCTCTATCTCGCCACGAAGGCGCCGGTGCTCCTGGCACCGGCGATGAACACGAACATGCTCGCCCACCCGGCCGTGCAGAAGAACCTCGAGACGCTGGCGTCGCGCGGCGTCCGGTTCGTCGATCCGGGAGAGGGGTATCTGGCATGCGGGTGGATCGGCAAGGGGCGCCTGGCCGAGCCCGACGCGATCGTAGCGGCGGCGGAGCGCCTGCTCGGCCCCGTCGCCTCGCCCCTTCGCGGCCGCCGCGTGCTCGTGACGGCGGGTCCCACGTACGAGGACATCGATCCCGTCCGGTATGTCGGCAATCGTTCCAGCGGCCGCATGGGCTTTGCCATCGCCGCCGAGGCGCGGCGCCGCGGCGCGCGCGTGGCGCT
>JBOGIW010000083.1:0-9837 GCA_050748045.1 Vicinamibacterales bacterium | reverse complement strand
CCGACGGTGCTCGTCGTGGACGACGAGCAGTCGACGCGGTACGTGTTGCGCCGGTACCTGACCGCCGCGGGGTGTCGCGTCATCGAGGCGGCCGGCGGGCTGGAAGGGCTGGCCCGTGCCGCGTCGGAGCAGCCCGATGCGGTGGTGCTGGACCTGGCGATGCCCGACATGCTCGGGACGGAGGTGCTCGCGCGCCTCAAGCGTGAGCCCTCGACCGCGCGGATTCCCGTCATCATCGCGACCTCTCAGCAGATCGACGAGGCCGAGCGGACGCGCCTCACCACCCACGCGGCGGCGCTCCTGGCCAAGAGTCGCATCGGCGGGACGGCGGGCGACGCCGACCTTCGCGACGCGCTGCTGGCGGCCGGAATCTCCCTCTGATGCCGGACTCCGTGTGAGAGTCGGCACGCGAATGCTGGACTCGTCAGGATTCGGAGCCGGGTGTTCCGGGCCGTCCCGTCATGGATAACGTCTGTCACACGCTCGCGGGTGCCGCCTTCGGCGAAGCCGGCCTCAAGCGCACGACCGCCTTCGGCAGCGCGACGCTGATGGTGGCGGCGAACCTGCCGGACCTCGATGCGCTGGTCCTGGCGACGGAGGTGCCGTCGGTCGCCTTCCGCCGCGGCTGGACGCACGGTGTGCTCGCCCAGGCGCTGCTGCCGGTCATCCTCGCCGGCCTGGTGTTCTGGATCGGGCGGAGCCGCGGCGCCCGCTTCGGGCCGCTCCTGCTCCTCTCGTACGTCGGCGTCGTGTCGCACGTGCTGCTCGACCTGCTGAACACCTATGGCATCCGCCTGCTGATGCCGGTCTCGAGCCGGTGGTTCTACGGCGACGCGGTGTTCATCATCGACGTGTGGCTGTGGCTGACGCTCGGCGCCGGGGTCTGGCTCGCCTGGAGCCGGGCACGGGTGCGATTCGCCCGGGTGGCGTTGCTCCTGGCCGCCATCTACATCGGCGCGCTCGTGGTCTCGGCGCGGGCGGCGCGCCAGGACGTCGCCGACGCCTGGCAGGCACAGCACGGCCGCCCTCCACGGGCCCTCATGGTCGGGCCCGTCCCTCTGACGCCGTTCAGGCGCACGATCATCGTCGACGCCGGCGACGCCTACGCCACGGGCACCTTTACCTGGTTCCCGCGCGAGGCGAGGCTCTCGGCCGACCTCGTGCCGAAGCACGACGATCATCCGGCCGTGCGCGCGGCCATCGCCACGGATCGCCGCGTGCGCGCAGTGCTCGTCTGGGCGCGCTTCCCGTACTATCGGGTCGAATCGACCGCGGAGGGGCACGCCGTTACCCTGCGCGACCTGCGGTTCGGCGCGAACGTGGGACAGGTGCGCGCAGTCGTCGCAGCGTCTCCAGGTTCCTCAGGTCCAGCGGATCGGTCGCCATGAGGCCGATCCTCCCGGCAGTCGGCGACTTCTCGGTCTCGATCAGCATCGGCAGCCCCGCGAATCGCCGGTCGTGCAGGATGCGCCGGAACGGCTCGATGCCGAGGCACCCGTGGCCGATGTGCGCATGGCGATCGACCCGGCTGCCGCACGGCTTCTTCGAGTCGTTGGCATGGAAGACGCGCAGCCGGCCGAGACCGACGAGGCGATCGAACGCCTCGAACGTGTCGCGGTGGCCCGCCTCGGTCGTGATGTCATACCCCGACGCCACGAGATGGCACGTGTCGAGGCACACGCCAACGCGGGCGGATCCGTCCAGGTGATCGATGATCGCCGCCAGGTGCTCGAAGCGGTGGCCGACCGTGCGCCCCTGCCCCGCGGTGTGCTCGAGCAGCACCATCGTCGTCCGGCGCGGCCGCGCGCGGAAGGCGTGCCGGATGCCATCGGCGATGAGACGCAACGCGTTCGCGTCGGTGCCGGCCGTGCAGGTGCCGGGATGGATGACGACGCCGAGGAGGCCCAGCGCCTCTGCGCGATCGAGCTCGTCCAGGAACGCCGCGAGCGACTGCTCGCGGAGCGCGGGAACCGTCGTGGCCAGGTTGATCAGGTAGCTGGCGTGGGAGACGACGGGCGTGATGCCGGCGGCGTCGATCCCCGTGCGGAAGGCGTGGACCTCCTGCGGATCGAGCGGCTTCCCACGCCACTGGCTGGCATTCTTCGTGAAGATCTGCAGCGACTCGCAGCCGTGCGCCACCGCGCGGGCGACCGCCGTCGAGACACCGCCGGCGACCGACATGTGCGCGCCGATGCGGAGCATTCACTCAATGTACACTCTCGCGAGGGAGGCGGGGCGTGAGCGAGGTCGTGAACAACGAGGGAGCGCGGCGGTTCGAGATCACCATCGACGGCCACACGGGGTTTCTGCAGTATGCGGAGAGCGCCGGCCGCATCAATCTCGTGCACACGGCAGTGCCGCCGGAGCTGGGCGGGCGTGGAGTGGGCGCCGCGCTCGCAAAGGCCGCGCTCGACCACGCGCGGCGGTCCCGCCTGCAGGTCGTCGCCACCTGCCCGTTCGTCCGGAAGTACCTCGAGAAGCACCCCGAGCACGCGCCGCCCGTGTCGTGAGGCGACGCCTGCCTCAGGCGTCGCCCAGCGAGAGCCGCGCTCTCGCGAGCAGCACGGCGGCCTCGTCGCCGAGCAGGTAGAGCACGTCATTCGGCGCCAGCGGCAGGTCGGACGGAGGCGATGTCCACGATCGGCCCTCGCGGCGCACGGCGAGCACCGACACGCCGGTCGTCGCCCGGAGGTTCAGCTCCGCGAGCGTGCGCCCCGTCGCCCAGTCGCCTTCCTGGAGCTGATGGGTGGCCACGGGGGCGGCCAGCACGTCGGGAGCAAGATTCGAGAGCGGCACGCGGGGCGGCGCCGGCGTGCGCAGCACCGGCATCCCCTGACGGCGGCGGTAGTCCTCCACGAGCACCTGGATGATGTTGCCCGGCACGTCGAGACCGGCGAGCGCCTGCGCCACGACCTCGAGCGACGCCTCGAGCTCCTCGGCCACGGCAATCGCGCCCGCCTTCTGCAGGCGCACGGCCTCGGCGCGGTAGCGCGCGCGCACGATGACGGCGGTCGCCGGCGCGAACCGTGTCACCGTGCCCACCACTTTCATCGAGGCATCCGGGTCGCTCAGCACGACCACCACGGCGCGTGCGCGCTCCACGCCGCTCGCGATGAGCGTATCGGCCGCGGTAACGTCGCCGTAGGTGATCGGTTCCCCCGCGGCACGCGCTTCGCGGACGGTCGCGCCGTTGATGTCGATGACGTGGTACGGGATGCCGAGCTCGCGAAGCGCCGAGGCGACGAGGCGGCCCCCGACTCCGAAACCGAGAATCAGCACGTATCCCTCGCCGGCCGTCGCCATGGTCGCGCCCGCCGTGGTGGTGCCGATGCGGAGACGGTCGGCCAGGCGCGGCGCAATCGACACCATGGTGGGAGCGGCGAGCATCGTCAGGATGCTCGCGGGCAACAGGATCTGCCAGAGGTTCGCCGGCAGGACGCCGAGCGCGACCGCGTCGCGTCCCAGCACGAACGAGAACTCGCCGACCTGCGCGAGGGAAATCGCCGCAATGGCGGTAACCCGGCCCGGCGTTCCGCTGACGGCGAGCGCCGCGCCGGCGGCAACGCTCTTCAACAGCACGGCCGCGACGGTGATGACCGCGATGAGCGGCAGATTCCGCGCGAAGGCCGGAGCGTCGAGCAGCATCCCGAGCGAGATGAAAAACAGGCTCGTGAGCAGATCGCGCAGCGGGCGGACTTCCGTGTGCGCCTGGTGACTGAACTCGCTGCCAGCCAGGACCAGGCCCGCCAGGAAGGCGCCAAGCGCCATCGACACGCCGAGCGACGCCCCAAACACCGCCGTCCCGACGCTGGCCACCAGTACCGCCAGCGGAAACGCTTCACGCTGTCCGCACGCCATGACCAGGCGGAAGAGCGCCGGCAGCACCAGCCACCCGACCGCGAGGATGCCGGCAACGGCCAGCACGGCGCGTCCGAGGATGCCTGGCACCGCCGACGTGTCCACGGCGCCCGCGAGGATCGGCGCGGCGAGCAGCAGGAGCACGACGGCCAGGTCCTGGAAGAGCAGCACGCCCGTGGTGATGCGCCCGGACGGGCTGTCGAGCCAGTTGTGGCGCGCGAGCTCTTTCAGCACGATCGCCGTGCTCGACAGGGCGAGGAACAGGCCGATGAAGACGGCGGCTCGCGGGCTGACCCCCGCGGCCGAGGCGATGGCCCCCGCGAGCGCCGCCGTTCCCGCGACCTGCAGCACGCCGCCGAGGACGACCGGCCGCCAGATCCGCTGCAGCTCACGCATGGGAAACTCGAGGCCGACCGTGAAGAGCAGCAGCACGATGCCGATTTCGGCGAGCTGATCGACTTCCTCGGGAGTCTGGATGATTTGGAGGCCTGACGGCCCCGACAGGGCACCGGCGCCAATCAGCGCAACAATCGGCGGCACGCCGAGGCGGCCCGCCAGGACGATGATGCCGAGCGCCACGGCATACACGATGAGAAGATCGCCGACGAGGCCCTGGGGCACGGTTGAATCATAATGTCCGGCATGCGCAAAACGATCGTGGCCATGTGCCTCGGGGTGGTCCTGGCGCCGTCGCCCGTGTATGCCTGGGGCTTCGAGGCGCATCGCTTCGTCATGGACCGAGCCATCGCGCTGCTTCCCGACGCCCTGCGGCCCCTCTTCGAGAAGAACCGCGCGATGCTCGTCGAGCGCTCGATCGATCCCGACACCTGGCGGGCGGCCGGTTTTACCGGCGAGCCGCCGAACCACTTCCTCGACCTCGACTGGGAGGGATACGGCAAGTACCCCTTCCTCGACCTGCCGCGCGACTTCTCCGACGCGGTCGAGAAGTTCGGCATGGAGCGGGTCCGGGAAATGGGCATGCTGCCGTGGCGCGCGGAAGAGTTCCACGGCAACCTGCGCCGGGCATTCGAGCAGTACTCGTGCAATGAGTACGGGTCGTTCGACCTCCTCTTCTTCTCGGCCACGCTCGGGCACTATGTCGGCGACGCGCACGTGCCCTTCCACGCGGTCTGGAACTACGACGGGCAGCGCACCGGCCAGCACGGCATTCACTCGCGCTACGAGCGCGATCTGTTCGAGCGGTACCGGGACCGTCTCCCCATCGCGCCCGCTCCGCCGAAGCCGATCGCCGACATGCGCGCCTTCATCTTCGACCGACTCCTGGAGGGGACCCAGCTCGTGCCCGCCATTTTCGAGGCCGATCTCGAGGCCATTGGCGGCCGCGACACCTACGACGATGCCTACTTCGAGGCGTTCTTTGCCGCGACGCGCGACGTGATGGGGCGACGGCTGAGCGAATCGATCACGGCCGTCGCGGGCGCGATCGTGGGTGCCTGGGACGCCGCCGGGCGGCCGCCCGTTCCTGTTGAGCAGCGCAGAGCCCCTCAGCGGCGACGTCGACCATAAGCCGTGGCACGCGCCTTGCCCCCAGGTCGAGCAGGAGGACAAGGCCCATGCTCTGGACGCTCATCGTCCTGCTGTTGCTGTTCTGGCTGCTCGGCTTCGCGTTCGACGTAGCGGGCGGGATCGTGCACGTGCTGCTGGTCATTGCGCTCGTGCTGTTCCTGGTCAATCTGATTACCGGGCGGAGGACGGTGGTTTAGGCGATCACCTTCAGCCGCGTGCGGTGTGCGGGGACCTCGATATCCCGCAACCACTGAGAGTCCGGGGCGCCCTTGGGGGCGCCCGCCTGCCGCACGCGGATGTCATAGCGGCCTGCCTTCAGCACGAACAGCCGATAGTCGTCACCGTCGATCGGCTCCCCGGCAGGCGCTGTGCGATCGCCGGCGGAAAAGACGGTCAGCTCATACGCACCCATGGATCCGCTGGCGGCGCGGACCTGGAGCGCCCCGTACCCCGGCTGAAAATTGATCACCTCGAGATGGCGGCCGCCTTCGTCCGGATAGTGCATCAGCACGAGGCGCTCGGCCCACCGGATGGCGACGATGCCCTCGGGGCGGAGGCGAAGCGCCTGCACGTCGTAGATGCCGGGGGTCACGCTGGCGACCAGGGGTTTGCCCTCGTCGAGCGTCGACGATCGCTCACGGGTGCCGGTCGGCATGATGCGCAGGCGTGTCGTGGCCGTAATCTCTTCCGTGCCCGCGAACACCCTGAATTCCGCCGTCACCGGTCCGGCCGCTTCCTGCGCGGGCGCACCCGCTGCAAGAAGCCACGCCACGAGTCCCACCACCACCCGCGCCATGCCCGGATTATAGGTGCCACCCAGCGCACCCGGTGCACGTGAGGCACCGTGTTATCGTTCGGGTGTGGACGTCTACGTGGTGCCGATCGGGCCCGATCGGTACGAGCTTTACTGTGAGATCGCCATCGCCCCGGATCTGGACAGCGGAGCCGCCCCGACGGGCATCTTCGGCCGCCTGAAGCACAGATTCACCGTGATGCTGCGCGCCGCCGAGGAGCGGCAGCATCGTCACGATCCGGCCGAGCAGCGCGACGACGTGACGTGGGTCGCCCGGCTGCAGCACCGGATCATGGCCTGGGTGGCCGAGCGCATCGCCGAGCAGCGGCTGCTGTGGAACCTGCGGGGCGAGTCCGAGGCGCTGGCGATGCACCCGGACGATATGACGTTCGACCAGGCACAGACGCTGATTCATCGCATGCTGCAGCGCGACTACGATCGCCACAAGGTGTGGCTGGTCATCGACCTCCTCGGCTTCGTGGCGTCCGGCGTCCTGGTCTTCCTCCCGGGGCCGAACATCGTGGCTTACTACTTCGCCTTCCGCGTGGTGGGGCACTGGCTCTCCATGCGCGGCGCGAGCCAAGGGCTGCATCGCGTGGCGTGGACCGGTCGCCCCTGCCCTCCGCTCACCGACCTGCGCCGCGTGCCGGCGCTGCCCCCTGGCGAGCGGCAGCGTCATGTGCACGCAATTGCCGCGCGGCTGCATCTGCAGCGGTTTTCCACCTTCTTCGAGCGGGTGGCGTTTGGCAATGCCTGAATTCCGACGGCCGAGTTGGATTCTCACTACAATTCCAATTCTGATTCCCATTCGATCTTCAAGTCCGATTCTGATTCAGATTCGTAGTCAGAACTGACGCTGAGAATTCCGCTATGAAGCTGCGCGATCTGGCCGGGCGTCTCGGGTGCAGGCTCGAGGGCGATGGCGAGGTCGAGATCACGCGTGTGGCGGGCATCGACGAGGCGGGCCCGGGCGAGGTCACGTTCCTGGCCAACCCGAAGTACGCCGCCTCGCTCGCGTCCACGCGCGCCTCGGCGATTATCGCGCGCGCCGACGTGCCGGCCGGCCGTGCCGCCATGCTGCGCACCGACGATCCGTACCTCGCGTTCGCCCGTGCCGTCGGCCTGTTCGCCCCGGCCTGGCGTCCCGCGCCGGGGGTGCATCCGTTGGCCGCCGTGGCCGTGGACGCCCAGCTCGGGCGCGAGGTCTCGATCGGGCCGTTCGTGGCCATCGGGGCGGGCGCGCGCATCGGCGATCGCACGGTCGTTTTTCCGAACACCACGATCGGGCCGGGCTCGACCGTTGGCGCCGACTGCGTCATCCACTCGAACGTCGCCATCCGGGAGCATGTGACCATCGGCGAGCGCGTGATTCTGCAGAACGGCGTCGTCGTCGGCGCCGACGGCTACGGCTTCGTCCGGCGGGCGGACGGCGCGCACGAAAAGATCCCGCAGGTCGCGACTGTCGTCATCGAAGACGACGTGGAGCTCGGCGCGAACACGACCGTGGACCGCCCGGCCGTGGGCGAGACGCGCATCAAGGCGGGCGCCAAGATCGACAACCTGGTGCAGATCGCGCACGGCGTCACCGTCGGGCGCAACGTGCTCATGGCCGCGCAGGTCGGGATTGCCGGCAGCACCGAGATTGGCGACGACGTGATGTTCGGCGGCCAGGTGGGCGTCGGCGGCCACCTGACGATCGGCAAGGGCGTCGTCGCCGTGGGCCAGAGCGGCGTGACCAGTTCGCTCGAGCCCGGTGCGATGGTCGCGGGATACCCCGCGATCGACAGCCGCGAATGGCGAAAGGCGTCGGTGATTTTCCGGCGGCTTCCCGAGTTGAAGCGGCGTATCGAGGAGATCGAGGCGCGCCTTGCCGAGCTCACCTCGCCGCGCGGCCGTACCCCGGAGGATCCGGTGTGAGCCTCGACGCGCACGAACGACACACCACCTGTCCCCGTGTCCGGTTCGTCGCGTGCGTGATCGTCGTGATCTGCGTGGGGACCGTCCCTGCGGCACGGGCGCAGGAGCTCTTCCCCGGCTTCGACTTCCACTTCGACAGCCGATACGTGTCGAGCGGCGATCCCCGCTTCACCTGGCTGTTCGATCTCGGCGGCAGGATCGACGCCGTCCGCAGCGACAGGGTGCGGGTGTCGTTCATCGGCGGCTACGAGGCGATTGCCGGTGAGGAGTTCCGCCGCTTCGACGTGAACCAGGGCAACTACCTGCTCGAGGGTGCGGTGCTCGTCCGCGTGGCCGGCATCGAGATCGGCCCGGTCTGGCACCACATCTCGCGACACCTGAGCGATCGGACGAAGCGCTTCGCGATCGATTGGAACATGATCGCGGTCCGCGCCCAGGGCGACCGCCGGTCGGGACCGCTCGACGTGGCGTGGCGGGCGGATGCGCGCGCCACCGTGACCCGCGCGTTCGTCGACTATGACTGGGAGGTCGAGGCCAGGGGCGAGGTGGCCTATCGCCTCGGGCCGCGCCTGGGATGGACGGCCGACACCACCGTGCGCGTCGTCGGCATGGACGATGCCGGCGGGCGCGGCTCGCAGCTCGACGGGCGCGTGGAAACCGGAATCCGGCTGGAGGGCCAGGGTGCCGCCGCGCAACTCTTCATCGGCGTGGAGCGGCGTCTCGATCCCTATCCGCTCGAGCTCGGCACGGCAAGCTGGTTTCTGACAGGATTGCGGGTGAGCAGCCGTTGAACGGGCGGAATCGGAATATTTCTGGACACATCCCACCCGAGGCGTTTGCTCTGCATGCCATAATCCATCTGACCTATGCGCCGCGTCATTCTGTGTATCCTCGCGTGCCTCGTCTGCCCCGTCGTCCTCGCGCCGCTGCAGGCGGCCGTCCGGCCTCCCAAGCTCAACTACGAGATGGCCACGCTGCCGAACGGCCTGCGCGTGATCCTGTCCGCGGATCATTCGACGCCGATCGTGCACGTGTCGCTCTGGTATCACGTCGGCTCGAAGAACGAGCGGAAGGGGCGCACCGGCTTCGCCCACCTCTTCGAGCACATGATGTTCAAGGGCTCGAAGAACGTCGAGCCCGAGGCGCACACCTCGATCATCGCGAGTGTGGGCGGGCAGAGCAACGCCTACACCAACGAGGACACGACGGTGTTCTGGCAGACGCTGCCGGCGCAGTTCATGCCCCTGGCGCTCTGGCTCGAGGCCGACCGCATGGCGACGTTGCGCATCGACGAGGACGCCTTCAAGCGCGAGCGCGAAGTCGTGAAGGAAGAGCGGCGGATGCGCGTCGAGAACCAGCCGTACGGCCGGCTCAACGAGATCGTCTACCAGCACGCGTTCGTGGCGCATCCCTACAGGCACCCGACGATTGGCAGCATCGCGGACCTGGAGGCGGCATCGATCGAGGACGTCCGCGAATTCCACCGCACGTACTACGTGCCCGAGAACGCGACGCTGACCATTGTCGGCGACTTCAACACGAGACAGGCGCTGCAGCTCGTGAACCAGTACTTCGCGCGCGTGCCGAAGGCGGCGCGGCCCGTGCCGCGCGACATCGCGAAGGAGCCCGCGTGGACGAAGGAGCGCCGGGTGACGGTGGAGGAATCGTGGCCGCTCCCGGCGGTGATCGTGGCGCACCATATCACCTACGACGGCCACCCGGACTCGTACCCGCTGCACATC
>JBOGIW010000082.1:0-8155 GCA_050748045.1 Vicinamibacterales bacterium | reverse complement strand
CTCGCGGAGAGCTCGCGCGCGTACTCGACGGCCAGGTGCGGCGCGAGCGCGGCGATCGTCGGATATTCGAAGAGGACCGTCGGCGCCACCTCGAGGTGGTACGTGTGGTTCAGGCGATTCGCGAGCTCCGTCAGCGTGATCGAATCGAAACCGTACTCCTCGAGCTTCGTGTCCTCGTCGATGTCGCGCTCGTCGACTTTCAGCGTGTTCGAGATCTCGCGCCGCAGGATGCGCGCCACGGTCGAGGCCAGGCTTTCCGCGCCCGATACGGGAACGCGTGCGGCTGGCCGGGCGACGGCGGACGCGGCTGCCGGCGCAGCAGGCAGAGACGCCGGCACACTGGCGCCGAGCGTGCGCAACGCAAGACTCCTCAGACGAACGCACACGAGCCCATCATCACCAATGAGGTCCACGTCGTACGTCTCGATGCCGTCGCCGGCTGCGGCAACCTCCGCCGGGCGCACCCACGACCAGAGGCGATCGGGACACGACGCGAACACCTCGAGCACGGCGAGTCCGGACGGGATCGCGAGCGCGGCGTTGCTGGAGCTCGCCCGCAGGCCGATGATGGCCTGGAGCGCCGAGTCCATGAGGCTCGGATGGAGCACGTACGGCGCCCGCCGTGCGGTCATCGACGAGGGCAGAACGACCTCGCCCAGGACCTCTCCCGCTCCGCAGCGGACGCTCGCGAGCCCCTGATGCGCCGCGCCGTAGGCAATGCCCGCCTCGGTGAACGCGGCGTAGCACTGTGCGGCGGTGAGCGCCTGCTCTCCGCACCGTTCGCGCAGGGCTGCCAGATCGACGTGCGGAGGCGCGCCGGTGAGCCACTCGGCGCGTCCCTGACTGTAGAGATGCTCGACGGTCTTGGGCCCCTGGCTCCGGCTGTACACCCTGAAGCCGACGCGGCCGTCGGGCTCCCCGTCGAGCGCGACGATGACCTGAAGGCCCCGAGCGCCGACGAGGAGCGGGCGTCGCCAGATTACGTCGAGGAGCCGAATGCCCACGGGAGCGCCCGGCTCCAGGCCGCTCGCCATCTGGAACGCCGCGCGTGCGATCTCGAGGTGAGCGACGCCGGGGAGAATCCGGTGACCGCGGACCCTGTGATCCGTCAGGAACGGCTCGTCGCCGGTGAACGCCGTCGTGTATTGCTGCTCGGCGAGAGTGGACGTGTTCGTGTGAAGCAGCGGGTGGAGATATCGGGCCTCGCCGGGTTGGCCGCGTGTTCCAACCGAGCCGCGCTCATCACGGCCCTGCGGAACCCAGTAGCGATCCCTCGCGAAAGGATACGTCGGCAGGCTGAGGCGACGCCGCGGCGCATCGGCGTGGACCCTCCGCCAGTCGATCTCCATGCCTTTCGTCCAGAGGTCGAGAAGCGCGTCGTACTTGCGCTTTCGGAACCAGGCGTCGATCGCGCCGTGGAGGTCCTCGTCCACGGCGAAGGCCGACAGCGCGTCGTTGCCCCGGTTCGCGCGCCCGCGATAGAGACCCTCGATCCCTCCCGCGCCGCCCAGCCACCGCGCGAGCGTCGCCTTCAGCTCGTCGAGCGACCGAACGACGAACCCGAGACGCTCGTCCATCGCGTCGCGGCCGGTCTGCAGCGTGAACGCGATATCGGCGAGATCGGAATCCGAGTACCCCTCGCGATCGAGCGCCTCGAGCAACTGCTCCGCCTGCTGCTGAAGCTGACGCTCGGTCCTCGCCGACAGGACGATGACGGAAGGCGCTCCGCTCGGGGAGGACCCGCTGGGGCGTGTATCGACATACTCCTCGACCACCACGTGCGCATTGACCCCGCCGAACCCGAACGAGCTCACGCCGGCGCGCCGCGGCAGCGCCGTGCCGTCCGCATCTCTGACCGGCTGCCACGGCATCGTCCTGCCGACGATGAAGAACGGCGAGTCGTCCAGCACGATGTGCGGGTTGAGCCTGTCGCAGTGCAGGCTCTCGACGAGCGTCTGGTGGCGGAGCTGCAGCACCACCTTGATGAGGCCGGCAATGCCAGCGGCAAGCTCGAGGTGCCCGATGTTCGTCTTCACCGAGCCGACGCCGCACTGCGCCGCGGCAACCCGCTCGCCATCTGTGGTCTTGCCTGGCGCCGAGAAGGCGCGCTTCAGCGCGTCGATCTCGATCGGGTCGCCGAGCGGCGTGCCGGTGCCGTGCGCCTCGATGTAGCCCACCGTCCGCGGATCGATCCCCGCCTTGTCGTACGCGGCCTCGAGCAGCGCCGCCTGCGCCCCGGGATTCGGCGCCGTCAGCGAATTCGCCCGGCCGCCGTGATTCTCCGCACTGGCGAGGAGCAGGGCGTAGATGTGGTCGCCGTCCCGCTCGGCGAGGCTGAGGCGCTTCAAGAACAGCATGCCCACGCCTTCGCCACGGACGTACCCGTCGGCCTGGTCCGAGAATGTCTTGCACCGGCCGGACGCGCTGAGCATCCCGGCTTTGGCGAACCCGATGTGCGCGTCGGGCGTGACGATCGTATTCACGCCGCCCACGACGGCTGCGTCGCAGGCGCCCTGCTCGATGGCCTGGAGCGCCCGGTGAACGGCGACAAGCGAGCTGGAGCACGCCGTCTCGATGGGCTCGCTCGGGCCGTGCCAGTCGAGCAGAAAGCTCATGCGGTTCGGACCGATCGACGGCACGGAGCCAGTGGACGAGTAGCCCTTGATGGCGGCGTTCGCACGGTCGAGCAGGCTGCTGTACCCGGTGCTCCCCGTGCCGACGAAGATGGCGCTGTTGCTGCCTGCAAGGCTGTGAGGCGCGTAGCCGGCATCCTCGATGGCCCACCAGACGTGCGTCATCAGCAGGCGCTGCTGCGGGTCCATCAGCTCCGCTTCGGCGGGCGAGATGCCGAAGAAGAGCGCATCGAACTCATCGACACCGTCGATGAACGCGCCATGCCGCGTCCATGTCACGTTGCCCTCTTCGCCGGGACCGCCATGATAGTCGCGCCAGTCCCACCGGCTCGCGGGAATCTCGTCGATGCAGTCCCGGCCCGCGACGAGGTTTTCCCAGAAGGCCCGGAGATCCGGCGCCTTCGGGAAGCAGCCGCTCATGCCGATAACCGCTACTCGGGTTCCGGGTTCCGGGTTCCGGGTTCCGGGTTCGTGTTCTGGGTTCGGTTCGGGGTTCTGGGTTCGGGGTTCCGGGTTCTGGATTCCGCCGAGGTCGGCGATCAGGGCAGGGCCGTGCTCGTGGAGCAGGAACGTCGCCAGGGCATTGATGGTGCGATGCTCGAAGAAGACGATCGGCGCGAGCTCGATGCCGTACTGCTCGGCGAGGCGGCCGGCCAGCTTCGCAAAGGCGATCGAGTCGCAGCCAAGCTCGCCGAGCTCCGTGTCGCGATCGATCTCGTGCGCGTCGATCCCCAGGAGGCCCGACACGGCCTGCACCAGCACACGCTCGACCCTCATCCTCGTCGCGCCGTCCGGCGCCTGGCCGGCGTTGGCGACCGCGGCCGGCGTCCCGGTCGTCGCATGCCGTTCGGGCTCCGCTCCCCGCCCGAACAGGCGCCGGCCGATGGTCTCGGGGTCGCCGGAGAGCACCAGCACCTGCGGGTCACCGGTGGCGAGGCCGCGGTACATCGCATCGAGTGCCGCACCGGTGTCGAGCGGCACGAGTCCGAGGTCACGCGCCATGCGCCTCTCGGTCGCGGCATCCACCCGCATGCCGCCGTCGCGCCAGAGCGGCCAGTTCACCGACAGGGTTCGCCCGTGCCGCTCACCTGCCTCCACGAGCGAGGCGCGGTGGCGCGCGTACGCGTCCATGAACGCGTTGGCCGCCACGTAATCAGCTTGTCCCGCATTGGCCATCGCGCCGGCGAAGGACGAAAACGCGATGAAGACGTCCAGCGGCAGCGAGCGGCTCGCCAGGTCCAGGTTGACGATGCCCCCGACCTTCGGCGCCAGCACGGCTCGCACATCGTCGGGCAGCTTCTTGTAGATGTATCCGTCGCGCAGGACGCCGGCCGCATGGACGATCCCGTGAATGGCGCCGAGCCCGGAGGCGGTGTCGTGGATGACGCGCTCGACGGCGGCGCGGTCGGCGACGTCGATCCGGTGATATCGGACGGATGCGCCGAGCGATTCGAGGCGGCCGCGGACCTCCGCATGCGCGAGCGCGGGGTCGCGGCGGCCGAGCAGCACGATCGTGGCACCCTGCGCCCGCCGGGCGATCTCCTCCGCCATCAACACTCCAAGGCGGCCACCGCCTCCGCTGATGACGTACACGCCGCCAGCCCTCCACGGGATCGTCGCGACGCTCGACTCGATCGGCTCCCAGCCCGAAACCGAGCGTGTGCCGTTGCGGTAGCGGACTTCTTTGAACTGACGCTCTCGAGCCTCCGCTTCGAGGATCGTGAGAAGGTCCGCGGGAGATCGATGCTCACCGGCGTCGATGACCTGACCGCAGACGACGGCGCTCTCGAGCTGCGCCGCCCTGAGCATCCCGCCGAGGCCGTGGAGCAACAGCTCCGACCGGCCGCCGCCCACCAGTTGAACGAGGACGGATCGATCAGGGCGCGCCCGCTGGATCCGCTGGAGCACGTCCAGCACCTGAAGGCTGAACTGTTCGTACTTCTCTGGCAGCTCCAGCCCCGTCGCATGGAGCATCGTGCAGTCCGCCGGGCCGAGACGCTCCTGGATCGCGGCGCGATCGATTGCGTCCACTTCGCAGACGATCAGGTGACGGCGGATGGCGGGAACGGAGGCGGAGCGCTCCGTCGGGGCGTCGGCAGCGATCCACCGCGGCCGGAAAAGCGAAATGCCGTCGCCCGCGCGCGCGGCAACGCCCGGCTTCGGGGTGTCCGGGGCAACCAGGGCGAAGTCGAGATCGGACGTGTTTCGATGCACGAGCGGATGCAGCGGCGCGAGTGGCTCGCGGCCCGCCGCGTCCGCACCGATGCGGTCGGCCGCTGCCGGCGGCGCGTAGCGCTTGTGTGCGAACGGGTAACCGGGCAGGCGCACGCGGCGAGGTTTCTCGCCGGCGTAGAGGCGGTCCCAGTCGATGAACGCCCCTTCCAGCCACGAGGTGGCGATGCGGCGCCACTCGGCCTCGTCCACCGTAACGCCCGACAGCGCACCGTCCGGGGCGATCGCCTCCACGGCGGCGGCGTCGCGTGCGTCCTGCACGTGACCCGTCAGAAGCGCGGTGGACGACCGGTCGTGCACGTACGCGTCGAGCAGCTGTTCGAGCGCCGCGCGCGAGTCGGCCAGAACCACGAGCCGATGCTCCATCGGCTCACGTCCGACCTGCAGCGTGTAGGCGATGTCCCTGAGGTCCACGCCGGCGAGATTCGCGAGCGCCGCGTGCAGGTTCGACGCCGAGCGCTTCACCTGCGCCCTCGACTTCGCGGACAACGGGAAGAGCCGCGTGTGCCTGCCCGGCGCCTGGCGATCGGCATCGCGGCAGGGCTCCTCGGCAGGCGCGGCCTTCTGGATTGCCGCTTCCTCGATCGCAGCCTCCTCGATCACCAGGTGGGCATTCGTGCCGCTGAAGCCGAACGAGCTCACCGCGGCCCGCCGCGGCGCTTCAGGGTCAGCCACCCACGGCTCCAGCCTCGTGTTGTCGTAGAAGGTCGATCCCTCCAGGGGCAGATGTGGATTCGGCCTCTCGAAGTTGATCGTCGGCGGCAGCATCCGATGGCGCAGCGACAGCAGCACCTTCATAGCGCCCGCCACGCCGGCCGCCGTCATCAGGTGGCCGATGTTGCTCTTGATCGAACCGACGGCGCAGTACGCGGTCCGGGCCGTGAAGGCGCGAAAGGCCTCTGCCAGCGCTTCGATCTCGATCGGATCGCCGAGGGCGGTGCCGGTGCCGTGCGCTTCGACGAGCGTGATCGTGCCAGGGTCGATCGCGAACCGGCGGTAGACCTCCTTCTCGAGCGCCGCCTGCGACTTCACGCTCGGCGCGGTGATACCGTTCGTGCGCCCGTCGTGGTTCACGCCCCAGCCGCGGATGATGCCCGCGATCGGGTCGCCGGCCCGCTTCGCGTCCGGCAGCCGCTTCAGCAGCAGCACGCCGACGCCCTCGCCCGGCACGAAGCCGTTCGCGCGCGCATCGAAGGTGAAGCAGCGGCCGTGCTCGGAGAGCATCCCGGCGTCGCTCGTCATGACGTGCAGCCCGGGGCCGAACATCAGGTGGACGCCTCCGGCCAACGCGAGATCGCAGTTGCCCGCCACGAGGCTGTCGCACGCCTGCGCGATGGCCACGAGAGACGATGAGCACGCCGTCTCGATGGCGAGGCACGGTCCGGTCAGATTCAGGAAGTACGAGATGCGCGCCGCCAGTATCGACGAGGCGCCGCCGGTCAGGCCGTGCACGTGCAGCCCATTGCGCTCCGGGTCCCGGCCGTAGTCGCTCGGACCGCAGCCGACGAACACGCCGCAGCGCGCGCCCGACAGCGCCGACGGCCGGATGGCTCCGTCCTCGAGGCAGTGCCAGCACTCCTCGAGGAACATCCGCTGCTGCGGGTCCATCCAGGCGGCCTCGGCCGGGGAGATATTGAAGAACAGGGGATCGAACGCCTCCGCGTCCTGGACGACTCCCATCCACCTGCTGTAGCTCTTGCCGGCCGTCTGCCGCTTCGGGTCGTAGAACCGATCCGCCGGCCAGCGCTCCGGCGGGACCTCGCTGATGCAGTCTCGACTCTGGGCGATGTTCTCCCAGAGCTCCTCGACGTCGTTCGCCCGGGGAAAGCGTCCAGCCATCGACACGATCGCAATGCCGTCGTGCCGCGGCGCGTCGTCGCGGCCGCCGGCGCCGGCCTGGACGAGCGACCGTCGTGACGTGCCGGCCTCGTCGCGAACGCCGGCGCCGACCGGGACGAGCGACCGTTGTGACGTGCCGGCCTCGTCGCACCGCCGCTTGTGGGCCGCCAGCGCGGCGACGCAGTCCGCCGTTCTGTCGATCGCGGCGCCGGCGGTATGGCTGACGACAACCTTGCCCACGTGGTTGCCGCTGCTGACGTGCTGAAACGCGTCTCCTATCTGGTGGAGCGGATACACGCGCGAGACGATCGGCACGATCCGTCGCGACCGCAGCATCGACACCATCGCGTCCAGCAGCGCGCGCTGCCCGAGCCGGCCGCCGAGGCCGGCGCGCCGCAGATCGATGCTGTGGAAGGTCTGGTTCTGCACGAGCCGCGACAGGTCGAGCTTCTGACCGGTTTTCAACGCGTGAACGGCAATTTCGAGATACCGGCCGAACGGCGCCAGGCTGTCCAGGCCCTGCTGCACCGCGGCGCCACCCAGCATGTTCAGCACGACGTCAACGCCGCGGTTGCTGGTGAGCCGGCGGATCTCGTGGGCGATGTCCGCCGCCTTGTAGTCGATGACGTGGCGGACGCCGATCGACCTCAGGAGATCGAGCTTCTCCGGCCGGCTCGACGTTCCGTAGGCGACTGCCTGCCGCTCGTGCGCGAGCTGCAGCGCCATGAGCCCGCAGCCGCCCGCCGCGCTCTGCACGAGCACGTGCTCGGTCGAGGAGAGCTTCGCCAGCTCGAACGCGTAGTACACCGTGCTGAACACGACCGGCAGGCCGCAGGCGTCCTCGAACGAGAGGCCGTCCGGCTTTCCGATCGCGTTGGCCGCCGGGACGTTTACGTGGCTGGCGTGGCCTCCCAACCGCTCGCCGGTCAGCGCAATCACGGCGTCGCCGATTGCGAGCCCCGACACCTCCGCGCCCACCGCCGCCACGACGCCGGCCACCTCGAATCCCGGCACGAACGGATACCGCGGCATCGTCGGGTACAGACCGTTGAGGCAGAGCACGTCCGCGAAGTTGATCGCCGACGCCCGGACGTGGACGGTGACCTCGCCCGCGGCAGGCGGCGCCACGCGCCACTCGGAGAGGGCCACCGCCTCGGGCGCCTGCACGCTCGACACGACCACGCCGCGCGCACGGGTGCCAGGCGAGGGCGCCGGAGCCGTGGCGGAGGCGAGCTTCCGCCTGGCTTCATCGATACCGATCGTGCCCGCTCGGAGAGCCCGAAGGATGTCCAGTGTGTGCATCGACTGGAGACTACGGAGATACGGAGATTACGGAGGGAACGGGATCACACGGAGAACCGGAGAAACGGAGACTACTCGAAGCTCAACTTCAGTTTGAAGGTTGATTCCCTGGCCACGAAGGTCACGAAGGACACGAAGCGCCGTTCGAC
>JBOGIW010000081.1:0-7054 GCA_050748045.1 Vicinamibacterales bacterium | reverse complement strand
CCGCTACTTCGAGCCGGTGGCCCAGACGCCCGGCTTCCCGCGCGCGCTCGCGCGGACGCTGCAGGAGTTGCGGCTTGCTGGCGTCGCCGCCGGCACGCTTTCGACGCTGCCGCTCCCGGGACCGGACCTCGCGGGCCTCCTCGACCGCTTCGAGGAGTGCTTCGCGACCGCGGCCACCGCGGATCGCGCGGCGCTCTTCGACACCGCGGCCCGGCTGCTGCGAAGTGTCCCCGTCGCGGAAGCCGTCGTGCTCCTGGACGTTCCGCTCGAGCACGCCGCCGACCGGGCGCTCGTCCACGCGCTCGTGGCCGGCGCCACCGACGCGCTCGCAACTGTCCCCGCGGGGGATCGCGAATCGGTCAGGCATCTCGAGGCGTGCGGCGGTGCGGTGGAGGAGCGCGCCTGCCCGGGCGCCGACGACCTGTCATGCCTGCGGCGGTTCCTGTTTTCGGAGACCGAGCCCCCCGAGCGCCACCTCGATGGCTCGCTCGAGCTCTTCTCCGCTCCGGGTGAAGGGCGCGAGTGCGTGGAGATCACGCGGCGCCTGCTTCGCGAGGCGCGGCGCGGCGTGCCCTTCGACGAGATGGCCATCTTCGTCCGCACGCCGGCGAGCTACTTCGGGCTGCTCGAGCACGCGCTGCATCGCGCGGCCGTGCCAGCCTGGTTCGACCGCGGCACGCGCCGCCCGCATCCCGCGGGTTGCGCCTTCCTCGCGCTCATCGCGTGCGCGGCCGAAGACCTCTCCGCGTCCCGTTTCGCCGAGTACCTCTCCCTGGGCCAGGTGCCACGGCCGGACGAGGCGGCGCAGCCCGCCTGGTCGGCTTCGCAGGACGACCTCTTCGGCCGTAACCCCGACAGCCCGGACGACGAGCTGGAGCGCGAGAGCGCCGATGCGGCGCGCGCCGAGGGCGGAGACGACGAGGCCGTCGTGGCGGGCACGCTCCGCGCGCCGTGGAAGTGGGAGCGACTGCTCGTGGACGCCGCCGTCATTGGACGAGACGCCACGCGGTGGAGGCGGCGGCTCGACGGCAAAGCGGCGGAGCTCGGCCGCCAGCTCATCGAGGCCGGCCGCCAGGAAGGCGGCGATGGCCCGAGCATGCGCCGGCTGCAGCAGACGCTGGAGCAGCTCGACCACCTCCGCCGTTTCGCGCTGCCGATCATCGACACGCTGGCGGCGTGGCCGGCCCAGGCCTCGTGGGGCGACTGGCTCGACGCGTTCGAGCGTCTCGCGCCGCGCGTGCTCCGGATGCCCGCCTACGTACTGCGTGTCCTTGCCGATCTGCGACCGATGCGCGACATCGGCCCCATCGATCTGGACGAAGCGCGCCGCGTGCTCACGGACCGCTTGTTGACCATCGAGGCCGAGCCCCCCTCGCGCCGGTTCGGGCGCGTGTTCGTCGGCACACCGCACCAGGCGCGCGGCCGCAGCTTCCGGGTCGTGTTCGTGCCGGGGCTTGCCGAGCGGCTGTTTCCCCAGAAGCCGCGCGAGGATCCCCTGCTCGGGGACGACCTCCGCGCCGCCTCCGGCGCGGCGCTGCCGACACAAGGCCTCCGGCTGGCGGCGGAACGCCTGCTGCTGCAGTTGGCGGCGGGCGCCGCGTCGGAGCGTCTGTACGTGTCGTATCCGCGCATCGAGCTCACCGAATCGCGGGCGCGTGTGCCGTCGTTCTACGCGCTCGACGTGATGCGGGCTGTCACGGGCCGCATCCCGGACCATGAGTCGCTCGAAGCGCACGCGCGCATGGCCGGCAACGCAACGCTGGCGTGGCCGGCGCCGCCCGTGCCCGAGGACGCGATCGACGACCAGGAGCACGATCTCGCCGTTGTGCGGCGCCTCCTCGACGAGAAGGATCGCGAGGCCGTCAAGGGGCACGCGCATTACCTGCTGAAGCTCAACGAGTGCCTCCGCCGATCGGTGGTCGACCGCTGGGCGCGCGGCGACCGGCGCTGGTCGGCGAGCGACGGGCTCATCCGGGTGTCGGCGCAGACGAAGAGCGCGCTGGCCAGGCAGCGCCTGACCGCTCGGCCGTACTCGCTCTCGGCGCTCCAGCGCTTCAGCGCGTGCCCCTATCAGTTCCTGCTGGCGGCGGTCTACAAGCTGCAGCCGCTCGAGCGGCCGGAGTCGCGCCAGCGCCTCGATCCGCTGACGCGGGGAAGCCTCGTTCACGAGATCCAGGCGCGCTTCTTCCGCCAGTTGCGCGCGCGCGGCGCGCTGCCGGTCACGAACGCCAGCCTGGACGACGCGCGCACGCAGCTCGACGAGGTCGCCGATCGCGTGGCACGCCGCGCGTACGATGACCTGGCGCCGGCCGTCGAGCGCGTCTGGGCCGACGAGATCGCCTCGATCAGGCGCGACCTCGGCGCGTGGCTCGAGTACGTGGCCGAGGACGGCGCGGAGTGGCTCCCTGCCTATTTCGAGCTCGCGTTCGGGCCGAACGTGCCCGGCGAGCGCGATCCGGCAAGCACTGCCGAGGAGGTCGCGGTCGAGGGCGGGTTCCGCCTGCGCGGCGCGATCGATCTCGTCGAAGAGCACCGGCAGACGAAGCTCCTGCGGGTGACGGATCACAAGACCGGGCGGAAGCCGGATCGGATCGAGCGGGTCATCGTCGGCGGCGGCGCCGTGCTCCAGCCCGTGCTGTATGCGATGGCGGTGGAAGCGGCCCTCTCGCGTCCCGTGCGCTACGGGCGCCATTTCTACTGCACGGCGGCCGGCGGCTTCTACGCGCACCCGATCCCGCTCAACGACATCACGCGCGCTGCCGGACTGGAAGTGCTGCAGGTGATCGACCGTTCGATCGAGCACGGATTCCTCCCGGCGGCTCCAAGCGAGGAGGCGTGCGGCCGGTGCGACTTCCGGCCGGTGTGCGGTTCGGACGTGTACCGCCGCGTCAGGCGCAAGCCGCAGGATCGTCTCGCCGACCTGCTGGCGCTGAGGAGCCGGCCGTGAGCCTCGTCGTGGGCGACGCCGAGGCCCGGCGCCTCATCAGCGAAGCGCTCGACGACACGCTCGTCGTCGAGGCCGCGGCAGGCACGGGGAAGACGACCGAGCTGGTGAGCCGGATCCTCGAAGTGCTTGGCCGCGGAAAGGCGAGGGTTGACGAGATTGTCGCCGTCACCTTCACGGAAAAGGCCGCGGGCGAGCTGAAGCTGCGGCTCCGGCAGCAGCTCGAGGACGCGCGCCGGGCGGCCGCCGACGCCGCGACGGCGGCGCGCCTCGGCCACGCCGTCCAGAACCTCGAGGAAGCGCGCGTCGGCACCATCCACGGCTTCTGCGCCGACCTGCTCCGCGAACGGCCCGTCGAGGCCCGCGTCGATCCGCTGTTCCGCGTGCTCAGCGACGGGCAGGCCGAGCGTCTCTTCAACCAGGCGTTCGGGGCGTGGTTCGAGGAGCGGCTCGAGAGCCCGCCGGAAGGCGTGCGGCGTTCGCTGCGGCGTCCGAGCCGCCTGTCACGGCCGGGCGAAGTCGACGACGATGGTCCGGTCGAGCGGCTGCGGAGGGCCGGTCTCGACCTCACGGAGTGGCGTGACTTCCCCGCCGGCTGGACGCGTGAGCCGTTCGACCGCGCGGCGGCGATGGCAGCGCTCGCGGACCTGGTGCGCGCGCTTGCCGGCGTCTCGAGGAATCCGTCGTACGCCGGCGACAACCTGTTCGTCGACACCGAGCCGGTCCGGCGTCTCGCTCGCGACCTGGCGGGTACCGTGGATCCGGACCAGCTCGAGTCGCTGTTCGTCGAGCTTCGGCGCAACCGCGACTTCAAGCGGATGCGGAAGGGGAGCGGTCCCGCGTACGGCAAGGGCGTGACGCGTCAGCAGGTCCTCGACGCTCGCAGCGCGCTCGCTCAGGCGCTGGATGACTTCCAGCTCCGAGCCGATGCCGACCTGGCGGCGCGGCTGCACGACGAGCTTGCCGGCTGCGTGGCGCGGTACGAAGCGCTGAAGGCGCGCGAGGGCGCCCTCGATTTCCTCGACCTGCTGCTCCGGGCGCGCGACCTCCTGCGCGACAACGGGGCGGTCCGCCGGCATTTTCAACAGCGCTTCACGCGGATCTTCGTCGACGAGTTCCAGGATACCGATCCCCTGCAGGCCGAGCTCCTGTTGCTGCTCGCCGCCGACAGTCCCGCGGACACACGCTGGCAGCACGTCACGCCGGCCGCCGGCAAGCTCTTCGTCGTCGGCGATCCGAAGCAGTCGATCTACCGGTTCCGCCGCGCGGACGTGGACATCTACCGGCGCGTCTGCGATCGGCTCGAGGCGTGCGGCGCGAGGCGCATCGAGCTCACGACGAGCTACCGCGCGGTGCCGAACATCCAGCGTGCCGTCAACGCCGCATTCGGGCCCGTGATGGACGGCGACCGCCACGCGCTGCAGGCGGCATATGTCCCGCTGGCGCCCGCGCGCGCCGACTATCCGGCGCAGCCGTCTGTCGTGGCGCTGCCCGTGCCGAAGCCGTACGCGCAGCGCTACGTCGCGGCGAGGGCCATCGAGGAGTCGCTGCCCGATGCCATCGGCGCCTATGTCGAGTGGCTGGTCACCGAGAGCGGCTGGACGGTCACGGAGCGTCGCGAACCGTCGAGGCGCGTGCCGATCGAGGCGCGCCATGTGTGCATCCTGTTCCGCCGGTTCGTGAGCTACGGCCAGGACATCACGCGCCCGTACGTCGAGGCGCTCGAGGCGCGCGGCGTGCGCCACCTGCTCGTCGGCGGCAGGGCCTTCCACGATCGCGACGAGATCGAGACGCTGCGGGCCGCGTTGATGGCGATCGAGTGGCCCGACGATCAACTCTCCGTCTTCGCGACGCTCCGGGGCTCGCTCGTCGGCCTCGGCGACGAGGAGCTGCTCGAGTACCACGAGCGCGCCGGCCGCTTCCATCCATTCCGAATCGCGCCGGAGCTGCCGTCGCATCTCGACGGCGTCGCCGAGGCCCTGGCGCTCCTCCGCGAGCTGCACGTGCGGCGGAACCGCCGGCCCGTGGCCGACACGATCTGGACGCTCCTCGATCGGACGCGCGCGCACGTCGGCTTCGTGCTGCGCCCGGCCGGCGAGCAGGCGCTGGCCAACGTGCTGCACGTCGCGGAGCTGGCGCGCCAGTACGAGCGCGACGGCGGCATGTCGTTCCGCGGCTTCGTGGACACGCTGCAGCAGGCGGCGGCCGCGGGCCAGGCCGCGGAAGCGCCGATCCTCGAGGAGGGGAGCGACGGCGTCCGCCTCATGACCGTGCACAAAGCGAAAGGGCTCGAGTTCCCCGTGGTGATCCTCGCCGACATCACCGCGCGGCTCACGCCGTACGAAGCCGGCCGCCACATCGACCCCGATCGCGGGCTCTGCGCGCTCCGCATCGGCGGATGGTCGCCTATCGACCTCGTCCGCCAGCAGTCGCTCGAGCTCGTGCGTGAACAGAAGGAAGGGGAGCGCATCGCCTACGTCGCCGCCACGCGCGCGCGCGACCTCCTCGTCGTCCCGGCCGTCGGCGACGGACCGTACGAGGGCGGGTGGACGGCGCCGCTGAACGCCGCGATCTATCCCCACGAAAGCGCACGGCGCGAGCAGCACGCGGCGGCCGGCTGCCCTCGCTTCACGAGCAGGGACTCGGTCGTCTGGCGTCCCGACGGTGACCCGGCCACGAAGCTGACCGTGTGCCCGGGGGAACACCTCTTCGGTGCATCGCACCGCGTCGTGTGGTGGGCGCCGGATGCGCTGTCGCTCGAGGTGCAGGCGCCCTTTGGTCTCCGTCGCGACGATCTCATCGTGAAGGACGTGCCGCCGGCCGTCCTCCGGCATCACCTCGAGACGTACCGCGCCTGGCGCGCGGAGCGCACGGCCGTGCTCGACGCCGCCCGCGCCCCTTCACTCACCGTCGTCACCGCCACCGAGGCCGCGCTCGCCGGAACGGCCGAGCCGACCGCCGCAGACATCGACGTGGCGATCGAGGCCGTGGACGGCGCCGCGACACGATCGGGAGGCAGGCGCTTCGGCACGCTCGTCCATGCGCTCCTGGCTGACGTGCCGCTCGCGGATGCCTCCGCGGCGATCATCGCCCGTCTGGCCGACGCGCACGGTCGCGTGCTCGGCGCAGCCGAGGCCGAGGTGACCGCCGCGCGCGACGCCGTGACGCGCGTGCTCGCGCATCCGATCCTGCGCGCGGCCGCCCGCGCGGAGGCGGCGGCCTGCTGCCACCGCGAGACGCCGGTCACGCTGCGCCTCGACGGCGCCCTGGTCGAAGGGCACGTGGACCTGGTCTTCGACGACGGCGAGGCGTTCGTCATCGTCGATTTCAAGACGGATCACGAGCTCGACGGTGCCGTCGATCGCTACCGGCGCCAGGTGCAGATGTATGCCGCGGCCATCCGTATGGCGACCGGCCGCCGCGCGCGCGGCGTGCTCATGCGCGTGTGAGCTATTGAGAGAGAAGCTTCCAGCGGTCGTCTGCCGGCGAGTACGAGTACCGCGCCTCGCAGTAATCGCAATCGTAGTACTCCGTGACCACGGGCGCGCCCCAGCCGGGCGAGCTCACGTGACGGCGATGCATCACGAGGGCGTCGGTGCGGCACTGCGGGCAGCGATGCGGGACGCGCTGCGTGCCGGTTCGGGAGGTGGAACTCGACTGCCGTGCGGCGATGTCCATTTGTACGCTTTCGGTCGATGGTGTATGCCTCGGCGACGCCCACGCCAGTTCGCGGGGTGCGAGCGGATGGAAGGGGCAAGTTCCGCGCCATGAGTGGTGAGAGCGGATGCGCCTGACAGGCTCCGCGGTGTACGACCTCGTCGTCATCGGGGGAGGCACGGCGGGCCTGGTGTCGGCTCATGGGGCCGCCGGTCTCGGGGCGCGCGTGGCGCTCGTCGAGCAGGCGCGCCTCGGGGGCGAGTGTCTGAATACCGGCTGCGTGCCGTCGAAGGCGCTGCTGCGATCCGCGCGCGCCGTGCGAGAACTGCGTGGCGCGCCGGCGCTGGGCGTGCGCGCCGCGGAGGGGCCCGTTGACTTCGGCGTGGTGATGGCGCGCATGCGCGACCGCCGCGCGCGTCTCGCGCACCACGATTCAGACGCGCGGCTCCGCGC
>JBOGIW010000080.1:0-8377 GCA_050748045.1 Vicinamibacterales bacterium | reverse complement strand
CTCCAGATGACTTTATGGTATTCGTGCTATCCCCCTAAGGCTGTAGATCGCGGTGCCATGGCCTTGAATTACGCGACGTAATGGCCGTGCTTGGGGCGTCTGCCACACTTGTCTTGAATGTCTCGCGAGATGACCCGGTCCTTGTCTCCACTGATCGTGTTTGTCGCCGCCGCGGCGTTGCTGTTCACGGCCGTCACGCGCCCTGGCTCGTTCACGGTCACTGAGCCGGCCGAGTTGCTGCGTGTGGCGCTGTCGGTGGCCGCAGGCGCCGCAGTGGTCGTGGCGGTGGGACGACTGCGCACGGCGAGGCGCCCGGCGGCGCCGGCCGGTCGGGAGGCGAACGCCGCCGACGCACATCTCCACGATGCGCTGCGCGAGGCCCGGCGCGAGAACCAGGAACTGCGAACGCTCCTCGACGTGGCGCCGGTGGGCATTGCCGTTGCCCGCGATCCGGAATGCCGGCACATCACCATGAGCGCGGCGTTTGCGAGCATGCTGGGCATCACCGAGGAAGACAACGTCTCGCAGGGGCGCCCCGATCCGGAGAACTTGCGCGTGGTCATCATGCACAACGGCCTCGAGGTCCCTGCCGGCCAGTTGCCCATGCAGATCGCCGGAAGGACGGGGCGGCTCGTGCGCGATTTCGAGTACGACGTGCGCCTTCGCGACGGCTCCGAGCGGCACTTCCTCGTGAACGCGGCGCCGCTTTTCGACGGCGCCGGGGCCGTCCGCGGCGTGCTGGGCGTCCACGTCGACATTACCGCCCGCAGGAATGCTGAAGATCGCCTGCGAGTGGCGCTTCAGCAGGTGAACGCCCACATCGAGAGCTCCCCGCTCGCCATCGTCGAGTGGGACGCGGACTTCGTGATCACTCGATGGAGCCGGAAGACGGAACAGATGTTCGGCTGGCCGGCGAACGAAGCGGTTGGCCGCCGCATCGACGCCCTTCCGCTGGTGTACGAGGAGGATTGGGACTCGGTACATCAGGTCATGGCCGACATGCTCGCGAACCGGCGTCCGCAGAACCTCAACGTGAACCGGAATCGCCGGAAAGACGGCGAAGTCATTCATTGCGAGTGGTACAACTCCGCGATCTTCGATGGCGCCGGCCGGATGATCTCGGTGCTGTCACAGGTGCTCGACGTGTCCGACAGAGTCCGGGCGGAGGTCGAGTGCGAACGGTGGCTCGCGGTCTCGGAGTCGGCGAGACTCGAGGCCGAGCGGGCCAACCGCGCGAAGGACGAGTTCCTCGCCGTGCTCTCGCACGAGCTGCGAGCTCCCCTGCAGGCCATGACTGGCTGGCTGCAGATGCTCGAGCGCGATTCCCTGGATGACGACGTGCGCCGGCGGGGACTGGCCGTCATCCGGAGAGGCGCCCACCTCCAGACGCAGCTCATTCAGGACATGCTCGACGTCTCTCGTGTCGCGACCGGCAAGTTCGAGCTGAGCCGGCAGGCCATGGATCTCGCCCGTGTCGCTCAACACGTCGTCGAGCAGCTTGCGCCGCTTGCGGAGGAACGCGAGATCACGCTGACGTCGGATATCTCGCCGTCGCTCATCGTCCTTGGCGACCGGGAGCGGCTCACGCAGGTGCTCTCGAATCTCGTGTCGAACGCCCTGAAATTCACCGGGGCCGGCGGGAAGGTGGACGTGACCTGCCACGCCGCCGACACGTCCGTCGTGGTGAAGGTCTCCGACACGGGCGAGGGGTTGGACAGCGCGGAGATCCCGTACATCTTCGAGCGGTTCAGGCAGGGCGACGCGGGGACGACGCGGCGACACGGCGGGCTCGGCATCGGCCTGGCGCTCGTCGATCACATCGTAACGATCCACGGCGGCTCGGTCGCTGTCGAGAGCGCCGGAAAAGGGTACGGGGCCACCTTCACCGTCACCCTCCCGCGTCTCTTCGGCGAACCGATGACCGTGAAGACCGTCGAAGAGACCCTCTCGCCGGGTCGCCCGCTTGCCGGTCGCCAGATTCTCTGCGTCGAGGACCACGACGACTCGCGCGAGCTGCTCGAGATCGTGCTCGCGGAAGCCGGCGCATCGGTCGTCTCCGCGCAGTCGGTGGCCGAGGCCGAGCAGCGTCTGGCCGACTCGATCGACGCCGTGCTCACCGACCTGAGTATGCCCGGATCGGATGGGTACGGCCTTGCCGTGTCGGTCCGGAGCCGGTATCCGGGACTCCCAATCGTCGCGCTCACCGGGCTCGCGGCCGCGGCCGACCGCGAGCGCGCCCTGTCGGCCGGCTTCAACGCGATGCTCGTCAAGCCCGCGCCGCCGGATCTCGTCATCGAAACGCTCAGCCGCGTGCTGGCGGCGCGGCCCTGATCGGCGCCGGCCGCTACACCTGGTCGTCCACCATCACACTGGTCAACGCGATCTTCACGGTTTCCTCCCTTCGACATCGTGACCGGACGCATCGCCGGCGAGCGCCTCGAGGCGGTCGAGGCAGAGGTTCCAGCCTTCGTGGTTGCCGGCGCGGTCGCGCGGCGTCGCCAGGCCGTCCTGCCGGATCGTGAGCTCGGTCGTGCCCGTGCCGGTGTCCCGGAGCTCGACGGTCAGCAGCGTCTCCGCGCTTTCGACCGGGTTCGGTCCTTCATAGATCCAGGTCTTCACGAGGCGCCTGCCGGGCAGCACCTCGCGGTACTCGCCGGTCGTGACGTGCCGGCCCCCTGAGGGATCGGCCACGACGATGCGGTACCGGCCGCCCGGCCGGGGGTCGGTGATCGCCTCCACGACCTCGAGAGGGCCTGGAGCCATCCACGCGCGCAGCTTCTGCGGGTCTGTCCACGCGGCGAACACGCGATCGGCGGACGCGGCGATCGTGCGCACCACGACGACCGACGGCGCACCGGCCGTAATGCGGTGCATCTCCCCGAGCATCGCGTTCCAGCCGGCTTCCACGCGGGGCAGGTAGTCTTTCCACACCGCCGGGATCTCGTGCATCACGCTCACCTCGCAGCCGCCGGCGAGGCGCGTGATGTAGACCCTCACCGTCGACGTGTCCTCGACGGGAGGCGTGCGCCACGTGAACACGAGCTGACGCGGGCGGACGATCTGGAGGTACTCGCCCGTGTGCGGCGCGTCGCCTTCGGGGCGCCGCTGCTCGATCCAGAACGTGCCGCCGGCGCGCGGATCGGTCTCGACGCGCGTCATCTCGCCGAGGCCCGGACCGAACCATTGCCGGATCTGCGCCGGATCGAGCCAGGCGTCGAAGACCCGTTCCGCCGACGCGTCGAAGCGCCGCGTGACCACCGCCATCACACTCGCTCGTTCCGTCGTCGCGTCCATCGTGTTCCTCCTTACCGGGAACGGCGGGGCTTCCGCCGGGCGCGTCGTCCCTGAATCTCTGCAGCGTCCTCGGCCCGCAGCATCGCGTCCAGCGCGTCGAGGCGCACCGTCCAGAACGCGCGCTGCCTGGCGATCCAGTCGGCGGCCTCCTCGAGCGGCGCCGGGTTGAGCGACAGCAGGTGCTCGCGCCCGACGACGCGGCGACGGACGAGCGCCGCGCGCTCGAGCATCCGGATGTGCTTCGAGACCGAGTTGAGCGACAAGTCGAACGGCCGGGCCAGGTCGGTCACGCGCGCTTCGCCCTGGGCCAGCCGGTGCAGGATGGCGCGCCGGGTCCCGGCCGCCAGCGCCATGAGCGTGTCGTCGAGGGAGTAGGTCGCCGCGCGCATCATTCACCCTTGAGGGTGAATATTATTGGCGCGGTCGATCGATGTCAAGCAGCCGCGGTCCGCCATCCGCGGTCCACGATCCGCTCTCCGTTTCCGCTCTCTGTCCGGTGCGGCTGCCAGGACCTTGAACGTGCTGCACATGGCAAACCGCTCGTCGCCCCGGTGGACGATGCGGCGACCCGATTGGAGGTCGAGCACGGGGACACCGAGACAACCTCCTCGCCTGGCTTCGAGCTCGGCGAGGCGCGCCTTCGCGTCGGCGGCGGCCACCGGGGGCATGAACGCCTGCGCCAGTTACGGCGCGGCCACCATCGACGCAACCGCCGCCCGGCGAGTCATCGCGATCGGCATCGCGTCGTTTGTCACCATCACGATTGCCATAATGCGCCGGTCGTCGCCGACAATGTCCATATGACAACCTGGAGAACTAGACTCATTCACTCGAAGGCGGCGCCACCGCAAGGGTTTCAGTCGCTGGCCACGGCGGTGTACCGCGGATCGACGACGCTGTTTCCGCGAGCGTCTGCGATCGTGGACACGTGGAACCATGACGAGGCTGCGTACACGTACGGCTCGTACGGGACGCCGACGACGCTGGCCTTGGCGGCGCGCGTCGCCGAGCTCGAAGGCGGCCACCGCACGTTCATCACGCCAGGGGGACAGACCGCGCTGGCCCTGGTGTACTTCTCGTGTCTCGGCGCCGGCGAGCACGTCCTCGTGCCGGAAAGCGTGTACGGCCCGAGCCGTGCGTTCGCGGACCAGGTGCTCCGACGTTACGGCGTCGAGGTCGAGTACTACCCGCCGCTCGAGGGCGCGGAGATCGCGCGACGTGTCCGGCCCAGCACGCGGCTCGTCTGGTGTGAAAGTCCTGGCTCCATCACGATGGAGATCCAGGACGTACCTGCCATCGTCCAGGCGGCGCACGCCGGAGGCGCGATCGTCGCGCTCGACAACACGTGGGCGGCCGGCGTGTATTTCAAGGCCTTCGCCCACGGCGTGGACATCTCGGTTCAGGCGATCACGAAGTACATCGGCGGGCACAGCGATCTCCTCCTGGGCGCGGTCACCGTGCGCAACGATGCTCTGTACCGGCGTGTGGGCGTGACGAATCAGCACCTCGGGCTCACCGTCTCGCCCGACGATTCTTCGCTGGCGCTCCGCGGGCTGCAGTCGTTGCACGTGCGGTTGAGCGCGATCGAGCAGTCGGCGCTCGCCGTGGCGCGCTGGTTCGCCGCACGGCCCGAGGTCCAGATCGTGCTGCACCCCGCGCTCCCCTCGTGCCCCGGTCACGCGACATGGCAGCGCGACTTCACCGGCTCCTCGGGGCTCTTCTCCGTCGTCTTCCGGCCGCCCCTCGAGCGAGCGGACCTCGACGCCTTCATGGATCGCCTCACCCTGTTCCGCCTTGGATACAGTTGGGGCGGCGTCACCAGCCTCGCCGTGACCCCCGACCTCACCGAAGCACCGAACGCGAGGATGTACGGCGACCGGCTCGTTCGCTTCTACGTCGGCCTGGAGGATCCCGAGGATCTGATCCGCGATCTCGAGGGGGCGCTGCGCGGGAGTGCGTGATCGCGATCCGCGATCCGCGATCCGCTCTCCGCCATCCGCTCTCCGCCATCCGCGGTCCGCGGTCCGCGGTCCGCAACATATGATAGGTGACCATGCGTCGCTTCCGCCGTACCCTCATCCTTGCGTTCACCGTGTTCGCCGCCGCGCGTGTCCAGGCGGCCGCGCCGGCCGGGGCCGTCGCGGGCACCGTGGTCGACCAGACCGGCGGAGGGCTCTCGGGCGTGACGGTGACGCTTCGCGACGAGGGGCGCACGCAATCCTTGGAAGCGGTCACCGGCGCCGGAGGCACCTATCGTTTCCCCACGGTCGAGCCGGGCGCGTACGAGGTGGCCTTCACCTTGATCGACTTCGCCACGACGCGACGCACCGGCATCGACGTCCAGCCGGGGCGG
This sequence comes from Vicinamibacterales bacterium, assembly GCA_050748045.1. Classification (GTDB taxonomy): domain Bacteria; phylum Acidobacteriota; class Vicinamibacteria; order Vicinamibacterales; family UBA2999; genus CAVYVZ01. The sequence goes on along the minus strand of JBOGIW010000080.1, from coordinate 2,730 downwards.
ACGGCGACGGCGGATGCTGTGCTGCACCTGTCGCTGAATGCGCAGGTCACCGTGACGGGCCGGCGCAGCTTCCGGAATCTCGCGGAGGTGGAAGACCCGGGCGCCAGCCTCGTCGGCATCGCGGAGGCCGCGAGCCAGGGGGCTGTGACCGCCGAGCAGCTCGAGGCGCGGCCGATCATGCGCGCCGGCGAGGTTGTGGAGAGCGTGCCGGGCCTGCTCGTGAGCCAGCACAGCGGCGAGGGCAAGGCCAATCAGTTCTACCTCCGGGGCTTCAACCTCGATCACGGGACCGACTTCGCCGCCACCGTCGCGGGCGTGCCGATGAACCTGCCCACGCACGCGCACGGGCAGGGCTACACCGATCTCAACCTCCTCATCCCTGAGCTCGTGTCGGGCGTTCAGTTCCGGAAGGGCCCATACTTCGCCGAGGACGGCGACTTCTCGGCTGCCGGCGCCATTCACGTCAACTACGCGAACGCGCTCGACGGACCCATCGTGGCGGTCAGCGGCGGCGGGCACGGGTGGGCCCGCGCGCTGGCAGCCGTGTCGCCGCGGGTCGGCGCCGGACATCTCCTGGCGGCCGTCGAGGTGAACAGGAACGACGGCCCCTGGGAACGGGGCGACGACTATCGCCGAACCAACGGAATCCTCCGGTACACGCACGGCGATTCGCAGAACAGCTTCTCGCTGACCGGCATGAGCTACCAGGCGAACTGGAACGCCACCGACCAGGTCCCGCAGCGCGCCATCCTGGACGGACGCCTGCCCCGCTTCGGCGCCATCGATCTTTCCAACGGCGGCGACACCTATCGTCACAGCGTCGCCCTCGATCTGCAGCGCTCCCGCAGCCGGTCGCTAACGCGCGCGACCGGCTTCGTCGCGGGATACGGCGTCAACCTTTTCTCGAATTTCACCTACTTCCTCGACAATCTGGAGCACGGCGACCAGTTCGAGCAGGAGGACCGTCGCATCATCGGCGGCGTGCGCGCCTCACACGCATGGCAGACGCGATGGGGAACCAGGCCGGTGGAGCATCGCACGGGCGTGCAGCTCAGGAACGATCACATCGGCACCGTCGGCCTGCACGCGACGGCCGCGCGCGCGCGGCTGACGAGCGTTCGCGAGGACCGTGTCGTGCAGACGTCGGCCGGCCTGTGGGGTCAGACCGAGGTCCAGTGGGCGAGCTGGGTGCGGACGACGACGGGGGTGCGAGCGGACGGGTACCGGTTCCGCGTGGACGCGGGCCGCCCCGAGAACGGCGGACGCGAGGCGGCCGGCCTGGTGAGCCCGAAGTTCGGCGCCGTGCTCGGACCGTGGCGCAAAACGGAGTGGTATGTGAACGCCGGGTACGGATTCCACAGCAACGACGCGCGTGGCGCGACGATCGTCGTGGACCCGCGGACCGGCGAAGCCGCCGACCGCGTGACGCCGCTCGTGCGGGCGAGGGGGGCCGAAATCGGCCTTCGCAGCGTGCTCCTCCCCCGCGTGCAGACGACGGTCGCCCTGTGGCGGCTCGGGCTGGATTCGGAGCTGCTGTTCGTGGGCGATGCGGGAACCACCGAGCCAGGCCGGCCCAGTCATCGGCATGGCGTCGAGTGGTCCACGTATACCTCGCTCCGGCCGTGGCTTGCGCTGGACGCCGACCTGGCGTGGTCGCGCGCGCGGTTTCGAGACGACGACCCGGCCGGGCGGGAGATTTCGGGCGCCGTGGCGCGCGTGGCATCGGTCGGCGTGTCGATCGACCGCGATCGGCGGCTCTTCGGCACTCTCCGGTGGCGGCACCTGGGCCCGCGGCCGCTCGTCGAGGACGGCAGCGTCCGATCGCGCGCCACGAGCCTCGTCAACGCCGCGGCCGGCACGCGGCTGTCGAAGCGTCTCGCGCTCGTCGTCGAGTCGTTCAACCTGTTCAACAGCCGCGCGAGCGACATCGACTACTTCTACACGTCGCGGCTCCCCGGCGAGCCGCTCGACGGCGTGGACGACGTGCACACCCACCCCGCCGTCCCGCGCACCGTGCGCGTGGCGCTGCGGGTGGCGTACTGATGCTGCGATCCGCGATCCGCTCTCCGTATTTCGCTCTTCGCATTCCGCCGTCCGCAATCCGCTTTCCGCGATCCGCTGTCCGCGATCCGCAATCCGCAATCCGGGATCCGCGCTCCGCGAAGACCGGATCCGCAATGACCTGCGGCACCAGTCACCCTTGCGTTCCCGAGCAACTCGCCCCCGTGCATCAGTCCGAGAGCACGCGTTCGTCTGCCGGCAGCGACGCGTCGGGTCCGACTCGTCTCGACTCGTCCAGGCACGCGCGGCAGACCCGGTAGATCCTCACGTTCCCGGTGGCGTTCTCCGCGAGGGCCCGGCTCAGGCGCGCGCACAGGTGCGCGAGGCGCTCGGGCTCGAGGTCGCATTCGAAGACCGACTTCTGCACGCGGTATCCGAATCCCTCGAGGATCGTGGCCACGTCGTCTCGCTGGCCGTCGTCAGTGATGTCGTATGCCGCCACGTAGGTCATGTGTGCCATCCCGTGCCATCCGCTCTCCGCGCGGCAGGCAATGTACTTCAGTAGGTCGTCGAGGTCCGTCTCGCCACGTCCAAAACGTCTACGGTCAACCCCTTGATATCGACCTCGAAAATGATGCGGTAGCCGCCGACGCGCCGGCGCCAGGTATTCTCCTCGCCCTGCAGGCGCACGACATCCCCGGTGAACGGGTCGTCCTGCATCTCCGCGAT
>JBOGIW010000079.1:0-1946 GCA_050748045.1 Vicinamibacterales bacterium | reverse complement strand
TTCTTGAACAGCGGCGATGCATGGCGGCACCTCCTTCCGCACGCGCCGACATTGCAGCAAGATCGACGCCGATAGGAACTGTCTTTGCAGTTCACAACAGCCCTCATTTTGGGCTTCGACCATCAGGGGGGATTTCCATGCGACGCTGCCTACGTGCTGTGATCGCGGTCACGCTCGTCACCCTGTTCGTCCTTGGGCCGACCGTCGCTGCCGGCGCCCGACAGAGCGGGCACCTCTCTCACGCGCAGCCCTCATCGCGTACAACGGATGGGCTGAAGGCGATTCCGCCGGCGGCGGCGCGCCCGGAGCCGCGTCCCGCCCCACGCAGCGGGTTCCCGCTCCTGGTCCGCCCGGCCACCCTCGCCGCTCAGATCGAGGAGCTTGCGGGCCATACCGTGCGGGTCCCCTACGCGCGCGTGGTGGGAGTCTTCAACCCGCGCGTGTTCCTGATCGACACCGCCACTCGCCTGCCACCGGTGCCGGGACACCGGGCGAGAGTGCTCGTGCTCGTCGAGGAGGGCGGGCTGATGGTTCCGCCCTCCTCGCTCGTGGCATCCACCGTTGTCGTCGCGGGAATCGCTCGCACGCTGCTCGGGATGCAGGTGAGCCGGGAGGTGCCGTGGCCGACCGAGCTTCGTCCCGAGATGGTCGAGCGTCTCGAAGTAAAGGCCGCGGTGCTGGCGACCTCCGTTCAGACGGCCGAAGGCGTCGAGCTGACCGGCAGAGGAGCCGCGCCGCGCTGAGACGAGCGGACCGCTGTTATCACGCCGGTCGAGATCGACGAGACGGCGACGACTCGGCGCCGCGCGATCTCATGACCTGCTTCGGGCGCGTCGCGCCGGCACTGTCCCACCGTCGTGCGGCGTCCGACATCTTGCGGTTGAAAGCATCCGACGACGATGGCATCGTCGTCGGCATGGACGAGCACGAACAGGATACGCGACGGCCGCACGAGCTCTCGGATGAGGAACTGCGGGCGAAGGTTCAGGCCCTGGCGGCCGAAAGCATCGCGGAGCGCGGGTACCGGCTCTCCGAGGAAGAGGGTTGGGCGCTCGTGAAGCAGATGGCGGATGAATCACGCGCGGAGCGGGGATACGATCTCTCACCCGAAGAGGCCGATCGAGTCTTCGCGGCGATGCTCGAAGCATTTCGGTCGTAGCCCCCACGGCCGGCGACAGATCCAGGCGAGCGGATGGCCACGCGCGCGGAGGTCGAGGCGGTGAGGGGCAGCGTCAAGTTCCTCGCGGAACAGCATCACCGCCTGAACGACGAGATCGACGATCTCGCGCGTCGAGTAGACGCCGTGGCGCGCAGGGTTGAGCGCCACGAGCTCCGCCTGTTGCGCCTCGAACAGCGAATCCTGCCCTGAGCCGTCGCTACTGCGGGCTCGTCGAGGTCCCGACCACCTTGTCCGCCTCCACCTTCAGCGCCGCCAGCTCTTTCTCCAGATCCGCGAAGCGCTCGTACGCGTCCTTCCCCACCTTCTGGTCGGCCTGGTTCAGCATCCGCACGATGTTCTGGAACTGGTTGATGAGCACCGGCTTCGGATACGGCGCCGCGGCGTCCACGATGCGCGCCCAGATGCGCTGCGCGGGGTGCTGATACGTCACGAGGTTCACATCTTCGCCCGGTCCCGGCGGCGGCGGCGTCTTCAGCCCGGCCTTCGTCAGCGTCTGCTCCATGCGCGTGGAGAGGCGACGCGCGTCGGCGATGGCGGCGTTGACCTTCAGGAGGAAGTTCTGCTGCTCGACGAGGTCCGCGACGGTCACGTTATCCTTCATCACGCGCGGATCGACTTCCACGCTGAACGTCACCACCTTCTCGGCGCCGCCGGCGGTCAGCTTCGCCGTGTACTGTCCGGGAGCGACCATCGGCGCCATGCCGCCCTCGGTGGCCCAGCGATAGTCCCACAGGAACCGGTTGTGTCCCGCCTTCGTCGTCAGCAC
>JBOGIW010000078.1:0-9934 GCA_050748045.1 Vicinamibacterales bacterium | reverse complement strand
TGGGACGAGTAGAGTGCAGGAACAGCCAATGGCACGATTCCCACTCGACGCGCTCGAGGAGTTGTACCGGCACATGGAGTGGGCCGACGCCACGGTGTGGCAGGCCGCGCTCGCCCACGCGCCGGCGGCGCGCGACGTGCGGCTGCGCGACCTGCTGCTGCACCTGCACACGGTGCAGTACGGGTTTCTCCACGTCTGGACCGATACCGCCATCACCTGGCCGAAGCCCGAGGACTTCCCGGATATCGCGTCGGTGCTGCGGTGGAGCCGGCCGGTGTACGCCCCGTCGCGTGCGTTTCTCGGCGGGCTCGATTCGACGGCGCTCGAGCGTCCCATCGTGATGCCGTGGGCGTCGGAGCTCACCCAGCACCTCGGCCGCGAGCCGGAGGTGCCCACGCTCGGCGAGTCGATCTTCCAGGTGACCAGCCACTCGACCTATCACCGCGGGCAGGTCAACGCCCGCCTCCGGGAGATCGGCGGCGAACCGCCGCCCGTGGACTTCATCGCGTGGATCTGGTTCGGCAAGCCCGATCCCGCCTGGCAGGAGACGGCATGACGGCGTGCCGGCGTAGCGGCGACGCCGAGGAGGAGGGCATGGGCATGGATCGCAGACAGTTCCTGGCGACGGCCGCGGCGCTGGCCGTCGCGCCTCGCGGCGGGCGTGCCGCGCCGAGGCCGTCGGTCGTTCCCGCATCGACGCGCGCGAACTTCCCGGTGGCCTCGTCGCGGACGTACCTCGATTCCGCGGCGATCCACCCGATGGGCACGCACGCGGCGCGCGCGCTCGACGCGCACGTGGCGTTCCGGCTGAAGGGTCCCGGCGACGGGCGCGCCGACTTCGGCGCGGAGCAGCAGGCCGACCTGAAGCGCCGGTTCGCGCGGCTCGTCAACGCCAGCCCGAGCGAGGTCGCCTTCGTGCAGAACACCTCCGACGGCGAGAACATTGTCGTGATGGGGATGGACCTGGCGCGGCGCGGCGGCAACGTCGTCATCGACGAGCTACACTTCACCACGTCGCTCTACATGTACAAGTCGCTCGAGGCCAAGGGGCTGGAGCTGCGCATCGTGAAGCACCGCGACTGGACGATCGACGCCCGCGACGTCGACCGCGCCGTGGACGGGAACACGCGGCTCATCTCCCTCGCGCTCGTCTCGAACGTCAATGGCTACCTGCACGACGTGAAGGCGATCAGCGACATCGCGCACGCGCGCGGCGCGTACGTGTACGCCGACATCGTGCAGGCGGCCGGCGCCGTGCCCGTGGACGTGCGCGCCATGGGCATCGACTTCGCCGCGACCGCCACCTACAAGTGGCTGATGGGCGAGCGCGGCTTCGGCTACCTGTACGTGCGCGAGGACCTGCAGGAGCGCGTCGTCCCGACCACGCGCTACGGGCACCGGCAGGTGACGAACTTCGACCGCGTCGGGCTGACGTGGCAGCCGCTGCCGGGCGCCGCGCGCTACGAGACCGGCACCTTCCCGAACGCGCTCGCGCTCTGCTCGTACGAGTCGCTGAAGTACATCGAAACGCTCGGCCTGGCGAACATCCGCGCGCACGCGCGGCAGTTGACCGATCGCCTCCAGACGGAGCTGCCCGCCGCCGGATACGCGCCGCTGACTCCGCGGGCGAACGCGACGCCCATTGTCGCGTTCCAGGTGAAGGACCCGGCCGAGACCGCCAGACGACTCGAGGCGGCGAACATCGCCGCCACCATCATCACGGCCGAGAAGCGGCTCCGGCTTTCCGTATCGGTCTTCAACACCCACGACGACGTGGACACCGTCGTGCGGGCCTTGTCGGCGACGTAGCATCATGGCGACGCCCTTTCGGCGCCCTCTGCACCGGTTCCTCTCGCCGCTCGTCGCGCTCGTCGCGGCGCTTGCGGCGACGGGAGCCGTCCGGCAATCCGGCCCTGCGACGATCGCGATCCGCGACGTCACGGTGATTCCGGCCACCGGCGGCCTACCGGCGCCCCACACCACGGTCCTCGTCCGCGGCGACCGCATCGCCGCGATCGGACCGTCGGCCGACACGCCCGTGCCGCCCGACGCGCGCGTCGTGGATGGCGCCGGCAAGTACCTCGTGCCCGGCTTCATCGAGCTGCACGCACACGTTTCGAAGGCGCGCGCTTCCTCGCTCGGCCTCTTCGTGGCGAACGGCGTCACGACGCTGCGCGACATGGGTGGAGACCACGAGGAGCTGCTGCGGTGGAGGCGCGAGATCGCGCAGGGGACACGGCTCGGACCTCGCATGCTGGTGGCCGGCCCGTACCTGGAGGCCGCCCGCAACGTCGAGCGCATGCGCCGGGATCCCCCCGAGGCGCGGATCGAGCCGTTCGAGCGGACCCGCATCCCGATCGGATCGCCCGACGAGGCGCGGCGGGCCGTCGCCTCGCTGGCCGGCCGCGAGCTCGACTTCCTCAAGGTTCGAACGGTCCAGGATCGGGAGACCTACCGCGCCCTGATCGACGCGGCCCACGCGCACGGCCTCGACCTTGTCGGACACGTCGCCGGCATTCCACCGGAGGTCGTGCTCGAGGCGGGACAGGACGGCATCGACCATACGTTCTCGCCGTCGCTCGAGAACATGACGCGCGACGAGCGGCTCGCCGTGTGGCGGCGCTTCGCCGAACGCGGAGTCCCCGTCGTGCCGACGCTGGTCACGCTCTTCGAGACGACGTTCCCGCCGCTGAAACACCTGCGTGCCCTGACCGACGATCGCGAAGGGCTGGTCGATCCGCGCCGGATGTACGTGTCCCGGTACCTCGTGCTCGACTGGCGCGAGCAGGTGCAGGAAGCGTCGGACGAGCGGCGCGCGGCCTGGCGAAAGCTGTGGGACGAGGTCATCCGGCGCGATCTCCGGGAGATGCACCAGGCGGGCGTCGACGTGCTCGCCGGCTCCGATGTCGCGGCGCTGAACGTGTTCCCCGGTTTCTCGCTGCACGACGAGATGGCGCTCTTCGTCTCCGAGCTGGGCATGACGCCGGCCGAGGCGCTCGAGCGCGCCACGAGCCGCTCGGCCCGCTTCCTCGGGATCGGCGACTCGGTCGGGACGGTCGAGCGCGGCAACGTCGCCGACCTGGTGCTGCTCGACGCCAGTCCCCTCGACGACATCCGCAACACGCGCCGGATTGCAGCCGTGATCCTGAGAGGCGTGCTCTTCGACGATGAGCGTCTCGCGTCCGTGCTCAACGACGTGGCATCGCATCCGGACCGGGAGAAAGACGACTGGGGACGCGCCCGTCCACGATAGGAGTCTGCTAGGATTCCGGCCATGTCTCGATCGATCGCCGTTCTCGTCGCGCTTGCCCTTGTGTCCCCCGCCGTGTCTGCCCAGCCCCAGCCCGACTGGAGGACGCTCGAGGAAGAAGCGATGCGCCACTTCCAGGCGCTCATCCGTATGGACACCAGCGACCCGCCGGGCAACGAGAAGCCGGCGGCCGACTACGTGAAGGCCGTCCTCGAGAAGGAAGGGATCCCGGTGCAGGTGTTCTCGGTCGAGGCGCACCGGCCGAATGTCGTCGCGCGCCTGAAAGGCAACGGCAGCAAGCGGCCGCTCCTCATCATGGCGCACACCGACACGGTGAACATCGATCCGAAGAAGTGGACGCATCCGCCGTTCGGCGCGGTGCGCGACGGAGGCTACGTCTACGGCCGCGGCACGGTGGACGACAAGGACAACGTCGTCGCCGCGCTGATGGCGATGCTCATCCTCAAGCGCCAGCAGGTTCCGCTCGAGCGCGACGTCATCTTTCTTGCCGAGGCGGGAGAGGAGGGGTCGGTCCGGTACGGCATCAAGTACATGGTCGAACAGCAGTTCCAGCACATCGACGCCGAGTTCTGCTACGCCGAGGGTGGCGGCGTGACGCGGCAGGGGGGCAAGGTGAAGTTCGCGTCGGTGCAGACGCTCGAGAAGATCCCGCGCGCGGTCGAGCTTACCGCGAAGGGCGTCGCCGGTCACGGCTCGGTGCCGCTCAAGAGCAATCCCGTGGCGCACCTGTCGGCCGCCGTCGGGAGAATCGCGGCGTGGAGGCCGCCGATCAACGTCAACGAGACGACGGGGGCGTACTTCAAGCGCCTCGCGGCGATCTCGTCGCCGGAGGAAGCGCAACGCTACCGCGACGTGCTGAGCCCCGACCCGAAGATCTCGGGCCCCGCCGACGACTACCTCCTCGAGCACGAGCCGCGTCACGCCTCGATGCTCCGGACGTCGCTCTCGCCGACGATCTTCAACGCCGGATACCGCGTCAACGTCATCCCGTCGGAGGCGAAGGCGACCATCGACGTGCGTGTGCATCCGGACGAGGATCCCGCGAAGGTCCTGGAGCAGGTGCGGGCCGTCGTCGACGATCCGGCCATCGACGTGAGCTGGACGGCGCGCGACGTGCGGCCGCACGGCACGACGCGGCTCGCGACCGAGGCCTTCAAGGTGATCGAAGCGAACGTGACGAAGCACTACCAGGCGTCAACGCTGCCGACGATGAGCACGGGCGCGACGGACATGGCGTACCTGCGGGCGAAGGGCGTGCAGTGCTACGGCGTCGGGCCGGCGACCGACATCGAGGACGGGCCCAAGGGGTTCGGCGCGCACAGCGACCAGGAACGGATTCTCGAGTCGGAACTCTCCCGCTTTGTGCGCTTCCACTACGACATCGTGGCAGACCTGGCGCGGGCCGGATCGGGGGCGACACTCGCCGGCGATGAGTCGAACGCCGCCCGAACCGTTCCGCGGTGACGTGCCTGAGTGAGTGGCCCGACCTGCCGTCGGGGGCCATTCACGGGCGACGTGGCATCCGGCTCCCACCGAGCTCCTGGAGCGCAGCCGACAGGCGATCGAGATCACTGCGGGTGGAATACACGTAGGCCGAGGCACGCGCGGCCTCGGTGGCGCCGAACCGCTCGAGAAGCGGGAGGGCGGCCATGTCGCCGGCGCGTATCGCGATCCCGCGCGCATCCAGCGCACGCGCCACCGACGCGGCAGGATGGCCCTCCATCACGAAGGTGAACACCGGCACCCGGTGCTCTGGACGCGTTGGACCGATGATGCGAAGGCCCGGGATGTCGGCCAGGCGAGCCAGGCCGTGCTGGACGAGGTCATCATCGTGTCGCCGCAACGCCTCGCGACCGGCCGCCTCGAAGAAGCGCACGGCGGCCGCGAGCCCGACCGGTCCCGCGACATCCGGCGTGCCGGCCTGGAACTTCAGCGCGCCCTGCTCGAGCTCCGCGGCGTCGAAGTCCACGCCGTGGGCCATGTTGCTGCCCACATGGTAGGGCGGCATCGCGTCCAGGAGATCACGACGACCCCACACGACGCCCGTCGCCATCGGGCCAAGCATCTTGTGGCCGGAGAACACGTAGAAGTCGCACCCGAGGTCCTGCACGTCAATCGGCACGTGCGGCGCTCCCTGCGCACCGTCGATGACGGTTCGCGCGCCTGCCTGTCGCGCCAGTGCGCAGATCTCCCTGGCGGGATTGACGAATCCGAGCACGTTGGACACATGGCTGAACGCGACGATCCGCGTCCGCTTCGACAGGAGGCTCTTCAACTGATCGAGTCGGGGCCGCCCCTCCTCGTCAACGTCCAGCACCCGGATGTGCGCACCGGCCTGACGAGCGATCCTGGTCCAGGGCATGAGGTTGGAGGCGTGCTCCGCGACGGTCAGCACGATGTCGTCGCCCTGCCGGACATTGGCCGCTCCCCACGCGCTGGCGACGAGATTGATGCCCTCCGTCGTGCCGCGCACGAAGATGATCTCGGCCGGGTCTGCGGCATTGACGAAGCGCGCCACGGTCTGTCGCGCCGCAGCCAGGCGATCGGCCGCCCGGCTGGCCAGCGTGTGCGCGCGGGACGGGTTCGCGTTATCCGCGGAGTAGTACTCGACGACGGCATCGATCACTGATTGCGGCCGCAGCGTCGTGGCGGCACTGTCGAGATACGTGAGCGGATGTCCGTTGACCTGTTGTCGCAGCGCAGGAAAGGCCGACGGCCACACGTCTGGTGCCATGCGAACCCCCTCCGCAGTCGCGGCGGTACGGGCTGTCAGTAACGTCCTGTCCCACGCGCCGTGCACGGAGGCGGCAGCCGCGGCGCACGTGGCGAGGAAGTGCCGGCGATTCGATCTCATCTCACGCTCCCGAGGATGTGCCGGCCGCCTGGCCGCCGAGGCTGGCGTACAGCGCGTCGAAGATCGGCGTGCTCTCCGCAAGCCGGCGATGGTCGTCGGCGAAGCGGGCCACGATGCCGTCGACGAGGGCGGCGACTCCGGCGGTTTCCGCGCGTTGGTACCGGTCGTCCCGCAAGTCGATGTCGTGGACGATCTGCGCGATCGCCGCGAGTCCGGGGTCTGTCGTACGGCCGGAGACCTCGAGCAGGACCTCGAACGTGCAGCGATGGCCGTCGTGGGTGAACTCACCATCGAACATGTCGAAGCGGAGGCCGCCGGCGACCGGTTGCGGATTGTCGGGCGCGACGAACACGAACGTGCCCGCCGGATCGATGAAACGCCGGATCAGCCAGGCCGACGCCATGCGATCGACCTTCACACCGGCGCGTGTGACCCATGTCCGCGCCCGAAGCTCATCGCGCCTTGGAATCGGTGTGTGTGTCCTGCTCGTGGTCTCGGCCTGCCGATCGATCGTGGACATCAGCGCCTCCACCTCATCGCGCCCCTCCGCCTGAAAATAGTCGACGCGCCGCGCTGCCTCCAGCCGCCGGCGCAACCGGCGTCGATCGGCCTCGAGCGCCGCGTCTCCCGGGACGGCGCCGGCGTTGCGCACTCGATCCAGAAGGGTCCGTGCCTCCGCCGCAAGGGCGCGGTACTCGGTCGCGCGCATGGCCCGAAAGTTCTCCCGAATCTCGTCGTCGCGAAGGCCGCCCACGAACCGGGCCTCCACAATCCACGCATCGCCGCCTTCGTCACGAATCTCCTGGAGCAGCCACTGGAAGTCTTCGAGGGCGCCCTCATTCATGGGAAGGAGATAGGCCGAACGCTTGAGGGCGAGCGCGCCGAGCTGCGTCAGCCTTCGCATGACCTTGGCCCGTAGATAGGGAGGTTTGGGCGGAAGGCCGTGGATCAGCAGCAGCCACCCCGAACCGTTTATCACGCAATAGCTATATTATACAAATCAGCAATATGTCAATTGCTAGTTTTTTAACGTGCGGGACTGCTGGCTCCGATCACATCACGCGCGTCCCAGGACTCCGTCGAGGACTGGTGGCGCCGGCCTGACCTCGCCCCCACTCGCTCCGCCACCGACGCCAGCCATCGAAGACACAGCCAGGGCGATATCAGGGCCTGACGAGCGGTGGAAAGAACGCCTGTCGGTTTTCTCCGACACCGTTCACCCCGCACCAGTCTTCCTCCGTGCTCCCGATTGGCGCGCCGGGCGGGAGAGCAGGCGCTGTGATGGGCCGCTCCGGCTCCATCGGCCGGTCGAGGAAGCGCGTGATGTCGGCCGCGATGAGCTGTGCGTTCGCCGTGTCGGCGCCGGTGAACGCCTGCGCGCGCGCCTGCAGGCGCCGCAGGCTCGCGGCCGCGACGGCGCGCACCTGTGGCATCGGCGCCTGGGCGGCCAGTGTCATCAGCCGATCGACGAGCGCGCGCTCGACGGCGCGGTTCACCAGCGTCTCGTACGCGTTCGCCGGCTTGTCGTCGAAGGCCGCGACGATGAGCCGATCGATCACGTCGGCGAGGGCAGGAAGCGACGAGTCGTAGGCCTGCTGCGTGACCAGGCGCGCCGCGCGCTCGGGGTTGAGGACGACGGTGAGGGTCAGGTCGGCCGCGACCAGTCCGGGCGCGACCGGATCGAAGGGCAGCCCGGTATAACGAGGGAACAGTTCACGGTGCCGTGGGTAGCCCGACGGGCGCGGCGCGAGCGTCTCGAGCACTCGTCTCGGGACGACGAGCTCGGACGATTTCAGCGTCGAGGCCAGGGCCTCGAGCGCGGCCTTCTGCTCCGAAGCCGGCACGGGGCGGCGCCCCGCCTGCCCGTCGCCGCGGAGCGCGTAGATGTAGTGCTGCCCGCCGAGCGCCGAGGCGGCCGCCTCCACCTGGTAGCGATGGTGGAGGAACAGCGGAACGAGCGCCTCCTCCATCAGCGCCATCGGCCAGCCGCGCCGGATGGCCGTTTCGCCGAATCGATCGAGGGCGGCGCGACGCACCCGCATCATGCGGTTCAGCTCGCGGGCCGGATCCGTGCCGTTCGACCATTGATCGGCGCGCGGGTTGTAGTCGATGTCCTGATTGGAGAGATAGCGCAGGTCCTTCTTCGCCGCCTCGTCGAGAATCGCCTGCCGCGCCACGGTAGCGTTCGTGCCGGGCGGGAAGTGGCCGTAGGTGTAACGGACCGACACTTTGTCCCATTCGCCGATGCCCGCGGCGTACGCGTCGGAGAGATCGATCGTGCCGTCGGGCCGCAGCGTGACGAGGGGATGCGGGTAGTCGAGCACCGAGATGCGCCCGGCGGTGCTGTCGTAGTAGTTGTGCCCGTAGCCGAGCGTGTGGCCTACCTCGTGCGCGGAGAGCTGGCGCAGCCGCGCGAGCGCCAGCCCGGCGAGCGCGGGCGGCGTCTCGTCGCCGGTCGTGTACGGCGAGAGCAGCCCCTCGGCGATCAGGTAGTCCTGCCGCACGCGCAGCGAGCCGAGCGAGACGTGCCCCTTGATGATCTCGCCGGTGCGCGGATCTCTCACGCTCGCGCCATAGCTCCAGCCGCGAGTCGAGCGGTGAATCCACTGGATGACGTTGTACCGGGCATCGAGCGGGTCGGCGCCCTCGGGCAGCATCTCCACCTGGAAGCCGTTCCGATAGCCGGCGGCCTCGAACGCCTGGTTCCACCAGCGGGCGCCCTCGAGGAGCGCCGACCTGATCGGCTCGGGCGTGCCGCGATCGAGGTAGTACACGATCGGCTCCACCGCCTCGCTCACGGCCGCGGAGGGATCTTTCTTGTGCAGGCGGTGGCGCGAGATGAAGCGCTTCGCGATCGGCTCGGCGATCGGCGTCGCATAGTCGAAATAGGAGATCCCGGAAGCGCCTGCGCGCGGATCGAAGGGCAGCGGGTCGTACCCCGGTCCCGGCAGCTCGAGGAACGAATGGTGCTGGTGCACCGTCGCGGCCTGGGGAGTCGGTGTCACGTCGGTGAGCCGTCCGCCGGGGAGGCCGCCGCCGGCCCGTGCCTCGTCTCCACCCTCCGTCGTGAACGTGAGCAGCACGTCGATCTCGGTGTTCTTGGGGAACGCCTTCGTTCGGTCCATGTTGACGGCGCTGCGGCGCAGGTCCACCCGATAGGTCGCGGGGCGCAGCCGCGCGGTCACGCCGTGCACGTCGCGCAGCAGGAAGTCGGTGGCGTCGACGAGGACGCGGCCGCCGGTCTCGGCGCCGACCGTGAAGCCCCACAGCACCGACTTCGCGAACGCCTCGTCCACGGCGCGGCGCTCGTCGGCGCTGGCGGTGAGCGCCCGGTAGCGGTAGTTCGGCTCGACCATCAGGACCTTCGGCCCGACGCGCCTGAAGGAGACCACGTGCTCCCCCCCGAGCTGGCCCCGATCGAGGCCGATGTCGTTGGAGCCGAGGCCGGCGGAGAGCGCCGTGACGTACAGCAACTCCACGTCGAACCTCGGGATCTCCAGCCAGAGGGTGCCCGCTCGGTTGTCCCAGTAGAGCGGCAGGAAGCCGTCGAGCTTTTGAAGCCCGGTGGTCTTGTCGTCGATGGACGGCGTGGGCGCCTGCGCCGCGGCCAGCGGCGCGAAGAGCCACACGAGGAGCGCGAGCAGCGAGATGCCGAAGTGTCTCATGATGGCCGCCATTCTAGCGGGTGGCGCGTCGTTTTCGGATTCCCTGGTTTCGAATCCGTGCGGCATCTGCGCGGACTTCCGGGACTTCGCTTGTCCACGTACGGGAACGCAGAGACGCAGAGGCGCGGAGGCGCGGCGTTCGAC
>JBOGIW010000077.1:0-3641 GCA_050748045.1 Vicinamibacterales bacterium | reverse complement strand
GTCCTGGCCGCCGTGCTCGTGGCCGCCAAGTCCATGGTGGCCGCCGACCCGGGCGTGGCCCTCGTGTCCCTCCTCGCGCTCGCCGGGGCGGTGAGCCTCGCGCTCAACCTGCGCGACCTCCGCACGCTGCTGGCGGCGTCGGGAGCGCGATGATGCCGGACCGGCGCGTCAGGATTGTGTACTGCGAGAACAACGTGGACGGCACGGTCGGCGGCTCGTACTACAGTCTCCTGTACCTGGTGAAAGGGCTCGACCGCACGCGATACGAGCCCATCGTGATCTTCTACACCCATCACAGTCTCCTGCCCGCGTTCCGTGACGCCGGCATCGAAACCCAGGTGTGGCCGCGGGCGAAGGCATTCTCGTTCGGCGCCCGCGTGCCGCCCCCGCTGCGCCGGGTCCGAACGCCGCTCCTCGTCCTGCAGAAGGCGCTCAACGTCCTCCGCACCTTCCTCGTCCCGGCGCTCGTGCGCGCGTGGTTCCTGGCCACGCGCGGGGTCAGCATCGTGCACCTCAACAACTCCGTGCTGTACAACCACGACTGGATGCTGGCGGCGCGTCTGGCCCGTAAGACCTGCCTGACCCACGAGCGGGGGATCAACGATCGGTACCCGACGACGGCGAAGTATTTCGGCAGGCGCCTGGACGCCGTGATCTGCATCTCCGACGCCGTGCGCGACAACATGCGCGAGCGCGGGGCCGACTTCGGCAACCTGGTGACGATC
Source organism: Vicinamibacterales bacterium (assembly GCA_050748045.1). Lineage (GTDB taxonomy): Bacteria > Acidobacteriota > Vicinamibacteria > Vicinamibacterales > UBA2999 > CAVYVZ01. The sequence goes on along the minus strand of JBOGIW010000077.1, from coordinate 2,916 downwards.
CACAACGGCCTCGACCCGCAGATGATGCGGCGAGAGACGCCGCCCGAGGCGCTCCGCGCCGCGCTTGGCCTCACCCCCGCCGATTTGGTCGTCTGCATGATCGGGAACATCAAGGCGTGGAAGGGGCAGGACACGCTCATTCGCGCGATGGACCGCGTCCGCCGCGTCCTGCCGCAGGCGCGCTCGGTCCTCGTGGGAGACACCTCGCCCTCCGACCGGGCATACGAGGAGACCCTGCGCGCGCTCGTGGCATCGCTGGACCTCGAGCGGCACGTCGTCTTCGCCGGCTTTCAGCGCAACGTCACCGACTTCCTGATGATGTGCGACGCGATGGTCCACGCCTCGGTCCTCCCGGAGCCGTTCGGGCGCGTCATTCTCGAGGCGATGGCGTGCCGGAAGCCCGTGATCGGCTCGCGTGCCGGCGCCATTCCAGAGATCGTCGAGGAGGGCCGGACCGGCCTGACATTTCCACCGGGCGACGCCGAGCGCCTGGCCGAGGCGATCGTCACGGTCGTCACCGACCGCTCGCGGGCGGCACGGATGGGCGAGCACGGGTACGACCGCCTCATGCGCGAGTTCCACGTCGCGCGGAACGTCGAGGCGACGCAACGGACATACGAGAGTCTTCTCCGTGCGGCCTCTTAACGTGCTCGACCTCCGGGACACCCACGAGATCGGCGGCCCGGGGAAGACGATCCTCGAGACGTTCCGGGCCATCGATCCGGCGGCGTTCACGCTCCACCTCGGCGTTTTTCTGACCCGGCGGGAGCGGGACGATTCGCCGTTCGTGGCGGCCGCCCGCGCCGCGGGCATGCCCGTACACCTCATCCGCGGCTACAACCAGTACGATCCCCGGATGATCTGGCAGGTGGCGCGGCTGGTGAAAGCGCTCCGGATCGACATCGTGCACGCGCACGAGGTGAAGTCCGACGTGCTCGCCTACCTCGCGTCGAGGGTTCACCGGGTCCCGATTGTGACGACGCTTCACGGCTGGTTCGGCCGGAGCGTCAAGCATCGGGCGTTCATCGCCCTCGACAAGCGCGTGGCGCGGGGCTTCGATCGAGTCATTGCGGTGTCGGGCCAGATCCGCGATGAGATCCTTGCGTCGGGGGTGCCTGCCGAACGAGTACGGCTGCTGCACAACGCGATCGTCCTGGACCGGTACCGCCGGACGGGGCGGCGTGGGTTCATCTCCGGGCTCGTCGGGCGCGACGTGCAAGGTCCCGTCATTGCGAGCATCGGGCGGATCAGCCCCGAGAAGGGACACCTGGATCTCGTCGAGGCTCTGGCGATTGCCGCCGGCAGGGGCTGCCGGGTCACGGCGGTGCTGGTGGGCGATGGTCCCGCGCGCCCCGCGCTCGAAGAGCGCATCCGTGCGCTCGGCCTCGAGCACCGGGTTCACCTCACGGGGTACGTCAGCGAGCCTGGACGAATCCTGGAGGAGACCGACTTGATGGTCCTGCCGTCGCATACCGAAGGGCTGCCGAACGCGGCGTTGGAGGCCCTGGCCATGGAGGTGCCTGTGCTGGCGACGCGCGTGGGGGGCACGCCGGATGTCATCACCGATGGGGAGACCGGGCGGCTCGTCGCCCCGGGCGCGCCCGATGCCCTGGCCGGCGCGATCGCCGATTTCGTGTCCGATGCGGCACCCTGGAAGCTCATGGCGCGACGCGGCCGCGCCATGGTCGAGACACGGTTCGACTTCCGTCACAGGACGCGCCGTCTCGAGCGCCTGTACGCCGAGCTCGCCGGACGACAGGGTTGATGATTTACTACGCGCTGCTCCTCTTCTTCGTGCTCGAGTACGTCCGCCCGGGCAGCTACGTGCCGGCGTTGAACCTGCTCCGGCTCAACTCGCTGGTGCCTGTCGCCGTGATCCTGGGGACGATCGTCTCGAAGGGGCCCGTGTCCAGCCGGGAGGTGCTGTCCGAGACCAACAGCAAGATCATCCTCGGCCTCCTCGGGCTCATCTTCGTGTCGATCGTGCTGACGGCGGAGGTGACGCTGTACGCGTACGAAGTGTTCAAGACCGTCCTCGGCTATGTGCTGGTGTACTGGGTCATCACCAAGCAGGTGACCGACCTCGACCGCATGAAGGGCTTGTTCAAGACCCTCGTCTTCGTGCACCTCATGCTGGCCGCGCTGACGCCGCAGATGTTCCTGGATCCCGAAGCGCGGCACGCGCTCGCGTCGGGGACGTTCCTTGGCGATGGGAACGATTATTCGCTGTCGGTCAACCTCGTCATCCCGTTCTGCCTGTTTCTGTTCTTCGAGGCGAGGAGGGTGGTTGGCAAGCTGATTTGGGGTGGCGCGCTGTTGACGCTGATTCTGGCGGTGGTCGCGACGAAATCGCGCGGCGGGACGCTCGCGCTCGTCTGCGTCGGTGCGTACTACTGGTGGAAAAGCGACAGGAAGTTCGTCACGGGACTGCTCGCGTCGCTGGCCATTGCCGCGATTCTCGTCGCGGCTCCTCCGACGTACTTCGAGCGGATGAATACGATTTCCGCGCTCGAGACGGATGGTTCCGCGCAGGGTCGTCTCGAGGCCTGGCAGGGCAGCATGCGCATGGCGGCCAGCAATCCGCTGCTTGGCGTCGGCGCTGGCCAGTTCCCGGGGAACTTCGTGAGATTCGCCAGGCCGGCCGAGGGGAATTACGGGCGCTGGATGACGGCGCACTCCATTTATTTCCTGATCCTGGGAGAGCTCGGGCTGCCAGGGCTGGGGTTGCTGATCGCGTTCATTGTGTCGAACATCATGGCGAACCGGCGGGTCGCCAGGGAGGTCCAGAAGCTCGCCGCCGGGGAAACAGCGGAGGTGCGGCTGCTGCAGAGCATGAGCGCCAGCGTCCTGGCGTACGCGATTGCGGGCGCGTTCCTGAGCGCGACCTACTACCCGCACATGTTCGTCGTCGGGGGC
>JBOGIW010000076.1:0-6373 GCA_050748045.1 Vicinamibacterales bacterium | reverse complement strand
GCACGTAGCCGCGATGCTCGCCGTCCATGAACTTCAAGTGCGGGAGCATCACCTTGAGCGCCGCGGCGCGCTCGCGCCCCTGGCCGTCGGCGAAGATGGGCGGCGAGCTGATGGCCGGCGTCGACAGCTCCACCGCCAGCGAGCCCTCGCCCGTGCGCGCCGTGTAGTTGTGCCACGGCGAGCGCGGCACGTCCATCGCCCACGAGCTGTGCACGTCGCCGGTCAGGATGACCACGTCCTTGATGCGCTCGGCCGCGATGACGTCGAGCACGCGCTCCCGCGCGTGCTGATAGCCGTCCCAGGTGTCCGCGTTTCGCACCTTCTGGCCCGCCGGCGTCATACGCGCGAAGAGCACCTGCTGCGCGACCAGTCGCCACGCCGATCCGCTCCGCTGCGATGCGCGCAGCTCGTCGAAGCACCACGCCTCCTGCGCCGCCCCCAGCAGCGTCCGCTGCGGGTCGGCGAGTCCCGCGAGATCGTCGGGCGCGACCTGGCGGTCGCGCAGCGCGCGCGCATCGAGCATCACGAGGTCGGCGAGCGTGCCGAAGCGGAACGAGCGATACAGGCGCGGGTCGAAGCCCGTCTGCTCGCGGATGGGCATCCATTCGAGGTACGCGCGATACGCGGCCGCGCGGCGCGTGGGCCAGTCGCCTTCCGTGTCGGGCTGATGGTTCTGCGCGCCGTCGCGCCACGCGTTGTTCGCGAGCTCGTGGTCGTCCCACACCGTGATGAACGGATGCTGGCGGTGCGCTTCCTGCAGATCGGGATCGCTCCGGTAGGTCGCGTAGCGCAGCCGGTAGTCCGACAGCGTGATCGTCTCCCCGAGCGGCTGCGGCACCCGGCCGATCGCCGTCCCGTCGCCGTAGCGGCCGTTCTCGAACTCGTACATGTAGTCGCCGAGGTGGAGGACCGCGTCGAGGTCGGCCTGCGCGGCGATGCGGCCGTACACGTTGAAGAACCCGTAGGGATAGTTCGAGCACGAGACGACCGCCAGGCGCAGGCGCGCCACGTCAGCCGCCGGCAGCGTGCGCGTCCGGCCGACCGGCGAGTGCTCGTTGCCCGCCGTGAACGAATAGTAGTAGGTCGTGCCAGGCTCGAGCCCGCCTGCATCGACCTTGACCGTGAAGTCACGCGCCTCGGCCGTGCGCATCGAGCCGCTGGAGACGACGTTGGCGAGCCCGGAATCGGTCGCGATCCGCCAGCGTACGTCGGCGACGCGGCCGGTTCCGGTGACGCGCGTCCAGAGCATCACGCGATCGGCGAGCGGATCGCCGCTCGCGACCCCATGCGGGAACGCTCGAGATGCTGGAGGAGGTGCCTGGGCGCGCGCCGCCACCGGGAGCAGCAGGCCGGACGCGGCCGTGCTTATGAGGAACTCTCGCCTGTTGAGTCGCATGCCGGGCCATCCTATGCGATCTCGATCTGGAATGGATCTCGCTTTGACGATCCCTCCGCAATGTCGCACCTGAGGCTGTCCGACCTTATTGACACCGCCGTCCCGCTGTCCGCGGAAGAGGCCGTCGCGCTCATGCTGGGCGTCGCCGACGCCGTTGAGGCGCGAGGACGTACGGCGCTGCCCGTGGAGAGGCACGTCATCCTCAGCAGTACCGGACATGTGACACTTGAGAGTGTCAGCCACCCGGACGGTGAGGAGGACGAAGCCACAAGCTCAGTGACCGCGCAGCTTGCTGCGTTGATGAGACGGCTCCTGCAGCTCGACAGGCCTGGTTCGGTCCATCGGCAGCGAGTGCCGGCGCCGCTCGTCGGCGTGCTCGCGCGCGCGATGGGAGAGACAGGCCCGCCCGCGACATCGGCGGACGAGTTTCGCCGCTCGCTCGAGCCGTTCGGCGCACCCGATCCGATGGTGCTCGCCGCGCTGTTCTGGCGCGCCGCGCGCCTGTGCGCACCGACGCGTGCGCCGGTCGTCCTTCTGCCCGCCGTGAAGGTGGAATCGGCGCTGGCGCCGAGAGGCGCCGGCGATCGCCGGCACACCCTGCCACCGCCTTCCGACCTGCGGCGCTACTTGCGCGAAACCGAGCGCGAGCTCTTCGAAGCGCGAGGACGCCCCGAGCGCAGTCGAGCACCGCAGCCGGAGCACAGCCGCGGCGCACCGTCGACATCAGCCGTTGCGGCGTCGCGGCGGCAGCCGTTTTACGCCACACGGCTGTGGCGTGTCGGCTCCGGCATCGCGGCCACTGTCGTCGGGGCCGTGCTCGGCACGTTCATGGCCTTCATCCTGGCGGGCAGCATCGATCGGTCACCAGAGAGCGTCGCGTCGAGCGCGCCAGGGGTGTCGGCCACGGACGCAGGCGAGGCCGCAGAGCCTGGGACGCCAGTAGCCGCCGCGCCGCAGCCGGCGGGGGGTGCCGAACGTTCGATTCGGACCGAACGTACCGTGCAACCGTTGCTGCTCGCCGCGTCGGTCGGCGCCGACGTGTTCTCGCCGTCGTTCGGCCCGCGCGGGCGCGCCCTGCTCTTTCACACCGGGCGCGAGGCGGCGCCGCTGATGCGCGCGTCGGTCACCGACACCGGCGAGGTGGAGGTCGATCGGATCGAGACGCTTCTCGACGATGGCGCGGCGAACTATCACGTGACGATGTCGCCCGACGAGACCCGGATCGCCTACGATTCCGATCGCGACGGCGTGCGAGGCGTCTACGTCGCGAGTGTCGACGGGGGGAACGCCCGGCGCATCAGCGGGCCCGGGTACGCCGCCGTGCCGAGCTGGGCGCCGGACGGCGAGCGTGTGGCGTTCGTGCGCGCCGAGTCCGGCCGCTCGCGCGTGTGGAACGTGTGGTTCGCCGACGTGCGGTCCGGGCAGCTCCGTCGCGTGACGAGTCATTCGCTCGGCCAGCCGTGGGGCGCGTCGTGGTTCCCGGACGGCCAGCGGCTCGCCTACAGCCTGGAGGACCGGATCATGGTGGCGGACCTGCGGAGCGGTCTCGCGCGAGGCTACCGCTCGCCGCGGGCCGGCCGGCCCGTGCGGACTCCGGCCGTGTCGCCCGACGGACGCAGGATCGTGTTCCAGGTGCAGCGTGACGGTGTGTGGCTCCTCGACGTCGCGCGCGCGCGCATGCGGCGCATCCTTGCCGATGAGACCGCGGAAGAGTTCGTCTGGTCGCCCGACGGCAGCGCCATCGCGTATCACGCCCGCAAGGCGGGGTCGTACGGGTTGTGGCGCCTCGCGATCCGTCCCTAGCTTGCCGGTTCCACGTTCCAGGTTCCAGGTTCCGGGTTCGTGTTCCGGGTTCCGGGTTCAGGTGTACCCGATGCACGTGATGCACCTGATGCACCTAATGCACCTGATGCACCCGATTGAGTATGCTCATGCCTATGAAACGACTCATGACCGTGCTCCTGGTCCTGGCCGCGGCTCCCGCGCTGGCACAGACGCGGCCGCAGGCGTCGCCGTTGGCCGCGGAGATCGACACGCGCGCCGCCGCCATCGAGCAGGAGCTCCTCGCTTGGCGCCGTCACCTGCACCAGCGCCCCGAGCTCTCGAACCGCGAGGTCGACACGGCGAAGTTCATCGCGGAGAAGCTGCGCAGCTTCGGTCTCGAGCCGCAGACGGGTGTCGCCAGGCACGGTGTGGTCGCCGTACTCAAGGGCGCGCAGCCCGGCCCGGTCGTCGCGCTCCGGGCCGACATGGACGGGCTGCCGGTCACCGAGGAAGTGGACGTGCCGTTTGCGAGCAAGGCGAAGGGCGAGTACGAAGGCCGGCCGGTCGGCGTGATGCACGCCTGCGGTCACGACAGTCACATGGCGATCGCGCTCGCGTCGGCGAAAATCCTGAGCGACCTCAAGGGTCGCCTTCGTGGGAGCGTGAAGTTCATCTTCCAGCCCGCCGAGGAAGGCGCGCCGCTCGACGAGCAGCCGGCGGGCGCCGAGCTGATGGTGAAGGAAGGCGTGCTCAAGAACCCGGACGTGAATGCCATCTTCGGGCTCCACGTCTTCGCCAACCTGCCGACGGGACACGTCGGCTGGCGCAGCGGGCCCGTCATGGCCGCCGCCGATACCTTTGCGATCACCGTGCGCGGGCGCCAGACCCATGGTGCCGCTCCCTGGGCCGGCGTCGACCCGATCGTCGTGGCGTCGCAAATCGTGCTCGGCCTGCAGACGATTGTCAGCCGGCAGGTGGACATCACCGCGCAGCCGGCGATCGTGACCGTCGGGCAGCTCGAGGGAGGCGTCCGCAGCAACATCATCCCCGACCGCGCGCGTCTGGTCGGCACCATTCGTACCTTCGACGACGCCATGCAGACCGACATCCACGAGCGCGTCACGCGCACGGCGCAGCGGATCGCGGAGGCGGCGGGGGCGACCGCCGAGGTGCGGATCGACCGCGGCTATCCGGTCACGGCCAACCACCCGCAGCTCACCGCGCGGATGCTGCCGACGCTCGAGCGCGTCGCCGGCAAACAGTTGATGGAGCTCGGAAAGATTACCGGGGCCGAGGACTTCACCTACTTCCAGCGCGATGTGCCGGGACTCTTCATCTTCCTCGGGATCACGCCGAAGGAGCAGGTGGGGAAGGCGCCGGCGAATCACTCGCCGCGGTTCTTCGTGGACGAGCGCGCGCTCGTCATGGGCGTGCGCGCGCTGACGAACCTGGCGGCCGATTACCTGTTCGGCGAGAGCTAGTCCCCTGGAACCGTGATGGGTTGTATAAGTCCCGGAGCGCGGCGCCCGGATCGCAAGGCGCGACGACCGAGAATATTGGCCATATTTGAGGGAGTCGCAACGCAGCGAGCCGGGATGCCCCGCCCGGGAATTATGCGACCCATCACGGTTCCAGGGGACTAGGTCGTCATCTGTCCGGCGGAGCCAGCTCGCGACGCACCGGGCCCGCGGCTAGTCGTTGTGGCTCAGCTCGTATTCGCGCTGGGCACGGGCGTTCTCGGCGCCCTGCTTCGCGTCCCGGCGCTTGGCGGCCTTCAGCGCCAGCGCGTGCGTGCCGCTCGACTTGATCGCCACGTCCGACAGCAGCTTCTCGAGATCCTGGCCCGCGCACGCCGGGCACGCCGGTGTGTCGCCCTTGCGGACGAGGATCTCGAACTGCTGCCCGCACGCCCGGCACGCGTACTCGAAGATCGGCATGGCCCTTAGCCTACAACCGGCCGGCCCCGCGTGGAAGGGCAGGTTCCATGACACGCGGCCGAAGAGGGCTCGTGCCGCCGATTCCTACGGTTGAAGCGTCGGCCGTTGCCCTGTTCCCATCAGCACGGCCAGCTCCCTCAGCGTTCGCACGGTCACGCCCGTGGGGCCGTCTGCCCGCGGGCGCGGCGAGCGCGGACCTTGCGTGCTGCAGCGCTCCTCGTCGTCCGGCCGCTCGACGCCGCCCGGATCTTACGGATGCATCCGGTAGCCGCAGTCGCGAAAGTCGTGGTCGAAGGTGAACGCCGAGTCGAGACCGAGCCGGTCCATCAGCTCGAAGCTGGCGCAATCGGTCAGGCTCAGGCGCTTGTCGTCGAACTGCTCGAGGCGGGCGAGCGCGCTGCGGACGAGAGGCGTATCCACGAACACGACGTCGTAGCGCTGGGCGTCGAGGAGGCTATGGCCGAGGGCGGCGGCGCGGTCGGCGCCGGCGTGCGCCCGCATCCGCGTCACGACTTCCGACAGAATCAGGCTTGTGAGCACGAACCGCACTTCCGGATGATTCCGGACGAACGCTACGGCCGCGCGGTGATGCTGGTCGGCCTTGAGCAGGAACGCCAGCAGGGCGCTCGTGTCCACGAGCATCTTCCTCACGGTCGTGCTCCTTCGGCGATCCGTACAGATAGTAGTCGTGGTTCACGGACTCGTCAGACGGAGTGTCCGTGACCGAACCGGCGAGCAGATCGAGCGGGTCGTCCCCGAACGGAATGACCGCCGCCCGGTCGCTGTTGCCCAGGTACTGGGCGACGGCCTCCCGGACGAGGAACGCCAGACTCGTGCGGCGGCGGCCAGCCCGATACCGCAGCTCTTCGTAGGCGGCGCTCGAGAGGCGGAGATTGGTGGTGGTGTACTTGGCCATCGCGATACCACGATACCGCGAAGGCGCGCAACGTGTCAAAGCGTGCCCGCCCCATGTGGATCGGGCCCGTCCGGCGCGCCGGCCGAGCGCGGGGTCGTCCGCTCCGCGAGAAGGTGAGAGGTTCGTCGTGTCGTTCTGTGAGAGGCCGCGTCGGGGAGGGACGGACGGGTCGAGGGGCCGGTCGCGCACGGCCCCCCGAACGTCGAGGGGCCGGTTGCGGACGGCCCCGAACAGCGGGGTGGCGTTACTGGACGCTGACGATGGTGATCACCGGGACCATCAGGTAGCGGCCGTTGCCGGTTTCCCTGACCGATCGGTCGCCGTCGAAGTCCACGAGGATCGTCGTCGCGTCTCCGGAGG
>JBOGIW010000075.1:0-3467 GCA_050748045.1 Vicinamibacterales bacterium | reverse complement strand
GTAGTCGCCCTCGATGCCGATCCCCATGATCGGCATCGCCGTCGAGTCGAACTTGAAAATGGTCGGTGGGTCGGCTTCCTCGGGCAGGCGCGCGCGGATCCGGTCGATGCGCGACCGCACGTCGTCGGCCGCCTCGGCCAGGTCCGTGCCCCACGCGAAGTTGAGCGTCGTCCGGCTGTTGCCCTCGTTGGCGGTCGACTCCAGCCGCTCGAGGCCTGCGACGGCGCTGACCGCCTGCTCGATCGGCCGCGTGACCAGCTCTTCCATCTCGAGCGGGCCGACGCCCTCGTAGCCGACGCGCACAGTGATGCTCGGGAAGCTCACGTCGGGCATGAGATCCACCGGCAGCCGTGCCAGCGAGATCAGGCCGAGCAGGACGATGACCGCCGAGATCATGAACATCGTGATCGGGCGGTGGATGGCGAGGCGCGGGATGCTCATGACGTCAGGCTCTGGAGTCTCGATCGCGAGTCGTGTGTGTGGTGGCCGTCACATCGCGCATCAACGCGACCGCGCCCTCGGGCGTCCGGCGCCCGGCCCACCCGGTCCTCCGGGTTCCTGTCCCGCAAGCAGGATGCGGTCGCCATTCTGCAGCGCCGCGGCACCGGTCGTGATCACGCGGTCGTCGGCGTCGAGACCGTTGCGGATCTCGACGCGCGCAGCCTCTTCGATGCCGACCTCCACGGGCCGGAAGGCGGCCGTGCTGTTCTCGGCGAGAAACACCCCGCGCCGCCCCTCGACGGTGACGAGCGCGTTGCTCGGCACGGTGAGCGCGTCGGACCGCTGCTCGATCGTGAGGCTGACGCGCGCGTACATCCCGGGCTTGAGCCGGTGGCCGGGGTTCGGGATCTCGACCTCGATCTGCGCGGTGCGCGTCGCGGGGTCGAGCACCGGGGCCACGCGGGCGACGCGTCCGGTGAACGTCTCACCGGGGAACGCGTCGACCTCGACTCGCGCGGGCTCGCCCGGCTCGACGCGGCGCAGGTCGCGCTCGACGACGTTGGCGACGAGCCGGACGAGGCTGATGTCGACGACGTCGGCCACGGGCGCGTTCTGCGAGACGTACGCCCCCGCGTCGGCCGCGCGCCGCGCGACGAAGCCGTTGACGGGCGACACGATCACGGTGTTCGCGAGGGTGATGCGCAGCTCCTCGAGGCGGGCCGCCGACTGCGTGAGCTGGGCACGCGCCAGCTCGAGCTGCGCCACCGCGGCCTGATACCGCGCGTCGGCGTCGTCGAGCGTCTGCTTCGGGAGGAGCTGGCGGTCGAAGAGCTCCTTCGAGCGCACAAGGTTCGTCTCCGCGAACTTGAGATCGGCCTCGCGCTGCCGGATGCTGGCGCGGCCCACCTCGAAGGCGGCCTCCGACTGCTTGACCTGCTCGCGAATCTCGTGGTCTTCGATCTTCGCCAGCCGCTGGCCGCGGGACACGCGATCGCCGAGCCTGACGTAGACCGCTTCGAGACGGCCCGCGGTCTTCGGCACGACGGCGACCGTCTGCTCGCCCACGAGGTTGCCCACGACCGTCAACTGCTGCGCGAGGTCGGCGCGGCTCGGCGAGGCGAGCTCCACCGTCATCGGGGACCGCGCGAACGCGCCGCCACCGTCGAAGCGCCCGCCCGGCCCTCCGTCCTGCGAGGCGGCCTCGGCTGGCGGCCGCCAGAAGAGGCGCGAATAGAGGCCGACGGCCGCCAGCGCGGCGAGCGCGATCGCTGCTATGACAACAACTCGTTTCATCCGACTCGTGACTCAACCGTTGGTGGTGGTGCGTGCCGTTCGACGCCGGCTCTCGTGGTCACTGCAGCGTGCCTCCGCCCGGCCCCTGGCCACCCTGCCCCTGGCCGCCGGGACCACCAGTCGTCGTGCCCGCGGTACGCGTCGTGCCGCCGGTGCCGCCCGTAATCGTCGTGACGCCGCCGCCACGGCTGGCCGGCGCCTCCTGCACGCGGTCGAAATCGACCTGCGCCTTGCGGAAGTCCAGCAGCGCGCGCAGCTCGTCGTTCTGGGCGTCCGACAGGTCGCGCTGCGCCTGGACGACGAAGAAGTTCGTGGACATGCCGACCTCGAACTTGCTCTGTTCGGCCTCGAGCCGCTTCTCGGCCAGCTCGCGCGCCACGGTCGCCGCCTCGTAGCGCTCCTGCGTCGCCTGCACCTGGAGCGCGGCGTTGGTGACCTCGGTGGCGATCTGCAGCTCGAGCTGCTTGGTCTGTGCCAGCGTCTGCTGCTGCTGGAGCCGGGCGCGGGCGGTGTTGGCGTCGGCGGCGCTCGTGCCGATCGGGTAGCTGAACGCGAGCGCGAGGTTCCAGGTTGGCGCGGCGCGGTCGAAGAGCGTGTTGAGCGCGCGGCCGTAGCTCGTCGTCGTCTGGCCGATGATCGCGCCGCCGAGGCCCTGCGACCTGACGAACTGCGTGCCGCCAATCCCGGCCAGCCCGTAGCTGGCCGTCAGATCGAGGGCCGGAAGCTGCTGATTGACGAGGTTCGTCAGCGTGGCGTCGTTGGCCTGCATTGTCCGGCGCGACTGTTCGAGGTCGGTGCGCCCGACGAGGGCGCGTCGCACGGCCCCTTCGACGTCGAGGGAGGCAGGCGTGAAGGACGGGCGATCCACGGGATTGACCGACCCGGTCCACAGCGGATCGTCCGTGCCGCTGACGATGAGCCGCTTGAGCGCGAGCTCCGCCGTGCGATGCGTCGCGCGGGCCTGCACCACCGTCTGCCGTCGCGTCGCCTCTTCGGCCTGCGCCTGGATGACGTCGATCGGCGCCATCGTGCCGACCTCGACACGGGACCGGTTGTCCTCGACGAGCTTGGTGGCGAGGTCGAGCGAGCGCTGCGCCACTTCCACGGCCTGGATGGCATACACGAGGTCCCAGTACGCGTTGCGCACGTTCGCCAGTGTGCTGGCCACGGTGCCGCGCAGCGTGATCTCGGAAATCTGCTGGTTGAGCCGCGTCACCACGAGCTGCGACCGCGTGCCGTCGGTCCGGAAGCCGCGGAGCAGCGGCTGGACGTAGATCGCGCTGAGATTGCTGTTGAGCGTCGGATTGCGCGTGGCGAACGCGTTCGAGTTCTCGATCCGGTTGTTGTTGAAGTTGACCGCGAGGCTGCCACCACCCCACGGGATGCTCTGCGAGAGGCCCGTGTTGCTCGTGAACGTGTCGGTCACCAGGATGTCGCCGCCGGCGGTCTGGCTCGAGGTGAAGCTCGTCGCGCTCCGGCTTGCGACCGACGAGTTGACCGTGGGCCGGTAGGTGGCATTGAGGGCCGAGATCGAAAAGTCGAACGTTCGGGGGTTGAGCCGCTCCACCGCAATATCGAGGTTCCGTTCGAGCGAGCGGGCCACGGCTTCATCGAGTGTAAGGGGGACGTCGGTCCCAGGCGCCGGGGCCGGGGCCGTCGGACGCGTCTGTTCGGCCGCGGCCAGCCGGGCCTCGGCAAACTGCCGGGCCGCCTCGCGTGCGATGGCATCGAGC
>JBOGIW010000074.1:0-3610 GCA_050748045.1 Vicinamibacterales bacterium | reverse complement strand
TCGTCGTGTACTCCGGGGTGGCCGCCTTGTGGGACACTCGCAGCACCTCGTCGTCGCGCGCCGACGATCTGAGGCCCGTGAGCGGTGCCGATCTCTGGACGCTGGCGCGGTTGTGGGAAGGGCCCGTCGTGGTGATCTTCGATGCGCCGTTCGGGGGCGTGCTGAAGCGCAGCGTGCCGGCCGATCTGGCGCCGCGAACGGCCCTGTGGCTGAGCGCCGGCCAGGAGAATGGCATGACCTTCGGAGGCGGGCGCCTGCCACAGGAGGGGACGACCGCGCTCATGGTGGAAGCCACTCGAGCCGGACTGTCGGGCGAGAGTATCAAGGAGCTTGCGGAACGGCACCGAGTGCTGAATGCCGATTCCGGGGGGCCGGATTTCCAGATCGGCGTACCCGAGTGGCTTGGGCCGCTGCATCCCCCTTTCTGGTCGACCACACACGCAACGCTCGCCCGGAACGAGGTGCTCAAATGGTCCTGGTGGTCCGACTCGGTCGCCTCGGGCGGACGCCTGGACGTGGCCGCCGAGGATCTGTCGCCAGTCGCGCTTCGGAACCTGAGATCCGCCCGCACGGCAGCCGCGGCCGGACGCTGGCGCGAAGCGACACGCCTGCTGGCCGATCTGGCGCACCTGCCTGCGGTCGCGCTGCGGCTGGCGGCTCTGCACGAGATCCTGGGCGATCATGACGCCGCTCGTGCACATTATGACCGGTATCTCACGGCGGCGGCCGCGGCCGGCACGCGTCCGCCGGCCACGATGCCCGAGACGACCGCGGTCGTGGAGCGGGCGCGAGAGCGCCAGGGCCGCTTCGTCGAGCGCGTACGCCAGCGAGCCGGCGCGCTGAAGCCCGCGCGATCGCGGATCCACTTCGTCGGCGTTGCGGTACAGGAGTACGTATTGCCGGAGATCGGCGACCTCGCCTTCCCCGCCCAGGACATCCTGATGTGGGAGCAGGCCCTGAAGACAAGCTTCGGCGACAGGGTCGTTGTCCATCCCGTGCTCCGCGACCGATCGGTGGCTGACATCCGCGCGGCTCTCGAGACGATTGCGGCCGAAACGACCGAGCACGAGCTGGTGGTGCTCGTCTACAGTGGACGCGGGCTCGAGCAGGACGGCCAGAAGTACGTGACGGGCGCCGACTCGCGGCTGACCAGACAGGATCAGTTCCAGGTGGTGGCGAGCACCTGGGATACCACCAGGCTGATCGCGGTCTCCGACGTGGCGCGGACCTTCGCCAATCGCGACCTGGTGATGGTCCTGGACGCGCAGTTGAGCGCGCCGCGCCGGGACGAGATGTCGGCGCGTCACAAGCACATCGCCTCGATCCTGGGCGACAAGGCCGACGCGCCGTTCATCGATCCGGGTCCGACGCGTCGCTACCCGGCGCCAGCCGAGTTGCGCCGGCACCTGTATGTCTGGTGGGAAGGGGTGCTCGGTGAGCCCCTCGCCGACGACACGGATGTGGACGGCGGCGCCGGTTCGCCCCTCACACGGGCGCTCGTGCGGACGCTTCCAGGCGGCGAAACCTATGGCGAGTGGCTCGAGCGCGCGGGCAGCCTGCTGAGAACGGGTGACGGGGGCAGAGCCGATGCATTCGGCCGCCTTGCCGTACAGGGTCCGGAGCATCGCCCGCTGATGTCGGCCGGCGTCAGCCTCGAGCAGGCGGTCCACCTGGCGCTGCAGGTCGATCGCACGGAGGCAAACCTCGAGCTCGGATCCAGTTGGGCGGAGCAGCACGCGAAGGTGTGGAGCCTTCCCGACGACAGGCTCGCGCGTGCGGCGCTCCTCGTGAGCCTGGGCCGCGTCCAGTTGTCGCAGGGCGCCAACGGAACCGCGGCATTCGAGAGCGCCATCGTGCTGCTGGACGAGATGCGGCGCGAGGCGGCTGCCCTCGCCAGGCCGGGACTCCTCATCGACTACGTCCACTGGTACACGGCCGCGCTCGATGAGGGGCTGCAGGACCCGGACCGCGCGCTCGGCGCGCTGATCGAGATCATCGGGGACGATCGGGACCGCCAGCCCGCCCCGGAGCTGGTCGCCCGGCTGCTGCAGTTGACCGAACGGGCGGCCTCGACCACCGCCACCGAGAAGCTTCGTCGCAGCCGCGACCTGCTTCGATCCCTGCGGCGCGACGACGCACAACTCGATAGCGCGATCGGCCGGCTGGAGTCGCTGCTGCGGGAGCAGCTCAGAGGCGCACGGGGCGCGGGCATCACGATGCAGTGACGCCGCGAGGCTCGGTGCGCGGCCGGCCGGCGGCGCGCGCATATCGGCCTCCCGCGAGTCCCACTCATCCGTGGTGAGAGCCGAAAGGACGGTCAGGCACCCGCGCGGGCGGCATCACCCGCGGCGCTTGCGCATCTGGAGCTCGCGTCCGCCCTCGGCGTAGGCGACTTCGTCCATCAGCTCGTTGATGAGGAAGATGCCGCGCCCGCTCGGCTTGAGCACATTCTCGGGGGCGCGCGGATCGGGCACGGCGGCCGGGTCGAAACCGGATCCGGGGTCGCGGACGACGATCACGACGTCGCCCGACGTGTCGATCGTGACGATGCACTGGAGGTGCTGGCTGCGGTCGCCGCCGCACCCATGACGGATCGCATTGGCCAGCGCTTCCTCCAGCGCGAGCTCGACGCGCATCACCTCGGTCTCGGACCACCCCTTGTCGGTGAGCATCTGCGTGACACCCGCGGAGATCGTCGGGATCGACGCGGGATCGGCGGGGATGGTCATGTTCATCCGGCAGGCCGAGCAGAACGGGATCAGCGCCGACAGCCTGGCCACGTTCGTCAGCGACGATCGCAACTGGCCGATGAGCCGCTCCTGCGCCTCCTCGGCCCGGTCACGCTCGAGCAGCGCCTGCGAGAGCGCCATCAGGTTGGCGCGCAGCTCGAGCTGGGCCTCCGCCTGGCGCTTCAAGGCCTCGAGCGCGTCGGTCTGGTCGCGCGTGAGCGTGCGCGGCACGCGATCGACGACGCAGAGCGTGCCGAGTGCGTGGCCGTCGTGCGTGATGAGCGGTGCGCCGGCGTAGAACCGGATGTGCGGATCGCCCACGACCATCGGGTTCTGCCGGAACTCGCCGTGCTCGCGCGCGTCGGGGACGACGAAGAGCCCCCGGTGGTGGATGGCGTGCGCACAGAACGAGACGCTGCGGGAGGTCTCCCGCACCGATAAGCCGACGCGAGCCTTGAACCACTGGCGGTCGGTGTCGACGAGCGTGATGAGCGCGATCGGCGTCCCGCAAATCTGCGACGCGAGGAGCGCGAGGTCGTCGAAGGCCTGCTCCGGGTCGGTATCCAGGATCTTGTACCGCCGCAACGCCGCGAGGCGCTCGGTCTCGTCCGCGGGCATGCCGTCAGGATAGCCCGGCGCGTCCCGGGGCGGCAGGCTTATCGCAAGAGCGCGCCGGGGAGCCGGAAGCCCGGGTTTCCGGGCACGAGAACTGTGATTCGCACGACGGTTCTGTTTGTGAGTCGTCTCGATCAGGAGGCAGGCGTGACGAAATCGATGCTGGCAATGCTGGCGACCGTCCTGATGGCCACGGGATGCGGCGGGAGCGACGGCACGCAGGCATCCGCGGCCGCGGCGGCGCCCGAGCCCGCGGAGGACACCGC
>JBOGIW010000073.1:0-9067 GCA_050748045.1 Vicinamibacterales bacterium | reverse complement strand
ACGCGCGCGCCGCGCAGATCCTCGTGACCGAGCGGCGCGAGGAACCCGGCGACATCCGTGTTGGTCGCCTCCCATCCGTCCGGCGAGCGCCGAAGCGTGTTCGCGGCCCCGACGCGCCGCGCATCGTCGTCAGCCCGCACCGCGCTCCTCAGCGCGTCGAGCTTGAACGGAATCGTCACGGCCGCGCCCGCCACCGGCAGCGCGTCGGCAAACCCGAGGAAATCATCGAAGCTCGGCGCCGGCATCGGCACCATCACCGCATCGATCCCCGCCGCCTCGAACCACGCATTGTGGATGGCCGGCGACTTCGACTCGGCCGTCATCGTGCCGACGATGCCGTACACCGCCGTGGAGGCCGAGACGTGGCGGAAGCGGAGCTCCTCCACCATGCGTGCCGCGGGCAGCTGGCCGGGCGCGACGCCGTCACCCGCATACGTCCAGCGCGATCCGAACGTCGCCGCGAGCGCCCGCGTCGGGATGCCCGAGGCTCCCATCGCGATGGCGACGGTGGCGCCGTCGCGCGTGAGATCGCGCAACGGCAGCGCATCGGACAGGCGCGTGGCGGGAATCGCCACCTTCACCACCTCGGCGCCCGTGGCGCGCATGGCGCGCGCCCGGTCGGCCAGATCGCGCGGGATCCGCTCGAAGTCGTGCGACGACATTACGACGCGCCGGCCGCCGGTCTCGTGGACCAGATCGTCGAATCCCGCGCGCCACTCGAGGTCGACGAACTCCGCCCCGCGTCGGAGCGCCTCGGCGAGCAGGCGCCGCCGCACCTCCTCGGCACCGTCGAACCGGCCGCCCTCCCAGGTCGGCCGGCACGTCACGATGACGGGCCGGGTCCGGTCTGCCAGCGCCCCGGTGACGTCGACGTCGTCGATCCCATCGAGGCGCACTTCGACCAGGTCCGCGAGGCGCGACCGATCCCGCGCCCCGCGAAGCTCGGCCATCGTCCGGCCGGTCACCGTCTCAACGAGCAGAGGTTTCACGCCGTACCAATAAAAAAGCCTCTTCAGCCGCGAGGGTGAAGAGGCGCTTGGAACCGTCCCGGTCCGCTCTGGACGCGTCTATATGCCCAGAGCCGCCCCCTCGTGGGTAAACGCGTACCACCAGTAGCTGGCATCGGCACGGCGGAAGCGGGCGACGGGCAACGGGACCACGGTGCGGCGACAGTATCCCAGGCTCTTCCCGGCTGTCAACTCAGGACCGCCTCCGGGCTTGCAGTTTCAGTGGTTTATCCGTACCCTTCGAGCAGGGATTCCTCATGAACACCCGCATGTTCGCCGCATTGGCTGCCGTCGGCTTCTCCGTGCTGCTGGGCACGTCCCGCACCCCGGCCGCGACCACGCTGTTCCCGATTGAGGAGGTGAAGGCGGGGATGGTCGGCGTGGGGCGGACGGTGTTCGAGGGCGACCGGCTCGACGAGTTCAAGGTCCACATTCTCGGCGTGCTCAGGAACGTAATCGGGCCGAGCCGCAACCTGATCCTGGCCAGGCTGGAGGGCGGTCCGCTCGCCTACACGGGCGTGATTGCCGGGATGAGCGGCAGCCCGGTGTACCTCGACGACCGCCTCGTCGGCGCCGTGTCCTACTCGCTCGGCGCCTTCTCGAAGGAACCGATCGCCGGCATCACGCCGATTGGCGAGATGATCGAAGCGGCCACGCTGCCAGGTCCGCGCCGGCAGATGGCGCGCGTCGAGCTCCGGATGCCGCTCACGCCCGACAATCTCCGCGACTCGCTGCGCCAGGCGTTCTCGTGGGCCCGCCCGTTTGCGAGCAGCCCGAACGACGTCATGCTGCTCGGGGGCGGCGATCTCGCCGCCGGTATCGGCACGATGCTGCGGCCGATCGCGACGCCGCTCAGCATGGGGGGCTTCGACGCCACCACCGTGGAACCGCTCGCCGGCGCCTTCCGCGAGCAGGGCTTCATCCCGATCATGACAGGGGCCGGCGAACCAACGGCGCCCAGCAGGCACGCGCCGCTGCGCGCGGGCGATCCGGTCGGCGTGGCGCTGATGAACGGAGACCTGTCCCTCGGCGCCACGGGCACCGTCACGCACGTGGACGGCAATCGCGTCTACGCCTTCGGCCATCCGTTCTACAACCTCGGTCCGACCCAGTTCCCGATGACGCGGGCCTACGTGCACACGCTCCTCCCGAGCCTCTTCTCCTCGATGAAGATCGCCAGCACGGGCGAGGTCATCGGCACCGTGCAGCAGGATCGCTTCACGACGATCGCCGGCACGCTCGGCAAGGGACCCGCGCTGATTCCGATCTCCCTCGCGCTGACTTCGGACCGCGGCATCCGGAAGACGTTCAGGATGGGCGTCGTGAACGACCAGATGTTCACGCCGCTGCTCGCCTATCTCTCCATCCTGAACACGCTCGGCTCCTACGAGCGGCAGTTCGGCGCGGCCAGCTTCGTCGTCAGGGGCAGCGCCACCGTGAAGAAGTACGGGGACGTCTCGTTCGAGGATCTGTTCACGGGCGAGCAGCCCTCCATCGGAGCGGCGGCGTACGTGGTGGCGCCGATCAACTTCCTGCTGCGGAACGCGTTCGAGGACGTCGAGATCGAAGGGGTGAAGCTCGAAATCGAGTCGACCGAACAGCCGCGGTTGGCGACCGTGGAGCGGGTCTGGATCGACAGCGTGCGGCCGAAGCCGGGCACGGCGGTGCCGCTCAAGGTGCTGTTACGGACCTGGCGCGGTGAGGAGATCACGCGCACGCTCCCGGTGGAGATTCCGTCGAACGCCCGTGGTGTGTTGCAGATCATGGTGGCCGACGGAACCCGCCTGGCGCAGTGGGAGTCGCGGGAGCTGCAGACGCAGCCGCTGCAGACGCGCAACCTGCCCCAGATGATCAGCCTCCTCAACAAGGCGCGCAAGAACAACCGCCTCTACGTCCGCCTGATCAGCCAGGACGGCGGCGCCGTCGTCAAGGGCGAGTCGTTGTCGTCGCTTCCCCCGTCCGTGATGGCAGTCATGGAGGCCGACCGGAACGGAGGGAATTACAGCCCGCTTCGCAGCGCGCTCCTGGGCGAGTGGGAACTGGCCACCGGGCACGCGGTCAGCGGATCGCGCACGCTCCGGCTCGAAATCGAACAGAACTAACCGACAGTTGTCTTCAATGGCCCACAGGCGATTCGCTGCTGTGGCCGGGACGCTCGCGCTGGCGGGCGTCGCGGTCGTGTCTGCCGCTGTTCCGTCCTTCTGGCAGGTCGCCACGCAGGCCGACTTCCTGAAAGGCGAGGTCGAGAACCTGTCGATCGACGGCCACGGCCGCCTGATGCTCGGCCCCTCCTCGACGCCCGTCTACGAATCGAACGCGCCCTTTCTCTGGACGATGATCGGCGCGCCGGACGGCGCGATGTACGTCGGCAGTGGCAATGAAGGACAGGTCTATCGGATCGACGCGGCGGGAAAGGGTGCCGTCTTCTTCGACGCCGAGGAGCTCGAGGTTCACGCGATCGCACACGTGCCCGGAGGTGGGCTCTACGTCGGAACCTCCCCCGACGGGAAGATTTACAAGGTCGACGCCACCGGTGCCGCGACCGTGTTCTTCGATCCCGCGGACAAGTACATCTGGTCGCTCGCGGTCGACACCGCCGGCACGGTATTCGCCGCGACGGGCGACAAGGGCGTCGTCTACAAGATCTCTCCTGACGGCAAAGGCCAGCCCTTCTACCAGACGAAAGCGACGCATGCGATTTCGCTCGCCT
Organism: Vicinamibacterales bacterium; assembly: GCA_050748045.1. Lineage (GTDB taxonomy): Bacteria > Acidobacteriota > Vicinamibacteria > Vicinamibacterales > UBA2999 > CAVYVZ01. Next base: position 5,350 of record JBOGIW010000073.1, on the reverse strand, counting down.
TCGACCGCGAGGGACGGCTGCTCGTCGGCACGGAATCGCCGGGCCGCGTCTTCCGGGTGGACGCCACCGGGAAGGCCTTCGTGCTGCTCGATTCGCCGTTCAACGAGATCCACACGTTGCGCGTCGATCGGGGCGGGATCGTCTACGCCGCGGCCTTGAGCGGGCGGCCACCCGTCGAGGAGCGTGCACCGGCCCGCAGCACGCCGGAGCCCACGCCGGCGCCTGTGCCGTCCGTCTCGACGGAGATCACGGCGATCTCGATTGCCGATGTATCGGTATCGGCCACGGCCACGGCGCAGCCGCCGCGCAGCGCGCCCGGGACGGCGGCGGGCGCGTTGTACCGGATTCTCCCGGACGGTGCATCCGACCAGGTGTGGGAGTCGCGCGAGGACGCGCCGTACGACATCGGTTTCGAGGGCGACGGAAGTCTTCTCGTGGCCACCGGCAACAAGGGCAAGATCTACCGTCTGTCGGGCGACCCGCTGCAGGCGACGCTCATCACGCGCGCGCCGGCGCAGCAGGTGACGACGGTGATGCGCGACCGCACCGGGGCGATGCTGTACGCAACCGCGAACCCCGGCAAAGTGTTCCGCCTTGCCGCCACGCGTGCCGAGCGCGGCACGTACGACTCCGAGGTGCGCGACGCGCAAACGGTGGCCACGTGGGGCGCCATCAAGTGGCATGCCGCCATGCCGAGCGGCGCACGGGTGGAGATCTTCACGCGGTCGGGCAACACGCGGACGCCCGACGACACCTGGAGCGTCTGGAGCGCCGCCTACACCAACCCGGAGGGCAGCCCCATCACGAGCCCGCGCGCGCGGTACCTGCAGTGGCGCGCTGTGCTGAGCGCTCCGAAGGGCGAGTCGCCGCTCCTCACGTCAGTGACCGCGGCGTACCTTCAGCGCAACCTCCGCCCCCGCGTCACGTCCATTACGATTCACCCGCCGGGCACGGTGTTCCAGAAGCCCTTCTCCACCGGCGAGCTGGAGATTGCGGGATACGACGGCGACCTGCCGGATCGCCGCCTCACGGCGCAGGCAGGCGCGCCCGGACCGGCGGGGACAGGCTCGCCGTCGCCCGCCCTCGGCCGCCGGGTGTATCAGAAGGGGCTGATGACCTTCGTCTGGCGCGCCGACGACGAGAACAACGACGAGCTGCAATTCGACGTGCTGTATCGGCGCGAGGGCGAGACGGCGTGGAAGGCGCTGAAGCGCGGCCTCTCGGACCCGATCCTCGTCTGGGACACGACGTCGGTGCCGAACGGCACGTACGTGCTGCGCGTGACGGCGTCGGACTCCATGGCGAATCCGCCCGGCCATGCGCTGACCGGGCACATGGACAGCGCCGCGTTCGACATCGACAACGCGCCGCCCACGATCACCGTCACCGGCGTCCGGCGCGAGGGCGGGCGCACGGTGATCGCCTTCGAGGTGCGCGACGAGCATTCCGCCGTCCAGAAGGTCGAGTACTCCGTCGACGGCGACCGGTGGCGGCCCATCTACCCGAAGGACGGGATTTCGGATTCGCGTCTCGAGCAGTTCGAGCTGGTGCTGGACGGCGAGGCGGGCTCGCGCAGCGTGGTCATCCGCGCCACCGACGCGCTCAATAACGTGTCGAGCACGCGCGGTGAACTGCCGTCCTCGCGGACTCAACCCTGATGCCGTGAAGGCGAGCCCGATCCCACGTCTTCAGGCCGAGACGGCGGCGGACGATCCGGTGATGGCAGGGCGCCTGGTCGCCTCGTCGTGCGTGCGGTCGGCGGCCGGCGGCTTGGCTGCGGGTACCGCCGGGGCAGCCACGACCGCAGGACCCGTCTCGAAATCGAGCGCGTACGAAGGCGATCCCCTGACGGTCGTTCGCGCGAGCAGCCACACCATGTTGACCGCAACCGGAGCCCGCGCCACGCCCTGCTCCGCAGGCGAGAACCGTGACTGCGCCACCCTGTCGAGAAGCGTCGTGACATGGCGGGCCTGCTCGGCGCGGCCGACCCGGCGGGCGCCCCCACGCTTCGACACCAGCAGCTCGTAGTTCGCGATGCGGCCTTCCCGCGTCATGACCGCCGCGAGCGCGAACACCGCCTCCTCTTCCGACAGTTGATCGAGCGACGGGGAGTCGTCGAGCGCGCGCGGCATCTGGATCATGCGCCCGTCGAGGAGCAGCGGATTGCGATCGGAACCGGGGTTTGCGAGCGACGAAATGACGCCGGCGAGGGAATCCGGCCGCTCTTCGCTGGCCGCCTGCAGCACGCTCATCGTGCCGAAGAAGCAGAAGACGAGCGCGGTCGTCGCGCCCAGGCCGGCCCACAGCAGGTGGCGGTCGTCGAACATCGAGCGGACCTGCACCCGGAAGGACTGCTCGTGCTCGACACGCACACGGCTCAGCACGCCGGCCTGGAGCGCCGTCAGCTCGCGATCGTGCTCGTCGGACGGGCTGGTGAGCGCGCCGTGGCGAATGGCCTCGCCGATGAGGCGCAGGTCGTCCACGTGCGCGGTGCAGGTCCTGCACCAGCGCAGATGCGACTCGAGCGCAACCTGAGCGTCGACGCTCAGCTCGCCGTCGATGAAGGCCTCCAGCATCCCGCGGGCGTGCTCGCAGTCGAGATAGGGGACCATCAGCGGAGGCCCAGCAATTCCTCGCGCAGCGCCTGGCGGGCGCGCGTGAGGCGCGACTTGACGGTCCCGACGGCGATAGCGAGCGAGAACGCGATTTCGTCGTAGCGGAGACCGTCGATTTCGCGGAGCACCAGCGCCGTGCGCTGATCGAAGGGAAGGCGGTCGAGCGCCTTCCAGATGCGCGCCGCGGTTTCCTTGCGTACGAACATCCGGTCCGGCGTCGTCGGATCGTCCTTCGATTCGACGTCGCCGAACTGCGCGACGTGCGCGTCGAGCGACACCTGATCGCCGCGATGGCGACGGCGCCACCACCGCTGGCGGTTGCGCGCCTGGTTCACGACAATCCGGTAGATCCAGGTGCGCAAGGCCGACTGTCCGCGGAACCCCGCCAGCGTGCGGAACACCCGCAGGAAGACTTCCTGGGACAGGTCGAGGGCCTCGTCGCGGTCGCCCAGCAGGTGCAGCGACAGGTTGTAGACCATGCGCTGGTGCGTGGTCACCAGCTCGGCACAGGCATCCTCGTCCCCCGCGGCGCAACGCTCGATGAGCGCAGCTTCGCGACCGTCGACTTCAGACCAGCTTATGGCGCCAGCGTTCTTCACGAATGCTCCGGGTGAGTGTGTCTGCATGCAGTCTAGCACTTAAGTCCCGGATGGGCCTGTACTTCCCCCTAGCGCGTTAGACCCCGGCAACTGCCGGGAGTTCCCTGTTCCGGGTTCCTGGTTCCTTGTTCGTGTTCCTTGTTCAGTTCCAGGTTCCAGGTTCCAGGTTCCAGGTTCCTGGTTCCAGGTTCCTGGTTCCCAGTTCGTCATTCCCTGGTACCCTGGGGGGCGTCCCTGCGTGGGGTTCCTGAGCCATGAAGCGATCCTGGGTCCTCGCCCTCCTGCTGTCCGCCGCCCTGGCAGGCTCGATCGTCGCCTGGAACGGCATCCGGCAGGAGCGGGAGTTCCGACGGCTCATTGTCCTCGGTGACGACTCGCTGGCCCGGGATCAGACGTCGCTGGCCATCGAAGCATTCAGCGGCGCCGTGGCCATCAAGCCCGACGCCATGCTGGGCTACCTGAAGCGGGGCGATACCTACCGGCGCCGGAGCGAGTTTGCCGCCGCCCTTCGCGACCTGCGCCAGGCGGCCGCCATCGATCCCGCCGCCACGCGGCCGCTCGAGCTCGTCGGCGACGTCAACGCGTCGATGGGGCATTTCGAGCGGGCCGCAGACGACTACGGGCGCTTCATTGCGCTCGACGATCGGTCGCCTCGCGTGCTGTACAAGCGGGCGCTCGCCCGGTACCGCAACGGCCAGTCGGCGGCCGCCGTCGATTCGCTGCGGCAGGCGATCGCCATCAACGACCGGTTCCCCGAGGCGCATCACCTGCTCGGCATCTGCCTGGGGGACCAGGGCCGCGCTCCCGAGGCCGCGCGCGCCCTGCTCCGCGCCGTCGGCCTGAACCCGGCGTTTGCCGCGGCGCGCGCGGATCTCGCCGGCGTGTACTTCGCGATCGGACGCACCCGCGAAGCCCTCGAGCAGCTCGAGGCGCTGGCCGCTCTCGAACCGGACCGCCCGGAACGGCTGGTCGCCGTGGGCCTGGCGTACGCTCGCGCCGGTCGCCCCGATGCGGCGGTCCTGGCGCTCGGGCGCGCGGCGGAACGGCACCCGGAGGCGCCGGCGGTCTATACGGCGCTTGGACGCGTCTGGCTCGACGCCGCGGAAACGCGCCTCGACCGCGTCGCGCTGCAAAAGGCGCTCGAGGCGCTGCAGCCGGTGGCCTCGGGTGACACGGCCAGCGGCGAGGCGTTCGCGCTGTACGGCCGTGCTCTCTTCCTGTCGGGCGACGCAGCCGGCGCCTCGCGGGCTCTCCTTCAGGCGACGTCACGACTGCCGGTCGATGCCGCGGCATTCCTGTACCTCTCCGCTGCGGCCGAACGGCTGGCACAGATGGACACCGCGCGGGCGGCGCGGGCCCGCTACGCGACGCTGGCCGGTCCGGCCGGCGACGCGGCGGCGCGCGTATCCGAGCTGATCGATCTCCAGCGCCGGCTGCAACTCAGCGGCGCCGGCTCGTCGCCGGGTCCAGCGCGTCGCGAAGCCCGTCTCCCAGAAAGTTGAAGCCGAGGACCAGCACAGCGATGGCGATGCCCGGGAAGACGGTGAGGTGCGGGGCGTCGAGCAGGTGCGCTCGCCCCCCCGCCAGCATCGTCCCCCAGCTCGGCGTGGGCGGCTGAACGCCCAGGCCGAGGAAGCTGAGCGCCGCCTCGGCGAGCATGGCGGCTCCCAGGCCGAGCGTGGCCTGCACGGTCACGGCGGGAAGCGCCGTGGGGATGATGTGCCGCAGCAGGATCCGCGGCGTCGGCGCGCCAAGCGCGCGTGCGGCCAGCACGAACTCCAGCTCGCGCGCGCGCAGGACCTGCCCGCGTACCAGGCGCGCGTAGCCGACCCACCCGATCGCGGTGAGCGCCAGGATCACGTTCGCCAGGCTGGGACCGAGCACCGCGACCAGGGCAATCGCAAGCAGCAGACCGGGGAACGCCAGCAGGATGTCGATGAGACGGCTGATGACCTCGTCCACGCGCCCGCCGAAATACCCGGCCAGCGCGCCGAGCAGGATGCCGAGCGTCGCCGAGATCGAGACGACCACGACGCCCACCGCGAGCGAGATCCGTGCGCCGGCGAGCACACGCGCCAGGATGTCCCGCCCCAGCTCGTCGAGGCCGAACGGGTGGACGCGGCTCGGCCCCTCGAG
>JBOGIW010000072.1:0-7540 GCA_050748045.1 Vicinamibacterales bacterium | reverse complement strand
TGAAGACGCGGCGGCTGAAAGTGCCCGACGCGCTCGAGCACCTCGTGCAGGAGGAGTCGCAGAAGCTCGTCGACATGGAGTCTGTGAACCGCACGGCGGTCGATCGCGTGCAGCAGTCGGGCATCATCTTCATCGACGAGATCGACAAGATCGCCAGCCGCGACGGCGCCACGGGGACCGGGCCCGACGTGAGCCGCGAGGGCGTGCAGCGCGACATCCTGCCGATCGTCGAGGGGACGACGGTGAATACGAAGTACGGGATGGTGAAGACCGATCACATCCTTTTCATCGCCGCCGGCGCGTTTCACGTGTCGAAGCCGTCGGACCTCATCCCCGAGCTCCAGGGGCGCTTCCCGATCCGCGTGGAGCTCGACCCGCTCACCCGCGACGATTTCGTGCGCATCCTCACGGAGCCGAAGAGCGCGCTCATCAAGCAGTACACGGCGCTCATCGGCGTCGAGGGCCTCGAGCTGCAGTTCACGCCGGGCGCCGTGAACCGGGTCGCCGATTTCGCCGCGCGCGTGAACGACAAGACGGAGAACATCGGCGCGCGCCGGCTTCACACGGTGATGGAGCGCCTGCTCGACGAGATCTCGTTCGAGGGGCCCGACCTCCCGGAGAAATCGATTACCATTGACGAGGTCTACGTCGAGCGTATGCTCGCCGACATCGTCAGGAACGAAGACCTGTCGCGATACATCCTTTGAGAGCGTTGTGCTGGGCGGCGGCCATGTGCGCGCTGTCTGCCGCCTGCGGCAAGAAGGGGCCGCCACTGGCGCCGCTCGTGCCGATTCCGGCGCCCGTGCAGCTCATCGACGCCGAGCGCGTCGGCCACGACGTGTTCGTGTCGCTGACGATCCCCGCGGCGAACGTCGACGAGTTCACGCCGGCCGACCTTGGCCGCGTCGACGTCTACGCCTACACCGGGAGAACCGCGCCGCCGCGTGCCCGCTGGTTCGAGCTCGGGACAGTCGTCGCCACCGTGCCCGTGGCGCCTCCCCCGCCGCGGCCTGGCAGCACGCCCGACCCCGGCGTCCTTGCGACGCCCTCGAACGCCCCGCTCCAGGGGTCGAAGGTGACCATCCGTGACAGGCTCACGCCGGACGAGCTGGTCCAGGGAAGAGAAGCGCCCGTCGTCCGCGATCCGCGAGCGGCGGTCCCCGCACCGCAGTCCGGGCAGCCAGTGCTGGAGCGCGAACCACGCACGCGCGACATGCCGTTGACGCGTTTCTACACGGCGCTTCCGTGGAATACGCGCGGCCGGCCGGGGCCTCCGGGCGGCGTCGCGGAATTCGCGCTGCTGCCGGTGCCGGACCCGCCGCCCTCGATTGATGTGCAGTACACCGAGCGGGCGATTCTGCTGTCGTGGGAGCCGTCGGGAGGGCTGCTCGGGTTCCTGCTGGATCGCATGCTCCCGGACGAGCCCCCTCCCGTGCTGCTCGAGGAAGAGCTCGACGCACCCTCCCTGGACGCGCCAGCCGGGCCGCCGCAGTACCACGTCTACCGCGAGATCCTGCCCGATCCGCTCGCGCCGCCGCCCGGTGTGGAGGCGAACTGGCAGGAGGAGCCGCCGAGGCGGGTCAACGCCGCTGCGATTCCGGGGCTCGACTTCACCGACAGCGTCGAGTTCGGGCGAGGGCGTTGCTACACGGTGCGGGCCGTCCGCGGCGTGGGCGGCGATGCGCGCGTCGGCGACGAGTCGCCGCCCGCCTGTGTGACGCCGGTGGATACGTTTGCGCCCGCGCCGCCGAAGTCGCTGGCCACCGTGGCCTCTGACGGCGCCATCAGCCTCATCTGGGAGCCGAACACCGAGCTCGATCTCGGCGGCTACGTCGTGTTGCGCGGCGAGACGCCCGGTGACACACTGCAGCCGCTCACCAGCGCGCCCGTCCGCGACGCCCGGTACCGGGACGAGACGGCCACGCCCGGGGCGCGCTACGTGTACGCCGTGGTCGCGGTGGATAATCGGTTTCCGATACCCAACATGAGCTCCGAGTCGAACCGCGTCGAGGAAACGGCCCGGTAAATGGATCGAGGGGATCGGCGCGTTGAGCAATCCGGTGACGAAGCGTGCGATGGGCGCCCGTCCCGGGGTACCTTTACGGGATGTGGGAGTGTGAGATGAAACTGTTCGTCGATACCGGCAACGTGAAGGAGGTCGAGGCGCTCGCCCTCATCGGCATCCTCGACGGCGTGACGACCAACCCGTCGCTGCTCGCGAAGGAGGGGGGCGATCACCGCCGGGTCCTGAAGCAGATCTGCGAGCTCGTGAAGGGACCGGTCAGCGCAGAGGTGGTCGCCACCGACTACGCCGGCATGGTCCGCGAGGGGCGCGACCTCGCCACGATCGACCCGCACATCGTCGTCAAGGTGCCGTTCACGAAGGACGGCGTGCGCGCCTGCCGGACGCTCTCGACCGAGGGCACGCGCGTCAACGTGACGCTCATCTTCTCCGCGACGCAGGCGTGGCTGGCCGCGAAGGCGGGCGCCACCTACGTGAGCCCGTTCGTGGGCCGCCTCGATGACATCGGGGCGACGGGGATGAACCTGGTTCGCGAGATCGTGGACATCTTCGACAACTACGAGCTCGGCACGGAGATCCTCGTGGCGAGCGTGCGCCACCCGATTCACATCATCGAAGCGGCGCGGATGGGCGCCGACGTGGTGACGTGCCCGGCCGCGGTCATCGATCAGGCGTTCAAGCACCCGCTCACCGACATCGGCCTGGCGCGGTTCCTGGCCGACTGGGAAAAGGCGCAGGCGGTTTCGAAGGCGTAGATGCAGCGACGCGACGTTCTCGCGGACCTCGATCGGCGCGCCGAGCTGGGCGGCGGAGAAGCCCGCCTTCGAAAGCAGCGCGACGCCGGCAAGCTCACCGCGCGCGAGCGGGTGGAGCTGCTCTTCGACCCGGGCACCTTCGAGGAGATCGACAAGCTCGTCACGCACCGCTGCCTCGACTTCGGCATGGCCGGCCAGGTGATTCCCGGCGACGGCGTCGTCGCGGGGCACGGCCGCGTGAACGGCCGCGCGGTGTACGCCTTCGCGCAGGACTTCACCGTCTTCGGCGGCTCGCTCTCGGAGACGAACGCCGCGAAGATCGTGAAGATCATGGATCTGGCGATGAAGATGGGCGCGCCGATCGTCGGCCTGAACGATTCGGGCGGCGCGCGCATCCAGGAAGGCGTGCTCTCGCTCGGCGGCTATGCCGACATCTTCCTTCGCAACACGCTGGCGTCGGGCGTGGTGCCGCAGATCTCCGCGATCATGGGGCCGTGCGCCGGCGGCGCGGTGTACTCGCCCGCCATCACCGACTTCACCGTCATGGTGAAGAGCACGAGCTACATGTTCGTCACCGGTCCCGATGTCATCAGGACCGTCACGCACGAGGCGGTCACGAAGGAGGAGCTCGGCGGCGCGATGACGCACAACGAGCGCAGCGGCGTCGCGCACTTCGCGGTGGAGGACGATCGCCAGTGCCTCCTCCTCATCCGCGAGCTGCTAGGTTTCATGCCGGGCAATAACGTCGACGACCCCCCGCGCGTGGAGTCATCCGACCCGGTGGACCGCGAAGATGAGGCGCTCGATCGCCTCGTGCCGGAGTCGGCCACACAGCCCTACGACATGCTCGACGTCCTCCACGCCGTCGTCGACGAGGGCTACGTCCTCGAAGTCCACCGCCACTACGCCCGGAACATCGTCGTCGGCTTCGCGCGGCTCGGGGGGCGCCCCGTCGGCCTCGTCGCCAACCAGCCCGCGCACCTGGCCGGCACGCTCGACATCGACGCCTCCGTGAAAGGCGCACGCTTCGTCCGGTTCTGCGACGCGTTCAACATCCCGCTCGTCACCTTCGAGGACGTGCCCGGCTTCCTCCCGGGCACGGTGCAGGAGTACGGCGGCATCATCCGGCACGGCGCGAAGCTCCTGTTCGCCTTCGCCGAGGCGACCGTTCCGAAGGTCACGGTGATCACGCGCAAGGCGTATGGCGGCGCGTATTGCGTCATGTCGAGCAAGCACATCCGGACCGACGTGAACTTCGCGTGGCCGACGGCCGAGATCGCGGTGATGGGCGCCGAGGGCGCGGTGAACGTGCTCTACAAGCGCGAGCTCGACGCGGCGACGGACGTGCCGGCGGCGCGCGCGGCGAAGATCGCCGAGTACCGCGAGAAGTTCGCGAACCCGTACGTGGCCGCGGCGCGCGGGTTCATCGACGAAGTGATCGAGCCGCGGACGACGCGGCGGAAGCTGATTACGGCGCTGGAGAACCTCGAGACCAAGCGTGACCGGAACCCGCCGAAGAAGCACGGGAACATCCCGTTGTAGATCGCGGTGCGCTGGCGGGCGGACGCGTCGCGCGCCGCCGGTCGTCAGGCTTGATCGGGTGGATGCTCGTCGGACGGCGCGACATCCGAGGAGTCGAGGCGCAGGTAGACGCTCGTGTCCTCCACCCAGGTATTGAGCATCGCGTCTTCCACGGAGAACTCAACTGGGTCGGCGGGCAGGCTGTATCCGATGCTTGGCGGCATGGCATCGCTCCTCAATCGTGACGACAGTCTGCCCGCAATGCCCCCGCGGGTGGTATCGGGTTGATCCTGTATATTTTGCCGGGCTTGCAGCCACGGCGCCGCGACGAAGCCGGATGAGCTGGGACGCTTACTGCTGAGCGCTGGTGGGGGCCCTGAAAATACCGTGATCACCCGATACCGCCCTCAAGGCGCCGTGGCCTACAGTGGGGGCGCATGCTTGCTTCCGCCGTTCCGTTCTCTCTCCCTCAGCCGCCCTCGGCCGGTGTCGTCGTGATTGCGGATATCGACGGCATCCTCCGGCTTGCCGATATCCGGACGCTGGCCGAGGCGCGGCCCGTGCTCAACAGCTTGTCGGGTTCCACCATCGTGTTCTGTTCGGGGCGCAGTGCCGCCGACGTGCGCGCGCTCCAGCAGGAGCTCGGCATCCGGGAGCCGTTCATCTCCGACGGCGGCGCGGCGCTGCACATTCCGCACGGATACTTCTGCGGCACGGCAAGCGAGGGAGACACCGACGGCTTCGAGACGATTGACTTCGGCGTGCGGCGCCTCGCGCACGCCGTGCGTCTGATCATCGCGCTGTTTCGCACGTGTCCGAGCGTCCCGATCGTCGTGGGGCTCGGACTCGAATGGCGCGACCGCGTGCTGCTGCGCGAGGTTGACGTGCCGGTCGTGATCCGCGATCCACGCCTCGACCAGAGCGCGCTGCTGCGGAACGTGCCGCAGGCGCACGTCACGGACGCCCCCGGAGGCGCGGGCCTGGCCGCCCTGCTGCTCGGCCACGGCTCAGTTGGACGCGCATGAGCTTCCGCAGTACGATCCAGGGGTGCATGTACCCGAGGGATCGCCCGGGTCGGTGAAGCGCCTCGCCCGCCCCCCCTCCACGATCCGCGGCGCGCTCGTCGCCGGTTTTGTTGCCGTCTTCGCCCTCTGGGCATTCTCGACGTACGACCTCGTGCGCGCCCTGACGGAGCTCGAGACGCGCGTCGGAGAGGCGCGTACGAGCTTCGTCCGCGGCGAGCAGGTGCTCTCGACGATCCGGACCAACGTGCTGCTCGGATCGGTCTACCTGCGCGACGCGCTCGTCGATACCGGGTCGATCACGCGCCAGTTCTACCGCGACGAGCTGCGTCAGATCCGCGAGGACATCGGCGTCATGCTGCCGGCCTACGCGCAGGACGTGCATTCGCCGATCGAGCGCCAGCAGTGGGCGCTGCTCCAGACCGAGCTCGACGACTACTGGACGTCGCTCGACGTGGTGTTCGGCCCCGACATGCCGCGCAACTCCGCGGACGCGGCGGTGTTCCTCCGCCGGCGCATCGTCCCGCGCCGCGACACGATCCTCCGCATTCTCGACCGTCTCGCGGCGCTGCGCGGCGTCGCGGAGCACCGGCACCAGGTGGAGGTCTCGCTCCTCTACGCCCAGGTCCGGCAGCGGCTGCTCGACATGGGGGCCTTCGCGATCCTCATCGGCCTCGTCGTCGCCGCCATCGCGACCTGGCACGTCGGCCGCCTCGAGCGCGAGATCGAGCGCCAGCGCGGTCTCGACGTGCAGAACCGGCGCGACCTCGAGCGGCTCTCCGCGCGACTGGTGAGCGCGCAGGAAGAGGAGCGGCGCGTCATCGCACGCGAGCTGCACGACGAGGTGGGCCAGGCGCTGACCGCCATCAAGATGGAGCTCGGCGTCGCCCACCGCGAGACGCAGTCCGGCTCGCGTGCGGCGGGCTCCCTCGCGGGCGCGCGCGCCATCGCCGAGTCCGCGCTCCAGAGCGTGCGCGACCTGTCCCAGCTCCTGCACCCGTCGATGCTCGACGACCTCGGGCTTCCGGATACGCTCGACACGTACCTCCGATCGTTCTCGAAACGGACCGGCATCCGCGCCCAGCTCGTGCACGAGCGGATGGAGGAGCGGCTGGCGGCCGACGTGGAAGTCTGCGTGTACCGCATCGTCCAGGAGGCGCTGACGAACGTGGCGAAGCATTCCGGCGCGAAGAGCTGCACGGTCCGCCTCGTGCGGCGTGACCAGGCGCTGCAGGTCACCGTCGAGGACGACGGGCGCGGCATCGAGGCCGCCAGCGCCAAGACCGGTCCGGCGCGGCGCGGGCTGGGCATCATCGGCATGCGCGAGCGCGCCGCGACGCTGTCGGGCACGCTCTCGATCGCCGCACGCGAGGAAGGGGGCACGCGACTGCTCGTCTCGCTGCCGCTGCAGGCGCCGGGCGTCGTCCCGTTCCCTGCGGCCTCAGGGCGCCTGGCCGGGTAGGTGCCCATGCCTCCGCTCCGGATTCTGCTCGCCGACGATCACACGGTCGTGCGCCAGGGGCTGCGCAAGGTGCTCGAGGCGCGCCCCGAGTGGCAGGTTGTCGCCGAGGCGGGGGACGGGCGCGAGGCCGTGCGGATGGCGGAGGAGTCGAACCCCGACATCGCCATCCTCGACGTCGCGATGCCGCTCTTGAACGGCATCGAGGCCGTGCGGCAGATCGCCCGCAAGGCGCCGGCCACGCGCGTGCTCGTCCTCAGCATGCATGCCGACGAGGCCTACGTCACGCAGATGCTCCGCGCCGGGGCGTCGGGCTACCTGCTGAAGGACTCCGCGGACGTGGATCTCCTGCAGGCGGTGGACGCCGTGTCGGCGGGCAAGTCGTTCTTCAGCCCCGCGATCGCCCGCGTCATTGCCGACGACTACGTGCGCCACCTGGCCGACCGGGGCGTGACCGACCGCTTCGAGCTGCTCTCGCAGCGCGAGCGCGAGATCTTCCAGCTCATCGCCGAAGGGCGGACCAACAAGGAGATCGCGGCCCTGCTGTTCCTGAGCCCCAGCACCGTCGACACGCACCGGTCCCGCATCATGGAGAAGCTGGACGTCCACAGCGCCGCCGAGATCGTCCTCTACGCCGTCCGCAAGGGCGTCATCCGCTGACGGGGTCAGATCGGGGTCAGATCGGGGTCAGAGTACTTACATGGCGCGACTCAAGGCGTTGAGTCGATCCACATCGTCACTCTGACCCCGATCTGACCCC